>CAYGMG010000083.1:0-17177 GCA_964350895.1 uncultured Lysobacter sp.
GCCGGATCGCGAAGCTTGGCGTGTTGATCATCCTGCTGGTCGCCGTGCTCGGCCAGTTCGGCGTGCAGACTTCCAGCATCATCGCCCTGATCGGTGCGGCAGGCCTTGCGATCGGTCTGGCGTTCAAGGACACCCTGGCGAACGTCGCATCGGGCCTGCTGCTACTGTTCCTGCGCCCGTTCAATGTCGGCGAATTCGTCGATGTCGGCGACGAATCGGGGGAGGTTCGTGAGATCGGACTGTTTCTCACCCGGCTGCGTACGGCCGATGGCCAGTTCGTCAGCGTGCCGAACTCGGAGGTGGCTGGCAGCGCCATCGTCAACTACTCGCGCGAGCCGCAGCGGCGGATGGTGTTCGAGGTCGGGGTGAGCTATGACTCCGATCTCGACCGCAGCGAGAAGATCCTGCTGGATAGCGCAGCGCAGGACGATCGCGTTCTCAAGGAGCCGGCCCCGCAGGCCTTCGTCAGCTCGCTCGCCGACAGCTCGGTTGTGTTCACCGTGCGCGCCTGGGCTGCGCAGTCCGACTATTGGCCGGCGCGATTTGCCATGCTCAAGCGGATCAAGCAGTCGCTGGACGAGGCAGGCATCGGCATTCCGTTCCCGCAGTCCGAGGTCCGGGTGCTTAACAACCGGATCAAGCTGGCCCAGGTCGACGAGCGCGAGCGCGACGCTGCCTGAGCCGTGCACGGCATTGGGCAGGCGCGAGACCTGCGCCCTGCCCTGCGCCGATCGTCATTCTACGCTCAGGCTGCAGACGCCGGCGCGTTCGCCCAGTAGCGATTGACCGCGCCCAGTCGCGGGGGTGCGCCGGGGCCTCCCACCGCCAGGGCGAAGTGCCTCACCACTTCGTCCATCCCTTCAGCCTGCGGGGACAGGCGCAATCGGGCCACGCCGAGCTCGCGCAGTGCAGGCAGCTCGGGGCCGAGGTCGCATATCTCCTCGCCTTGCACCTGGATGCCATTGATGCGCAGGAAGGCCTGGCCCTCGCGGCTGGCCAGCGGCAGGCCGTCGGGATGCTGGATGCAGCGGAAGCCGCAGTCGTCCTTTCCAACATCGTAGGCCCGGGCGGTGAAGCAGCGGGCCGACCAGGCAAGCGGCAGACGTCCCCAGGCCTGTACTTCGAGTTCGGGCAGCGTCATCCCCTCGCGGCCGGCCGCGGCCAGAAGTTCGCGGAGCAGATCCCTGCCCTGCTCGACGCCGGGCACCCAGGTCTGCATGCCGTCCTCGACCAGCATGCCGAGCGCGCGGTGCGAGTAGACGTTGAGGTTCGGGCCGCCGACAAAGGGTAGCCGGCGCTCGCGACACAGCTGCACCGCGGACATGTCGTTCGCCTCGATCTGCCAGCGCCCGTTCTCCACCAGTCGCTGCATCGAAGACAGCTCGCTTTCCGCCTCGACCAGGGCCAGGGCCGAGAGCACGACGCTCTTGCCGGCCTCCTCCAATGTCGCGGCCAGCGTCAGCCAGTCGCGCGCGCGCAGCTCACGGCGCTTGCTGCAGACCACCTCCCCCAGGTAGACGCGCTGCAGCGGCCAGTCTGCCGCCTGACGGTAGAAATCCAGCACCTGTTGGCGTGGCCAGAAGTATTGTGGCGGGCCCAGGCTGATCTGCATGGCGCAAGCTCCGTGTTGTGTTGTCATTGCCAGCCGCGGTGATAGGGGCCAAGGGTGGTCTGATGACCCTCGGCGTGGGCGGCCAGCCGCTCCTGCCATCCCGGCTGCGCCTGCCAGCCGTCGGGCTCGGACTCGAACCGGTCGATGGCTGCGCGCCAGACCCGGGTCACCGCTGCCACATAGGCCGCGCCGCGTTGCCGACCCTCGATCTTGAGCGCGACCACGCCGGCTGCGGCGAGCCGCGGAAGCAGGTCGAGGGTGTTGAGGCTGGTCGGTTCTTCAAGCGCGTGGAAAATATGCTCGCCGACCGCATAGCGACCCTTGCACACGGTCGGGTAGCCGGCCGCCTCCTGGGCATCGAAGCGGTCGATCAGGATGCCGTTGAGGCGCACGCTGCGACGCCTGAATGAGGGCATGCCTGGCGGCCATTCGCCTGCGCGCGCCGCAATGGCCGGATGCAGGCCAGCCACTTCAGTCTGGTGCGGCCACCATCACTGAACATATCGATCAGCGATCGACGATAGCGCGGCTATCCGGTCGAAGCGAATCGATATCCGCCGCGAAGGTCGCTGTGTCCTGTTGGCGCGCTCGCAGAAAACCAACCAGCTGCGTGCATTGAAGACTGACCAGAGGGTGGTCACGAAATCTCCGTTGGAAAGCCGGCTCTTCGGCGATGTCTCTGGTCATTTCCTGACGGACCGAATGCATGCCTTCCGGTCAGTTCCTTCGCACCCGGGAACACCCGACCGAGCATTGAGCCCCGGAGGCCTCACAAGGCAGGGAGATTCGAAGCCGTCGTGCGCGGCAGATGCTCGGCGGCATGGCGTTGACGTCGGGTTTACCCCAGCCGCTTGCGAACCCGCGGGTACAGACTGTTCTCGGGGTGGCGCTATGCTGTTCGTTCGGCGGAGCGCGCAGTCCAGCCGGGGCGCCAAGTATTGCTCACTCAATTCCTTGAATTCGCCAAAGGCAGTGTCGCCGATGAGCAACGCCCAATGGTTCTTGTTGATTGGCATCCTGTTGCTGACCATTGGCCTGGGGCAGACGCTGATGAAGCGGGCCCCGGTCACCCCGGCCATCATCTATCTGGCGGTGGGCTTGCTCGCCGGGCCTACCGTGCTGAATCTGTTCCATTTCAATCCGTTGAAGCAGTCGGCACTGCTCGAAGTCCTGACCGAAGCGGCGGTGTTGATCTCGTTGTTTTCCGCCGGTGTGAAGATGCCGGTGCCGTTTCGCTGGCCGCATTGGCGCGCGCCTGTCCTGCTGGCGACGCTGGCAATGAGCCTTTCGGTGGCGATGGTGGCGGGCTTTGCCTATTTCCTGCTCGACCTGCCGCTGGGCGCGGGAATCCTGCTCGGCGCCATCGTGGCGCCGACCGACCCGGTGCTGGCAACCGACGTGCAAGTACGCCATCCGGGTGATCGCGACCAGTTGCGAATGAATCTGACCTCTGAGGCCGGGATGAACGATGGCAGCGCCTTCCCTTTCGTGGTGCTGGGATTGGGCTTGCTCGGACTTCACGATCTCGGTGATTCGGGCCTGCGTTGGCTGTTCATGGATGTGCTCTGGGCGACCGGCGCGGCGATAGCTCTGGGCATGCTCGGTGGCATCGTTCTGGCACGTACGAGCACCGCATTGCGCCGTGACGCGGATAGCTCGGAGTTGTTGCATGATTTTCTTGGCCTGGGATTGATCGGTGTGGTGTATGGCGCCTCCGTACTGATCGACGCTTGGGGGTTCATCGCGGTGTTCGTCGCCGCGGTGGCGCTACGCCAGACCGAGACGAGACTGGCGCGGTCGGCGCTTGCATCGCCTCCCCTGACCGACAGCGTCCCGACCGTTTCTCCGGGCAGATCTGATCCCGTTGCCGACCACTCGATCAGCCTCGGCTCGTTGGTCTTCAAGGAGCAACTGGAGCGCCTGTCCGAACTGGTCCTGGTGCTATTGGTCGGCGGATCGCTGTTTCTCGACTCGTGGAGTTTGCCCGCGGTCGGGCTGGCCCTGTTCCTGTTCTTCGTCGCAAGGCCGCTCAGTGTGTTGCTCGCCCTGATTCCCACCGGCACGCCCTGGCGCATCCAGGGGCTGTGTGCCTGGTTCGGTGTGCGCGGCATCGGATCACTGTATTACCTGATGTACGCCATCCAGCATGGCCTGCCGGAGCCGCTCGCGCTGCAACTCGTCCACCTGACGCTGATCGTCGTGACGCTGTCGATCCTGCTGCATGGCATCAGCGTCAAGCCACTGATGGCGGCGTTTGCCCGCCGCACGCACTGAGGCGCAGCGCGGTCCGGCCAGCGTGTCCTTGCGGAGACGCAGCGACCCTGCCGGTCATGTCATCACGATCAACACGGTGCTCGGCGCTCTGGTCGCCGGCGCCCTGTTCTGGAGGGGACAGGACCAGGCCGATGTCCTGCTGTGGGGCACGATCAGCGGCGTGCTCAACTGCATCCCTTGTATCGGCCCAGTGATCGGCGTGCTGGCCTTGGCTGTCGTCGGCGTGGTCGCCCTCGACACGCCCGGCGCCATGCGGCTGCCGACGGCGGTCTAGCTCTCTCTGGGGCATCGCCCGCGCCTTGCTGGCCGTACCTCGGAACCGCGCTGTGTACTCCAGCGCACAGACGCTTGCAGGCCATGAAGGCCAGCATGCAGGGACCTGCCAATCCGCCTTCTCGAGGAGAGCTCCATGCGCAATCGCGACGAATACGTCAAGGACATGAAATCCACCATCGACAAGCTCAACGCGAACATGAAAGTGCTCGAGGACAGGGCCGAAGGCGCCAAGAAGGACGCACGCAAGCAATACGAAGCGCAGCTGGAGAAGATGCGGGCCCAGTCGAAGTCGGCTATCGCCAAGCTCGATGAGATGCAGTCCGCCGGCGTCGACACCTGGGAAGGCATGGTCACCGAGATCGAGAAGATCCGTGACGCCTTCGTGCACTCGTTCCGATATTTCAAGTCGCAGATCTAGACCGGAGGCCCGACTGTCCGGTTGGTCTTTCGGCTTCCCCTGCCCTGGCGCGCACTTCCATCGCGGCTGCACGGGATCGCAGTCTCCTGGCGACACGTCTATCGCCAGCCGGTGGGTCACATGTTGTGCTGTCGACTATGTGTGCTGCCGGACAGACTCCGTCGCCGGAAAGCCGCACCGTGCAGCGGGGCTCGTTCCCATCCGCGATCGCTGCCGAGTCGCCAGCGAGCCACCCTCGGCCTCCTTGGCTATGAGCGCCTCAACGAGTTGCGTGTGAGCGCAGCACTGGTTGAGTTCACGATGCGTTGCGAAGGTGCCGATCAGGCGTCTGCCACCAATCGATTCAGCTACATCGAGAACGACCGTCGCGTCCAGTTCGAGTTCTGAATAGAAAGAGAGAACCGGAGACCCCGGCCAGCAACGATGGCGACGCCTTCCCACCCAGCCATCTTGCCTCGCGAGGCGTGGCGCTACTTCCACGTCACTGGTTGACGCGCCTGCAGAGACAGCGTCAGCAATTCAATCAGCGGTTGCGCACGCTGCGCGAGCGAGATCGACGAGCGTCGATCATCACCGGGAGGGTCGTGCGCCACCTCCTTCCTATCGCCGCCGAGTGTTTCCCAGGCGCGGCCGCCGGCCACGGCAGCCCGAAGACGCTGCAGTGTTTCATGCAGGTCTTCCGCGATGATGACACCCTCCTTGCTGCGCGTCTTCCCGATCAGGTCGAGCATGTGCCCGCCTAGGTCGACAAACATCATGACGCTCGGGCCGGCGGTGGAACTGAACGTTATCACTGCTTTAGGACATCGACGTTTGGGGGAAGATCGAACGAGCGGGTCGACACCGCTGCCCCACCGCTCGGACGCGCCAGCGGGGCATGCAAGTCCAGCAGCGTCCTGAAGTGGGCAGGCGCCACGGAGAAGCGCCACTGCTCACGGTCGAGTTGCTCACACTGGAACCAAAGGCCCGTCCCGTTCAGCGCCTCGGCAAGCCTGGCCGCCCGATGGGATCCGCTCACCCCAAGTGACTTAACCGCCCCATGCGGAGCATGCAGGTAGGTGATGGCGCCCTTCGGGTCGCCATCCGAGACGAACAGTGCGTGCACGGCGTCGAGCGACGACACCCCCGTGTGCCGACGCACTTCGCGGATCGCTTCGATGGTCAACACGGGAACGGCACTGCCGGAAGCCCACCAGGTGATCGATGGAAGCATGCTGGGTGCGGGTTCATGACAGCTCTCCGGAGATTCTGATGACGAGACGCATCGACGGGCCGATTGCCAGTTTCCGGATCAGGTTTAGCTGGTTTACTGGATGAATTCGGTGCGCCACCACACACCCCCCTGCCCGCCGATCAGCAGATCGCAATGCGCTTCGCATCGTCCCACCAATGAATCAGCTGCCCGATGTTCAGCGCCCGTGACCTCCGACCTGCGCCGGAACGAGGTAGGCCAGAGGCGTCGCATGATGCCGTGCACGTGCGGGACAGCGCCGCGGTCGTGGGTGTGCTGGCGCACCGACACCGGATGCCGCGCCGGCTAGCCTGGGTCCTTCCGCCGACCGTGCACTCCGCGTGCCGGAGGAGACACCACACAAAGGTCGTCATCATGAAGAGCACCGGCAACAAGACCCCTGAAGGCGCCGTCCCACGCGCCGGCACCAACACGTTTGCGAGGATTCTCCTCAAGCGCGGCAAGTCGAACGGCATCCCCAAGACGGCGGCGGCCGCAATGGAAGGCGTCGACAGCAAGCGAGAGAGAGCAAGGCAGGTCATGCGATTGGCCATGCGCGTCGCGCCACTGCGTGCCGCCCAGGGCGATGACGACCTGATGAGCCAGCCACCGGAGGCGATCGGCGCCCGCAGGCCCGTTTGATCGTCGCCACACGCATCACCCAGCCCTCCCGACCCTCCCCTATCCACCGTGCCGACACCTTGATGCACGGCACGTCCCGGTAAACCCATTCGGAGAACCACCATGTACAAGTCACTTCGCACAGTCGCGCTTGCAGCTGCCATCTCGCTGGCCCTGATTTCCGCCAGTGGTTCCGCGTACGCGGACGGCGCCCAGGACATCACCAACGCCCGTAAGGAAAGCCAGATCTGGACAAGCTATGCGCTGAGCCCCTATCTGCGCGCTCACGACATCAGCGTTTCCGTCGAGAATGGCAAGGCAACCTTGACCGGCAAGGTCGCCGAGGACGTCAACAAGGAACTCGCCACGCAGATCGCGCTCAGCGTCGATGGGGTCAAGGAAGTCGACAACCAGATTGTCGTGGACGCCGCGTTCAACCCGCCTGCGCGTGGCACCGAACGCAGCTTCGGCGACATCGTCGACGATGCCAGCATCACGGCGGCGATCAAGAACAAGCTGCTGTGGAGCAAGTACGCCAGCGCAGTGACGACCGATGTCGACACCAGCTGGGGCAACGTCAAGCTCAAGGGTACCGCCAATAGCCCCGCGGCCAGGACCGCCGCCGGCAGCATTGCGCGCAACACGCCCGGAGTGCGCTCGGTCGACAACCAGTTGGTCGTCGATGCCGTGGAACCGCCTGCAGAGGCCAGCGCTGCCCAGGACATGGCAGATACGTGGATAACGATCAAGGTGAAGTCCACATTCGGCTATTCGAGCAACGTGGATGGTTCCGACATCGAGGTCTCCACCGCGGACGGTGTGGTGCGCCTGCGCGGCACGGTCGAGAGCGGCGTCGAGCGGGCGCTGGCCATCGACATGGCTGGCAACGTGCGCGGCGTGAAGAGCGTCGACGCGAGCGAACTCAAGCACTCCGGCTGATCAAGACGGAACCACGGCAGCACCATGCTTCCTCAGCAAGGCTGAGGAGAGCAGGATACGGCGCGCTCTCAGGGGCGCGCCGTACTGCTTTGCGGCACTACCCATACACATGGCTCTGTGAGCCTGCCAAGGCAGCCATCGTCGAGGTCCAGTGCGAGACGCCCCAGCGGTGTTCGGAACTACGCGAGCAATCTGACCAGGCAGCGCGCTAAGGAGCCTCTGAACAAGTCCAGCGCTCCGCGCCGGAGGTTGTGCAGCCGGCCAGCAAGGCGCGCGTCGCAGGGTGTGGTGGTGCCACAGCCAAGACGCGCAACACAGCTGGATGGCTGCACAATCCCGGCCCGAAGGGTTGCCACGGTGTGCGCCCGCAGCCGCGTTGGCCGCCTTGAACGTGGCACCACCACGTCCTATGGCGTCCGACTTGGTGCGAACGCACTCCGTAGCAACGCGGGGCACTGGACTTGTTCAGAGGCTCCCTAACACGTTCGGGTATCGGCCAAGGCGCCATGACCGAACCGACTCAACGTTCCTGGCGCGTGGAGGCAAGCGCCCCTATGTGCGCTGACGTACCGACCGCCCGGGGCCGATCAAGCTAGCCTTGAGGCATCCCTTCGCTTCGATCAGCCGGTCCGAGAAGGGGGCAGCCCCGCCGTTTCCCGGCAACGGCGCGCACAGCCGCTGCGTGCGCCACGCAGCAGAACGTTCAGCACTTCAAGGAGCGATCTCCATGGACACCATCCGCGCCGCCGCACTCTTCCTGATCATCGCAGGCGCCCTGTCCTTGGCCTACGGCGGCTTCAGCTACACCCGCGAGACCCACGAAGCCAAGATCGGCCCGATCGAACTCAGCGTTCGCGACAAGGAGACCGTCAACATTCCGGTGTGGCTCGGCGGCGGTGCCGTGTTGGTCGGCATTGTCCTCCTGGTCGGCCGCAGCAAGGCCTGAGCAGGGCAGCCTCGCTGCGCCTCCATGACCGCAACCCGAGGCAGGGCCGCACGCTCCAACTACCAGGAGAATACGATGACTCGTTCGATCCGCTGGCGCGGCCTGGCCTGTTTGCTGCTACTGACCACCGGCCTTGCGAGCCAGGCCCAATCCGGCCATGAGTCATCGGACTACGACGACCCGCCTGGTCGCGTCGCCTACCCGAGCGACCGTCATGGCGAAGTCGGGTACTCGCCGTCCGGGGAGGATTCCTGGATCGGCTTGCAGCGCAACCGTCCATTGATTCGCGGCGATCGACTGTGGACCCAGTCCAACGCCCACGTCGAACTGCAGATCGACAGTGCCGCGATGCGCCTCGGCCCGAACACCGGTATCGAGATTCTCGGTCTCGACGACGGGTTGGCGCAGATCCGCCTTACCGAGGGCACCCTCAACCTGCGGGTGCGTCGCCTTCACCGCGGCCAGAGCTTCGAGATCGCCACACCCTCGCTGGCCTTCGTGGTCACCCGTGCCGGTCGCTACCGCATCGATGTCGCCGACCGATCGCCGACCGTCACCATCGTGGTCTGGGAAGGTGCAGGCGAAGCCTACGGCGAGCGCGGCAGCTTTCCGCTGCGTGCCGGCGATGCCGCGACCTTCTACGACCAGGATCTGTACGACTACACGTTGACCGCGCTGCCGCGCGAAGATGGCTTCGATCGCTACTGTCGAGAGCGCGACGCTCGGTTGGCACGCTCGGATTCCCTGCGCTATCTGGACGACGACCTTGCCGGCTTCGCCAGTCTCGACGGCTACGGCCGTTGGCAACGCGTCAGCCAGTATGGCGACGTGTGGTTCCCCTCGCAGGTGCGCGCCGACTGGGCGCCGTATCGCGACGGCCGCTGGATCTGGCAGGAGCCGTGGGGCTGGACCTGGGTCGATGACGCCCCTTGGGGCTTTGCACCTTCCCACTACGGTCGCTGGGTGACGGTCTCCAACCGCTGGGGCTGGATTCCCGGCCCGCGTCAGGTCCGCCCGGTCTACGCGCCGGCGCTGGTGGCCTTCATCGGGGGCCGGGACTGGAGCGTTTCAATCTCGCTGGGCGGTCGGAGCGATCCGATCGGCTGGTTTCCGCTGGGGCCGCGCGAAGTCTACATGCCTTCGTATCGCGCGAGCCGCGACTACTTCAGCCGGGTCAACATCAACAACACGGTGATCAACAACACCGTCATCAACAACTACTACAGTGGCTATGCCCGTGGCGACAACCGGATCAGCCAACCGAGCTACATGCACCGCCATCGCAGTGGTGCGATCACCGCGGTACCCAACGACGTGTTCGTTAATGCCCGTGCGGTGCGCACCGCACGCATCGAGCTCGACCAGCGCGCATTGAGCAGCGGTCAGATCCACCGCCGTGCCGCGGTCGCTCCGGTGCAACGCAGTGTGCTGGGCGGCAACGAGCCGATCTCGAACCCAGCGCAGCGCGGCCACTTCGATCGCGCGGTGCTCGCACGCAGTGCGCCGTCGCCTCGTCAACGGCCGATCGCCGAGCGCGAGAGTCAGCGGCAGCGCAACTCCGGACAGCCGGCGAACGCGAAGCCTGCGACATCGAACGAGGGTCGCCCGGCCGAGCGTGCGCAGCGCGTGCGCGTCGTGCCGATCACCCAGACCACGATCAACCTGCGCGCCACGCCCTCGCGCAGGGCACCATCGAAGCCCGCACAGGTCGGTGCGCGTGGCCAGCCGGAACAGACGCCGGCACGCCAGGCTATGCCTCAGGTAGGCCAAGGGCGACGGCGCGACTTCAATACTGCCTCGCAGGCAGGTCGAGTTGCCGAGGAAGAAGCTCGCCAGCAGCGCGAGGCTGCGGCCGCTGCCGAGCAGCAGCCTACGCAGCAGAACGATGCGCGTCGACAGCGTGAAGCCGGCGCCGAGGCGGGCACTCAACGGCAACGCGAGGCTGCCGCCGCCGAACAGCAGCGCGCACGGCAGAACGATGCTCGCCTGCAACGTGAAACCAGCCCCGAAGCGGACATGCAACGGCAGCGCGAATCCGCCAGATCACCCGAACAGGAACGCGCACGTCAGAACGAAGCGCGACGGCAGCGCGGATCCGACGTCCAGGTGGACAGGCAGGGCCAACGCGAGGCCGGGGCCGCCGCCGACGGGCAACGCCAGTCCGTCGAAGAGGCTGCACGTGAACGCAACACACGCACGATCGACAACGACGATCCACGCATCCGCAGCCACAGCCGTGCCGAGCGCGAGGCTGCAGAAGCACAAGCCGAACAGGAAGACCAGAGCAAGGAAAAGGAAGCGAAGCGCGGCGAGTCGAACCGCAAGGATCGCCCGCCAGCGTACTGAGCAGCCCCAGGGCCCGCGTCCGATGTGCGTGGCGACGATGCGCACAACCGTCGCGACTCAGCGCAGTCCACCGGCGCATTCCATCGCACGTAGTCAAAGCCGATCAACCCACCCGTCAACGAGGAACCCGGCATGAACATCCAACTGAGTCTCGCTCCGATCATCGCCCTGTTGGCCGGGATCCTGATCCTGATAAAGCCGCGCCTGTTGAACTACATCGTGGCGATCTATCTCATCCTGATCGGCGTGATCGGGTTGCTCGGGGGCAACGGCCTGAATTTCCGCTAACACCCTTGCGCCTGCAGGCACAGTCGATCGTCTGCATCGGCGCCCCTTTCCGCTCGCATCCTACGTTCCAAGGAGACCTTCATGTCACTGGGCACCCTGCTACTTATCGTCCTCATCCTGATGCTGGTCGGCGCGATCCCGCGCTGGGGCCACAGCCGCAACTGGGGCTACGGCCCCAGCGGCGGCGTCGGCCTGGTGCTGATCATCGTGCTGATACTGGTGCTGACCGGTAGATTCTGACCCCGGTCCGGCCAGCGGCCTTCATCGTGCGCTACTTCCTCCGTCTTCCTGACCCTGCACGGGCGCGTGGCGAACTCCCGGAGCTGAGTTTCCACGCGGTCAGCGGCGATGGATTCGCCGACGAGCTGCAGGGCGCCCTGCGCGAGAACACATTGTTCAAGCGCTGGAGCGCCCTGCAGCCGGATCCCGACGCGATCGAGCCGGCGCTGGGTGCTACCGATCCCATGGCCAGCGTCGAGGCTTCGCAGTCTCATCTGGCGATCAACCTGGTCGCCACGACCAAGCTCCCCGCCGACCTGCTGATCCGACGCCTGCGCTGGCTCGCCGGGTCGCACTGGCAGCTGCGCGACGTCGCCGCCGGCTAGCAATCTTCGCCAGCAGACCGGAGGTCAACGCATCGTCTTCGCGCCCATGTACGAACGGCTTCAGCCGCGATTCGGTCGACGCGTGCACGAACGCCCGGCGCGCAGCGGCTGAAGCTCGCCCTGCCGTGCGTGCGATGTGCGACTCGAATGTGCCATGCAACACCCTGTGCCGTCGTTCACGTTCCCTGACCGACGCGAGTCGACCAGCACGACCGTATCCGAACGCATCGAGTACGTTCGAACGCACTTCGAAACACCGTGTTGGGTGCGACAGCGCACCGACGTCGGCACACCTGCTGACGCATGCTTCCGTCTCCATTCGAAGCGGCACGACCGCCTTCCGAGCAAGCATGCAACGAGCACTCCCAGCACCGTCGACCCTTGCCTTCGAAGCGATGCCGGCATGAGCGCGCGCAGCCAGCGCCGCGCCCTGGAGATCAGCGCCTGGAGCATCGGCATCCTCCTGCTCGGCCTGTACCTCGGCGCACGCTCGACCGGCGAGATCGAACGCCGTCTGGCGGTGCAGGAGTTCAACGCCGCCATCGACACCCAGTCGCTGGGCATGGGGCCCGTGGCACCTGCGCAAGTCGAGTTGCAACCCGCCCCGGACCTGCCTTCACTGCATGCGATTGCTGCGCCGGAGCAGACCCTTTGGTCCAACGCCCGGATTCGTGCCTATGCGCAGCACAGTCAGGATCCGGAATCCGTGCGCGAGTTGCCCGTGGCCCTCCTGCGCATCCCGCGGGTGGAGCTCGAGGTGCCCGTATACGCCGAGCTGAACGAGCGCAACCTCAATCGCGGTGCAGCATGGGTCGAAGGCACCGCGACCCCCGAGAGCCTTGGCAATGTCGGCATCGCCGCGCATCGCGACGGCTACTTCCGCACCCTGCAGGACGTGGTGGTCGGCGACACGATCGAGCTCGCCCTGCCCAACCAGCAACGCGACTACCGGATCACCCAGCTGTCCATCGTCGACCCTTCCGACGTCTCGCCCCTACATCCGACAGCACAGGCGGCACTGACCCTGGTCACCTGCTACCCCTTCCATTTCGTCGGCAGCGCGCCGCAGCGTTACATCGTGCGCGCCGAGATCATCCCCTGAGCCACCGCAGCGATTCCGCAGCGGTCGCCAGTTCCGCGTCACCCGTACACCGAAGGAGTACCACCCGTGAAAACTTCCATGATCCCTTCCAAGACTCCCCTGGCCCTGCTGCTGGCAGGTCTGTTCCTCAGCACCGGCAGTTTCGCCCAGCAGGCGCTCGACACCAACCAGCTGACACCGCCCGAAATGCACCGGGCCGAGTGCACCGACGTGGTCTGGAATCTGGATCTGGTCAAACAGTTTCCGCGCATCGTCGACGGCTGCCGCGAAGTCGTGATCGTCAATGGCGAGAAGTGGGCCCGCTTCGAGGCCGATTTCGTTCGCAGCAACTCGGATGGCTCCTTCACCTCCAGGTTTCAGGACACCCACGACCGTTCGCTGGGCAATCTGACCCTGATGCCGACCCGGGACCAACGCGTGACCCTGGATGGTCGCAAGTACCGGTTCTCCGAGCTGCGCCCGAGGCAGACACTCAACCTCTACATTCCGGAGGGCGTGTACGGCTTCGCCGCCGAGCCGACCGAGCCGTCACAGCCCTACGTGCAGGTGATGAGGTACGAGGAGACTCCTGAGGCCGCGGTGAGCACCGAAACCCAGCGCGAGCCGGTCCAGCTGGCCCAGCTCGAGCCGCGCCAGGCAACGCCGAGGGATCGGCTGCCGGATACCGCCGGCCCGCTTCCGCTGATTGCACTCGGCGCCGCTCTTTCCCTGCTCGGCGGAGCCGGCTTGACCTTGCGTCGCCGCTCGCGTCGCCACACCAGCTGATTGTCGAGCAACCGAGTGTCAACCCCAGGCCACGGTCGGTCCGTCCGACCGTGGGCTTGCGGCTCACGCCCCCTCACGCATCAGGAGTTCAGGCAATGAGTGTCGCCAAGATCGTCGAAATCTCATCCGAATCCGAGGTCAGCTTCGAAGACGCCATCGAGTCGGGGATCCGTCGCGCCGATATGTCGCTGAATCACGTTCGTGGCGCCTGGATCAAGGACCAGAAGCTGCGCATCGAGGGCGGCAAGATCGTCGCCTATCGGGTCATCCTGCGGATCAGCTTCGTCCTGCAACAGGATGCCGCGCCGGTCAAAGCGTGATCGGAGAGTGACTGTGGACAGTGCTCCTTCCCGGCGCTAGCCGCGGGCAAGACACACCCGTACATCGATCAGCTTCCGGTCTGGAGTCCGCGCGCGGCTTCTCCCCTTCACCCAGCGCGCAACCACTGGAGAACACCATGTATGCCACGTTCCGCAACATCATCGGCATCGCCGCGGTCAGCCTGTTGCTGGTCGCCTGTGTTGCCTCGCCGCGCTACCAGGACCGCCATCGCTCGGGTGAGCACTATCAGTCCAGCGACGGCCATCAGGCCAGAGACGGCTACCGTTCAGGCCGCTGTCAGCGGTGCGGCACGATCGAGTACATCGAGGAAGTCGCCATCCGCGAGCGAACGAAGGGTAGCGGCGCCGTGCTCGGCGCCATCATCGGTGGCGTACTCGGCAATCAGATCGGCTCGGGCAGCGGGCGTCGTGCCGCCACCGTGGCCGGTGCGGTCGCCGGCGGCGTGATCGGCCACAACACCGAGTCTCGCCGCGACGGGCGTGACTACGCTTACCGCTTCGAGATCCGCCTCGACGATGGTCGCTGGGCCGAAGTCGTGCAGCGCGATCACCGTGACCTGCGCGTCGGGGACCGCGTGGTGATTCGCCAGAACCAACTGCATCGAACCGGCTGAACCGGCGGTACCTGCGCCCGACCTGCAGCGGGCAGCAACTGTCCGCTGCAAGCCTCGATGCAACGATCGCCGCATTGTTCGCCATCGCACATAGGGCGGCGCAGCGCGGTGGTAAGCTGCAAGCCGTTCGACACGTGTCGATCTGCAAGCAGCGGAAGTGCATGTCATGCCCCAAACGCCACGTCCGCAACAGAACCTCCTGCTCGACGCACTGTCTCCGGACGTGCAACAGCGCGTGTTCCCCCAACTCGAGCTGGTGACGCTTCCGCTCGGCAAGGTGCTGTACGAATCGGGTGACACTCTGCGCCACGTCTACTTTCCCACCGATGCAATCGTTTCCCTGCTCTACGTATTGGAAAGCGGCGCCTCGGCCGAGATCTCGGTGGTCGGCCACGAAGGCCTGGTCGGCGTGGCGGTGTTCATGGGTGGCGAGAGCACCACCAATCGCGCGGTAACCCAGAGCGCGGGCTCGGCCTTTCGGATGAAGGGTCAGGCGCTGCGCGATGAGTTCGACCGCCATGGCGAAATGCTGGTATTGGTGCTGCGCTATTCCCAGGCGCTGATCACCCAGATGGCGCAGACCGCGGTGTGCAACCGCCACCACTCGATCGACCAGCAGCTGTGCCGCTGGCTGCTGCTGTCACTCGATCGCCTGGCCGACAACCGCCTGACCATGACCCAGGAGCTGATCGCCAACATGCTCGGCGTGCGTCGCGAGGGGGTCACCGAAGCGGCCGGCAAGCTGCAGGACCTCGGGATCATCGAATACAACCGCGGTCATATCACCGTGCTCGATCGACCCAAGCTCGAGCGGCTCTGCTGTGAGTGCTATGCGGTGGTCAAGCGTGAGTTCGATCGCTTGCTTGTCTATCCCTTGCGCCCCCCGCGCTCGGCGCACTCGGACCACGTTCCGGATAACTAACATACCGTTTCGCCATGACTGACGCAGTGGCAATGCGGTGCAGCGAACAGAACGAACGCACTTTGCACGCACAGAATGCAGCATTCCGGCCCAGGCTCCGAGGTGCGGTCTGATCCGGCCACGACCGTTGCGAAGGATGCTGCAATGCCCATGGCCCGTGCGACGCTCGTCGACAATCGGCTATTACAAGGACTGCCGCGCGTAGACCGCCGCCGCCTGCTTGATGAGGCCGAATTGGTGGATTTGGTGTTCGACGCCAGACTCTGCGAGGCCGGCGCGGCCTACAAGGCGGTGTACTTCCCGGTCTCCGGGTTGATCTCTTTGGTCAACTCGGTGGTCGGTCATCCGCCCCTGGAAACCGGGCTGATCGGCCGCGAGGGCATGCTCGGCGCCACCCTGGTACTGGGCGTGCAGGGGGCGCCGCGAAGCGCTGTGGTACAGGGCGCAGGGCGTGCCTGGCGGATCGCCGCACCGGCCCTGCGGCGGATCATGCGGGAGAGCCCCGCGCTACGTCGCGTGCTCAACCACTATGTCTTCGTCAGCCTCAGCCAACTGGCCCAGTCGGCCGCCTGCGCACGCTTCCACGAAGTCGAACCGCGCCTGGCCCGCTGGATGCTGCTCAGCCATGACCGTGCCGAGGGCGATCGCATCTTCCTCACCCACCAGCATCTTGCCGGCGTGCTCGGCGTGCGGCGCAGCGCGATCACCATCGCAGCCGGTGTGCTGCAGCAGCGCGGAGTGATCCGCTACAGCCGCGGCACGATCGAAGTGATCGACCGCGCCGGACTCGAGGCGGCCGCGTGCGGGTGCTACGCCGCCCAGGAGCGCGAGTACGCCGAGCGCTTCGGCTGAACTCGGCGCCCTTCGGCTTCAGGCAGTGACGCCACGCATTGACGTGCTGCGGGCTGCGAGTTCCGGGCTGCACCTTCAGCGGGCCTGCGTGCAGAATCGTCGCAGCCGAATGTCTGCCTGAGTCACATGCCCCCGCACACTCAGAACACGACCCGGAGGTTCCGCCATGAGCGCCGAACTGAACAACCTCCTGCCGATTGCAGCGGGCAACGCGGCTCGCGGTAGCGGCGCGGCGCGCGCATCTCGATGCGCGCAGCGGCACGCAGGTCCGCAGCGTCACCCTGCCGGGCACCGACGACCCGATCGCCGCGCCCGCTGCGAAGCCACACTGAGAGTTTGCGGGTCAACCAGCTGACGCTTGCGCGAACTCGTCGGGCCTGTGCGCCGCGCGGCGTTTGACCAAGATCCGCGACCTGCTGCATCGCTTGGTGCAAGATCGGGATCTGTCATCACCCATCGGAGCTTGTATGCGCGCACTGCCCTCCCTCCTTGTGCTGGTGCTGCTCGGCCTGCAGCCTGCGATTGACCTCTCGCAGGCGCAGCACGACGAGCACTCCGAACCTACAGCACAGGCATCGCATTCACACGATCAGGATCATGCAGCCGAACACGCCGGGCATGCGCCGGCCCGCACTCCTGCGGCGCCGCCCGGCGCCCGCTGGCAGGCGGATGCCGCGCTCACCCGCGGCATGCAGCAGCTGCGCGAGCTGAGCCACGCACTGCAGTCCCTGCCTGCAGATCCCGAGCCGACTGCGGTCGCCGCGCTGGGTGAGCAGGTCGAAGCCACCGTCCACATGCTGTTCGCCGAATGCCGGCTGGAGCCGGAACCGGATGCCGCCCTGCATGCCCTGCTTGCCCAGGTGCTTGGGGCGCGCCGCCAGCTGGGCACGGAAGATACCGACCCCGCAGCCGCCCAGGCCATCCTGGAACACGTTCTGCACGAGTACGCCGAGCGTTTCGTCGACAGACATTATTGAACCGGCGGGAATTATCCATCACGCGGCGTACTTGACCTTAGGGTCTTG
>CAYGMG010000084.1:0-16997 GCA_964350895.1 uncultured Lysobacter sp.
CCTCGACGACGCATCCGCGTCGCGCCTTCAACAACATACTTCCGGGACAGGACACCAGGGAGTCTCTGAGCTCCGGACACTTCGCATCGAAGCGATTGACGGCTGGCGCGGGCCTCGCTTGGCCATGACGCGGATCGCTCCCGTAGTTCGCACCCGTAGTTCGCCCCCGCTTCCGCATCCGCTTCCTCAGGCGGATGCGCAGGGCACGCGTCAAGCGATTTGATCCGGACAGTCATCGAGCAAGCCGCTTGAGCCTCGCTTGAGACGAGCGCCCCAGACTCGCATCCCAGCCTGACGCCGACATGGCGCGGGCGATACTCCGACTGATGAGGTGCTGACATGTGGCGCAAGCGATGGTTTCGTTGGACTGTTTTTCTGCTCTCCCTGCCCCCGCTACTGGTACTGCTTGGCTGGCTGTGGTTGCGTGGCATCGATCTCAGCCATAGCGGCGGCAATCCACAGGCCCTGCGCACGGACCTCGACTGGCTGCCGGCCCGGACGACGGCGCCGCGCGGGCGTATCCTCGCCGTGGTCAGCAGCCGCCCGCGCATGCTCGACGGACAGAGCCGCGCCGGCTACGAGCTGACCGAGCTGTCTCGCGCCTATTGGGTGTTCGAGGGCGCCGGCTTTGCCGTTGACATCGCCAGCCCCGAGGGCGGGCAGCCACCGCAGGTGCTCGACGACGACCTGGTCGATGCCGACTACGCCTTCCTCAACGAGCCGGCAACCCAGGCCGCCGTGCGCTCGACCCTGAGCCTTGAACAGGTCGATCCCGCGCGCTACGCAGCGGTCTACATCGTCGGTGGCAAGGGCGCGATGCTCGACCTGCACGGCAATCCGGCGCTGCAGCACATCCTGGCCGAGGTGTACCGGGGCGGCGGCGTGCTGGCCGCGGTCTGCCACGGTCCGGCAGCCCTGATCGGGGTCGAGCTGGCGCCGGGCCAGCCGCTGCTCGCCGGGCGCCGGGTGACCGGCTTCAGCAATGCCGAGGAGCTGTTCCTGATCAAGGACCCGGTGCACAAACTCGGCTTCATGCTGCAGGATGCGCTCGACGCCGATGCACGCTTCGTCGAGGGACCGATGTATCTGGAACACATCGTCGAGGACGGTCGCCTGTTGACCGGGCAGAACCCGTGGTCGACCTGGGCCCTGGCCGAGGCCACGGTGCGTGCGCTGGGGGCAACTCCCGCGACCCGGCCGCGCAGCCCCGAAGAGCGTGCCGTCGACCTGATGAAGCACTGGCACCGCGATGGCTACGACGCGGCCCTGGCCAGCAAGGCGCAGCTGGGCCCGATCGACAACCGCCTGCTGCTGATGCACGCACTGGTTGCCGCGATGCGCGGCGAAGTGAAACATTCGATCGACCTGACCCGGCTGGCGAGTGCCTGAGATGGCGCCAGAAGCGCTGCGCGTGCTGCTGGTCGAGGATGATCTCGACATCGCCGGCGGTCTGCTCGACTACCTGGCGCCGCTCGGCATCGAAGTCGAGCATGCCGCCAGCGCCCGCGAGGCCGGCGCGCGCCTGCTCGAGGGCCGCTTCGATCTCTGGCTGTTTGATGTGCAGCTGCCGGGTGAAGACGGCTTGAGCCTGTGTCGCAGGCTCAAGTCCGAACATGCCGCCACGCCGCCGGTACTGTTTCTCACCGCACGCGGCAGCCTGCAGGACCGCCTCGACGGCTTCGCTGCCGGCGCGGTGGACTACGTGATCAAACCTTTCGAGCCCGCCGAGCTGGCAGCGCGAATTCGCGCCCTGGTCAGCCACGTGCCACGGCGCGGCGGCGGCTGGATCGAAGCCGGCGGCTTCCGTCTCGACCCGCAGCGCGGGCTGCTCGAGCGCGGCGAGACCTCGCTGCAGATGGCTGCCTCGGCCACCCGTCTGCTCAGGCGGCTGATGCAGGCCAGCCCTGGCTGCGTCAGTCGCGCCGAGCTGGGTGAAGCGCTCTGGGGTGAGGCCGGCGATGACGACGCCCTGCGCACTCATCTGTACTCCCTGCGCCGCAGCCTGCGCGAGCACTTCGGCGCCGAGCCGCTGCGCAGCGTGCGCGGATTGGGCGTGCGTTTCGGAGGCAAGGAATGAGACCGACCACCCTGCGCCGACTCCTGACCTGGCAGTGGATCGGTTCGCTTGGCGTGCTGTTGCTGGCCTTCGGCGTGGTCGGGGTGATCGCGCTCTACGTGCTGGAGGACAGCTTTATAGACCGCCGCCTGCTGGCCGCCGAGCAAGCGCTGGCCGAGTCGTCGCCGCTGCCACCAGCGGTGGGCCTGCTGCGCCCTGCCGATCTGCCTGCCGAGCGGCGCGCCGAACTTGCGGTCTTGCCGCCCGGGGCGCTGCGCGAGTTCCGACTGGACGACGGTCGCTACCTGCACTTGCGCGCACTGACCGCGGACGCCCAGGGCGTGCGCTTGCTGGTCATCGACGCCCAGGACGAGCTGCGCGTAAACCAGGCGCTGCGCGATGCCGCCCTGCCCCTGCTCGGCCTGCTGGCGCTGATCCTGCTGCTGGCTGCCTGGCTGGCGCGGCGCTTCGTCGGCCGCATCGAGGACTCCCTTTCCAGCCTGCTGCCCGCGCTCGACGGCACGAGCGATGTCGCCAGCCTGCGTGATCTGGCAGCCAAACAGCCTGTTCAGGAGTTCCGGCGCTTTGGCGACGCGCTGGCCGATGCGCTGCAGGCGCGCCTTGATGCCGTCCAGCGCGAGACCGAAACCTTGCGCTTCCTGGCCCACGAACTGCGCACGCCCTTGCAAAGCGCGCGCCTTGCGCTGTCCTCGATCACCGAGACCGGGGCTGCGTCGCCAAGCACCCAGCGGCTTTGGCGCAGCCTGCAGCGCCTGGAACGCGCCAGCGCCGCGGTGCTCTGGCTGGGCGAGCAGACCCCGGACGGGCAAGCCAGCGATGCCGGCGGCGCAGCACAGCGACTGTGCGAGGAACTCGCCCCGCTCGCCGCGCAGCGCGGCCAGACCATCGAGTGCCGCGGCAAGGCGCAGCTTGCCTGGGCGCTGCCCGCAGCCGCGGCCGAAGGCGTGCTCGGCAATCTGCTGCTCAACGCTATCCAGCACGGCGCCCCCGGGCCGATCCTGCTCGACTGGCAAACCAGCCGAATGTGGCTGGAGAACGCGGTCGAGCCCGGTCAGCCCCAGGCCGGATTCGGCCTCGGCCTGGAACTCGCGCGCAGGCTGCTGGCGCGGATCGGCTGGTCACTGCAATGCTCGGAACAGGCCGGGCGCTTCGTAGTGACGCTCGACGGCCGGCTCGCCGACAAGCAATCCGCATTCGACAGCGCCTGAGTCGAAGCCATAGCGACCTGGCATCCGAGCGTCGCTCTACGAAGTTCTGCAGGTTCTGAGCGTCACCGTTTTCGAGCACATCGAGCTGGAGTGCGCCCTGACGCGGAGCGACTTACACAAACCCGATGACAGCCCCGCTAAACAGCCGATGAGCCTGCGGCGCTTCGACAACGAAGCCTGGCTTGATGTGGGAGCGGATCGTATCCGCGACCGCAGCGCGACAGGCTTGCCACTGACTGCGGTCAGATCGAGGCGTCCCGGCAGTGGATCGAGTCCCGGTCACTGACCGGAGAAGGACAGGACCGCTATCCGAACCGCTTCTGGCTGGACCTGCTCGACCAGCTAGACCTGCCCGCGCTCTACGCCAGCTGGCACAAGGAGCTCTCCGGTCGCAACATCAGCTTCTCCGCTCTGAACACGTAGCTCAGTCAATAGATCGGGGCCGGCGCAATCCCCTCCGCGTTCCGGCTGTGGGGCGACGTGGCCCATGGACCGCCGGGCAGCATTCCGCCGCCGGTCATGGAGGGCCTGCTGGCGCGCAGCTGGCCGCTCAGTCCAGATCGTTCGCGAAGCGGATCACCCCGTCGCCGATGCCGGTCCAGTAGCGCACTCCGCCATCCGGGGCGAGGATCACTCCGGTCATCAGCCCGGGCGCCGGTGCCCAAAGCGTTGGCGACATCAGGGCCAGCCAGGACTCGCCGGCAGCAAGGCGGCGCTGGATCTCGACCATCTGCGCAGTGCTGTCCGGGGTATCCAGACCAAAAGCGATGTCCCCGGCGCCGGTCGCGGTGTCGACCCGCATGATCTGGTTGCTGATCGGCAGGGCGATCCACAGCCGGCCGTCGGCGGCCAGTTCCAGGTTGTCCGGACCCATGACCTCGATCAGCACCGCACGCTCGCCGAGCGCGCCGTCCTCACCGAGCGCAAAGCGCAGCACCCGGTTGCCCATCGTCTCGGCTACATACAGCAGGCCCGGCGACGCATCCAGGGCAAGGCCATTGGCAAAGCGCAGACCCTCCACACGTCGTTCCGCCTTGTCGGCGGAGGCCGGAAGATAGAACACCGCGCCATCCTCGCGCGGCACGTCGGCCGCGGAGAACAGACCCGGCGCGCCATCTGCCGGCAGGTTGGTCGTGCTCTGGGTGAACCAGATGCCGCCGCTGGCATCGGCAATCGCGGTGTTGACGCCAAACTCATGCTGGTAGACGCGCTCGGTCGCCTCGCTGGCCACGTCGACGCGATAGATGCCGCCACCGAAGACATCGGCGACCAGCAGGTAGCGACCATCCGGGCTCAACGAGACGCCGTTCGGCCCGCCTTCCTGTTCGGGAGGCGCGTGGCGATAGCCGGCCTTGGCGAAATCACCGAATGCACGGCTGCTGCCGTCCTCGGCCACCAGCACAAGGCCATGGACCTGGTCGGCCAGGATCAGCCGACCGTCTTCAAGCAGCTCGCCATCTTCCGGCCGCTGCAGGGAGCGATCAGCTGGAAAGATCGCCCAGTCCGGCGCCTTTTCTGCAGGCTCGGCCGCCGCGTCAGGCGGTTCGGCAACCGGTGCCACGGCATCGGGCTCGGCATGCTGGCCGCAGGCGGTCAGCAGCAAGGCCATGGCGGCAAGCCAAACAAGGGCAAGACTACGCATCGAGATACTCCTCAAGCAGACAAGTCGGCTGGCGTGGATGTCCGGCCCTGCCCCCCGGCAGGACCCCGGCGCCGTGCGGTCGCCGCCGATACTACAAGAAGCGCGGCGCGGGGCCCGGCGCCCCGCGGCTCACGTCCACCCGCGACGCGCTCGGCCTGCCCTGTTTGGCAGCGCGCGTGGACACCGCGTGGACTCACCGACCGCCGCCCCTGCCTATACTCTCGCGCCAACCCAAGACCGAGAGCCTGCCGTGTCCCGATCCCTGCTTCGCCGTTCGCTCGCCCTTGGCATCGCCGCCGCGTGCTCCACCCTCCTGCTCAGCGCCTGCGATGGCGCGCCGCCAACACCGCCATCCGCCGGCGACACCGGCAGCGTGGCCAGTGCGCAGGCCGCATCGGTGTCCGACTTCTTTGCCGAGTTCACCGACACCTGGATGCAGCGGCAGCCCTCGGCGACCACCTACAGCGGCTACTTCGAAGGCGACACGCAGCGCGCGATGGACCGACAGCTGACCCCGGAAAGCGACGCCTTCGATGGCGAGACCGTGGCCCTGGCCAAGCAGGGCCTGGCCCGGCTGGCCGGATTCGACCGCGCCGCCATGAGCGAGGTCGAGCGGGTCTCGGCCGAGCTTATGCAGTGGCAGCTGCAGTCCATCATCGACGGCGCGGCCTTCTCTAACACCCAGTTTCCGCTCAACCAGATGCGCGGGGTCAATGTCAGCCTGCCGAATCTGATGACCGTGGCCCACCCGCTGCGCGATGCCCAGGATGCGGAAAGCTACCTGGCCCGCCTCGGGCAGTTCGACCTGCGCATGGGCGAGGCAGTCGAGGCGGCCCGACAGCGCGCCGCCGACGGCATCCTGCCGCCGCGCTTCATCCTGCAGTCGACCATCACCCAGATGCAGCGCTTCATCGATTCGCCGCCGGCGGACAACCCACTGGTCAGCACGCTGGACGACAAGCTGCAGAGCGTGGCGGAGATCGATGCCGCCGCCCGCCAGGCCCTGGTCGACCAGGCCACCGCCGTGGTCGAGAACGAGGTCTATCCGGCCTGGAGCGCGGCAATCGGCGAGCTGCAGTCGCAGCTGCCCAAGGCCACTGATGATGCTGGCCTGTGGCGCCTGTCGAACGGTGACGCCGCCTATGCGCACCGCCTGCACCAGTTCACCTCGACCAAGCTTGGCGCCGAGGAGATCCACCAGATCGGTCTACGCGAAGTGGCCCGCATCGAGGCCGAGATGGACGTCATCCTGCGCAGCCTCGGCCGCAGCGAAGGCAGCATCAAGGAGCGCGTCGCCCAGCTCAAGCAGGACCTTGCCTATCCGGATACCGACGCCGGCCGCGCCGAGATCATGGCCGACATCGAGGCAATGACCCGCGACGCCGAGGCGCGTTCCGAGCTGCTCTTCGACATCCGCCCGAAGTCGGAAGTGATTTCCCGTCCCTACCCGGAGTTCCGCTGGGCCTCGGCGCCGGCAAGCTATACCGCGCCGCCGCTGGACCTGTCGCGGCCCGGCCTTTACCAGATGCCGCTGCGTCCGGATCGCCTGACCCGCTTCGGCCTGCGAACCCTCGTCTATCACGAGACCGTGCCCGGCCATCACTTCCAGGTCGCACTGTCGGTAGAGAACGACGACCTGCCCAAGTTCCGTCAGGTTCGCGCCCTCGGCGGCATCTCGGCCTTCAGCGAAGGCTGGGCGCTCTATGCCGAGCGTCTGGCCAAGGAAGAGAACTGGTACGAGGGCGATCCCGAAGGCCTGCTCGGCCAGCTCGACGCCGAGCTGTTCCGCGCCCGCCGGCTGGTAGTCGACACCGGACTGCACGCCAAACGCTGGACTCGCGAGCAGGCCATCGAGTACGGCATCTCGCCGTCCGAGGTGGAACGCTATGTGATGATGCCCGGCCAGGCGACCAGCTACATGATCGGCCAGCTGGAGATCATCCGCCTGCGTGACCTGGCGCTCAGCGAGCTGGGCGATGCCTTTGATCCGCGGAAGTTCCACAACCTGCTCCTGCTCACAGGCAGCGTGCCGCTGGAGCTGCTGGAGCGTGAGGTCAAGGCCTGGATTGCCGCTCAGCAGGCCGCCTGACAAGCAGCAAGCAAGGGCGCGGCGGCCTGCGCCGAGCGGCCGCCGCGGTTCAACGCCAAGCGCCGCTCAGCGCCGGCTTGCCGACTCTGCAGCACGCAGCACGCGCAGCAGGTTGCCGCCCCACAGCGCGCGGATCTGCGCCTCGTCATAGCAGCGCGCCATCAGCTCGCGGGTGACGTTGGCGGTCTCCGAGGCATCGTCCCAGCCCTGCACTCCGCCGCCACCATCGAAGTCCGACGCGATACCGACGTGCTCGATGCCGATGCGCTTGGCCGCATAGTCGATATGGTCGACAAACTGGGCAAGGGTCACGTCCGGGTGCTTGGCGCGCAGGGCGGCGACGCCGGCGTCGTAGGCCGCCAGATCCGCCTCAGTCACAGAGAAGAAACGTTCCCTGCAACACCCAGGCTCTGACGAGCCCACCAAATAATCGGACGCTCTGACAAAACCGCGGCAACGCCCTACAGCGCTTGTTATACAGCGCAGCAAAGTGGGGATTCTCAGCGACTTAACCCTGCCTTGTGACCTTCGTCTTGTGTGCTTTTCTGACCCTCGTTTCCGAGGAAGGTATAGTGGCAGCGAATGACTCGCCGGCCAAACCGAGGACTACGTATTGAAAAGGCATATCTACCTTGCATTCTTGGGTTTGGTGCTTTTCAGTGTGGAAGGCACAGCACAGGTCAGAGCCTACAACGCCATTGACTTCGGCGGGGTTGTGGGCGGCGATGCCCGGGATTGGATCAACAATGTTGGGACGGGTTGGCAGGTCTATGCATTTGAGCAGGACTTTCCGCAGCCCCCAGATGCACAGGGCTGCCTGTCAGCGCAGAATCGAGTAGATATCAATCTTCCCGGTGGCGGCTTGATGATCATGCGCCTGCCGAATGACTGCCCGGTCGTGGATGGCACCAGCGCCGGCCCCTTTGCCGATGGCCGAATTCCTAACGGCGGCAACTTGACGCTGACCTTCCTGCCCCCGATCAGGGCGTTTTATAGCTATGTGGGATCGGTCGCTGCCAACACCACGGTGGGAATGGATCTCCTGGACGAGAATGGCGTTAGTTTTGGCAGAGTCGTCAGTAGAGACGGCCCCGGCAGCGCCGCAAGTTATGGCATCGGGTTTACATCTACGCGCCCGGTGAGCACGATCGTCATCGACTCGACCGAATTGGGCCTGGCGCAGCTGGGCACATTCGGCGGACTACTCGCAGGAGAAACCCCGCTGGAAACATTCGGCATGAGCTGCCCGGCTGATGATTCCTATCCGTCTGGGGCGCTCTGCGATCTGGCCTATGCCTACGAACTTCAACCGCTGCGGGAAATCGAGCAGGACGTTCGGCTCTGGGACGTCATGACCAACCACATGACGAGCTATGCGTTCGAGGCGGATTTTCCGCGACCCAGTCCCGATCCACCACCGCTGGGCTGCTTGTCGGGAAGCGGCTCGGTTACTGTCGCCCTTGGCGCTGGTCAGGTGACGTTGCGTCGATCTGATGATTTGTGCCCAGTGGTTGCTGCCGCGAGCGGAGCGGCCGCGGACGCGCTGATTCCCCAGGGGGAATCGCTCACACTCACATTTTCGCCCCCGGTGCGCGCGTTCTACGGCTACTACGGATCACTCAACTTCGGAGACCGCGTATCCATGTCCTTGACGGACAGCAGCGGACGCCAGATTGGTGTGTTCAGCACAGAACCCAGCTCTGACAACGTGGCCGCCGTCGGCCATGGATTCGTTTCGCCGACGCCTGTAGAGACCGTAAAGCTGGTGAGCAGTGAAACCGGACCAACGGTTTTCGGGGCGTTTCTGGGCCAGGCAGACGAACCCACGTTCGAAGGCCAAGGGATTCGCTGCAGCGCTGATGGTAGCTATCCCGCAGGCGCATTCTGTGATTTTGCAGTCGCATTTGACACGCAGATCGACCAAATTCTGACCGCGAGCGATGCGCGACAAGGCCACCGCTTCGGCTGGTCGGTAGCACTTGAAGGTGATCGAGCGCTCATGGGCGGGAATTCTGCTGGTGTTCTCGACGGGAACTCTGTCGGACAGGCGTACATCTTCGAGCGAAACGCTCAGGGGCGCTGGCTGGAGGTGGCCAAACTCGTTCCTGATGACACGGGACCAGTGGAAGAGTTTGGTTGTTCGGTTGCCCTTGAAGCGAACAGAGCCTTGGTCGGCGCCTGCGACGGCGGCGGCGACCGCTCTGGTTCGGCCTATATTTTTGAGCGCGCGCCGAACGGTAGCTGGGCGCAGGTGGCGACTCTCAAAGCAGCCGATGCGGCCGCTGAAGACTTTTTCGGCGCAGCGGTTGCGCTGCAGGGGCAGCAGGCGGTCATCGGTGCACCGCGCGATTTCGATTTGGGTGTGCAATCTGGCTCTGTTTACCTGTTTGAAGAACAAGCAAACGGAACGTGGCTGCAAGTCAGCAAGATAATTCCCGCCGCTGCTGGTACCGGTGATCTCGTTGGAGGCGCGCTGGCGCTTGACGGAGATTGGTTACTGATTGGTGGTCGCGACGCTGCCTTTGTCTACCAACGCTTGCCCACTGGTCAATGGTCAGAAGTCCAGAAACTGACCTCAGATGGCACAGACATGCTTGACGGTTTCGCCCAATCGTTGGCACTGAGTGGTGCGCGCGCATTGATTGGCGCACCTAGTGACGATTTTGAGACGACCAACGATAATGCTGGCTCCGTGTATGTATTCGAGCGACAGGCGAATAGCCAATGGATTCGGTCAACCAAGCTGAGAGCGGGCACACGAAACTCACGTTTCGGAGACTCGGTATCATTGAGTGGCGAACGGGCCCTCGTGGGTGCGTTCAGTCATCCGTTTAGAAGCGCGGCCGGCTCTGCATACGTTTTCGAGCGTCAAACAGATGGTGGCTGGCAAGAGATCGTCCAACTAACCGGCAACCTGACCCGCCTTAGATTGGCTTCAGGTGGCCGCTTTGGCAGACCCTCTCTCTCCCTCGATGGTGACCGCGCCATGATTGGGGCGTGGGGCGAGCTGGGTACTGGTGATACCAGCGGCGCGGCATACTTCTTCGAGAATCTGCAGCACGAAGACCGTAGTTCACTCTTTCGCAATGGCTTCGAGCTCGAGACGCTCCGGTTTCAGTAGTCGAGTTTCAACCTGTGCGCCACCCGAATGCGCAGGCCGATCTGCGGAAAAATTGGACTTTCGCACCGTTGCCAAGGCCCGCATTCGGGTGGCGACGGAAGCGAACTATGGGTCGGAAGCAGACGATCGCGCCATGCAGCGCCTGCGAGGCGACAGTGTCCGCGGCCACCGTTCCAGGTGACCAGGGCTCCGCACTGGGTGTCCACGGCAACCGGAATGCGCAGCCAGGCAGCTCAGCGCCTCTTGGCGGCCTCTGCAGCACGCAGCACGCGCAGCAGGTTGCCGCCCCACAGCGCGCGGATCTGCGCCTCGTCATAGCAGCGCGCCATCAGCTCGCGGGTGACGTTGGCGGTCTCCGAGGCATCGTCCCAGCCCTGCACTCCGCCGCCACCATCGAAGTCCGACGCGATACCGACGTGCTCGATGCCGATGCGCTTGACCGCGTAGTCGATGTGGTCGACATACTGGGCCAGGGTCACATCGGGATGCTTTGCCCGCAGCGCCGCCACGCCCGCCGCATAGGCGGTAAGATCGGCATCGCTGGCAGCGTCCCAGCCCTTGCCGATGTACACCGAACGCAGCGCGGTGATGCCCGCAGTCAAGCTCGGATCGGGCTCGGCAACATAGCTGCGGAAGGCAACCATTTGCGCCACGCCGCCGTTCTCGGCAATCGCGGTGAGCTGCTCGTCATCGAGATTGCGCGGATTCGCATAGACTCCGCTTGCCCCGGAGTGCGAAGCGATCACCGGCGCCCGCGACAGGCGCACCGCCTCCAGCATCGAGCGTTTTCCGACATGCGAGATGTCGACCAGGATGCCGTGATCGTTCAGCGCGCCGACCAGGGCGCGACCCAGATCGGTCAGCCCCGGATCTTCCGCCGCGTCGCCGAGCTCGGCGTTGGGATTGGAACTGCCGCCGAACTGGTTGTGGCCCATATGGGTCAGGCCGACATAGCGCACGCCGCGCTCGGCCCACAGCCGAACCTCGTCGATCGAGTTGCCCAGCGGATAGGCATTCTCCATGCCCAGCAGCACGGCCAGGCGTCCTGCATCATGCAGTGCCTCGACCTCGTCAGCGCTGCGCGCCAGGCTTACCTGGTCCGGATAGGCACGAAGCATCCGGGTGATTCGACGGTAATCATCCTCGGCATTTTCCCGCGCCGCGCCGATGCCTTCATCGTCGCGCGCCGCCTGGCCGGTGTAGAGGATCAGGAAGGCTGCATCCAGCCCGCCGGCGCGCATCTTCGGCAAGTCATTCTGCGCCGCGGTCAGCCGGCCCGGATCGAGCTTGTGGGTGGCGTAATCGCGACCGAGATCGATATGCGTGTCCATGGTCAGCAGCCGCGAATGCAGCGCCCAGGCCTCGGACTCGCTCACCTCTGGCCGCTCGCAGTTGGCCTCCGCGGCCAGCGCCGATCCGATGCCCGCAGTGCCCAGCAGGGCGGCTGCGACAAGCGCTGCCAAGGACCCACCGCGGCGGCGCACGGCAGCGGCCAGCGCAGCGCGGCCGCGAATGCCCGCGCAGAATGAAGCGACCGGCTGCTCGAATTCTCGTGACATGGTCTGGCCTATCGGACGTGGCCGTCCAGTATCGGCCAAAACCGCATCCCCGGACAGCCGCCCCGACTTAACCGGTAGGTTGGTCATTATTCAGCGCAACAGACGCTTTCCGTACAGCCATGCATCTCGCCAGTAATGGCCATCCAGGGCGTCCAGGCGCACCGTCCCGCCGCGGTTGGGCGCGTGCACGAAGCGTCCCTCGCCGACATAGATGCCGACATGGTTGACCCGCCCGCGCGCGCCGAAGAACACCAGGTCTCCTGCCGCAAGATCCGCCCGATCAAGCTTGGCTGCGTCGAGGCCCGCCATGCCGCTGGTGGTCCGCGGCAGCGCGACCCCCGCCGCGTCGCGGTACACAAAGCCCACCAGCCCCGAGCAATCAAACCCGCCCTCAGGCGTGTTCCCGCCATAGCGATACGGCGTGCCCACCAGCCCGATCGCCCGGAACAGCACCGCATTGGCCAAGGCAGGGTCCGCCACCGAACGGCCTCCCCCGCCTCCTGCGCACGCGGCGAGCATCAGGATGCACAGCAGTAGCGACAAGGAGCGAGACACGCGGAAAGCTCGCGCCAGGCGCAAAGCGCGGCGCTGGTGCCCTGCCCCGGGATTACAGCGCAGAATTCGCTCGGTCTGCGCCGCCGATGCTGCGTTGCTCGTCGTCACCATAGCGCTGCTATGCCTCCTTCTCGCGCCTTGCCTCGACGACGCATCCGCGTCGCGACTTCAACAACGTATCTCCGGGACAGGACACTAGTGGACTGCAACGAATGAAGCGGTAGAGGGATCGCGCCGGCATGGTCGCGATGGACGCCGTGCCGGAGCGAGGCCAATAGCCGTAGCTATTGGCCAAGTGAGGCGCAAGTCCAGCGCGGCCAGACCCAGCGAGCTGCTATCGATTTGTCCGTTACAGTCCACTAGCCCGACAAGGCGCGGAACTCGCCGCGATTCTCGGTCGCCAGGCTCACCACATAGATCGCGATCCACGCGGCGGCAAAACCGGGGATGATTTCGTACACCCCAGGCCCGCCCATGAAGCTGGCGTTCCAGCCCAGCGCGATCCAGCCGATGACCGTCGATGCGCCGACAATCAGTCCGGCAACCGCGCCGCTGCCGGTCATCCGCTGCCAGGTCAGTGCCAGGATGATCAGCGGGCCGAAGGCAGCGCCGAAGCCTGCCCAGGCGTTGCTCACCAGTCCAAGCACTTGTGAGTTCGGGTCCCAGGCGATGGCCGCTGCCACCAGTCCGACCAGCGGCACGCTGATGCGGCCGACCAACACCGACTCCTTGTCGCTGGCGTCGCGGCGCAGGAACAGGCGATAGAAGTCCTCGGTCAGCGACGACGAAGCAACCAGCAGCTGGCTGGACACCGTGCTCATCACCGCCGCCAGCAGCGCGGCGAACAGGAAGCCGGTCACCAGCGGATGGAACAGCAGGTCGGCGAGCACGATGAAAATGGTTTCGGCATCGGCCACTTGCAGTCCGTTGCGCACCGCGTAGGCACGCCCGAAGATTCCCAGGCTGATCGCGCCGACCACCGACACGATCATCCACGACATGCCGATAGTCCGGGCGGTGGCGACTTCCTTGAGCGAGCGGATCGCCATGAAGCGAACGATGATGTGCGGCTGTCCGAAGTAGCCCAGCCCCCAGGCCATGGCGGACACGAACCCGACCGCGGTCAGGCCGGAGAACCACGACAGGTAGTTCGGATCAACCGTCGCCAGTGTTTCCGAGGCCTGCGCCAGACCACCGCCGCCCGGCCCGAACAGCACGACCACCGGCATGATGATCAGGGCCAGCATCATGATCACGCCTTGGCAGAATTCGGTCAGGCTGACCGCAAGAAAGCCGCCGATGACGGTGTACACCAGCACCACCGACAGCGTCAGCGTCACGCCAATCGCGTAGTCGCTCATCGAACCGAAACCCAGCACCGCGCTGAAGGCGCTCTCGGCGAGCTTGCCGCCGGCCACCAGTCCCGATGCCGTGTACACCGAGAAGAACACCACAACGATCACCGCGGAGACGACGCGCAGCGCCATCGCCCGGCTCGGAAACCGGTTGGCGAGAAACTGCGGAATGGTCAGGCTGTTGTCGTAACGCTCGGTCTGCTCGCGTAGCCGCGGCGCAACGACAATCCAGTTCACCAGCGCACCCAGGGTCAGCCCGATGCCGATCCAGGCCGAGGCCAGACCGCTCAGGTACAGCGCGCCCGGCAGACCCAGCAGCAGCCAGCCACTCATGTCGGAGGCCCCGGCAGACAGCGCCGCCACCGCTGGCGGCAGCTTGCGACCGCCGAGGATGTACTGCTCCGATGATGAAGTTGAGTTTCGGTAGGCGTAGAAGCCAATCGCCAACATCAACGCGAAATACAGACCCAGACTGATCCAGACCCCGATTGCCATAGCACCTCAACACGATTGCCACGGGCACCCACCCGCAACGTCCCAGTCAAACACACGCATTGCGGCAGAAGCAAACCAGCCAGCAATCCACCGCGCCGCGCTTGCGGTCGCAACGCCAGGGGTCTGGCGATTCGCCACTGGGTTGGCCGTATAAGCATGGCTCAGGCGTGAAGTGCGCCTTGGCCGAGCGGCCGAAACGTCACATCGTCTTTGAGCGCCACTCTCGTTCGGCGTCGGCTTCGAGCACGACTATTGCGCGACTTGGCCCAGCGTGCAGCTCCGGCGGAACTGAACCCGGCGCGATGTGGATGTACCGCGACGCCGCCATAATTCTGCCTAACGCCGTGTTAACCGGCCTGCGATCGACAGTGATCGGTTAATTCGAACTACCTCCCCGCAGGTCCGGTTCTCCGGTTCAACGTAGTTAGCTTACAGCGCGAGAGACCAGCGGGAAGCGCTCAGGATGACGCACCGACTCCACGGACAAATCGATGTCCAAATCTGGCCAGTAGAGATGGTGCTCGGAGGGTAGTTCCACATGTAGAAGCTTGCCGATCGGGGCCTCACGAAACCATGGGAAGCTTTCAAAGGGCAGGAACAGCTCCTCCTCGCCCAGCAGAAGCCAAAACCCGTGCTGAGACACGTTTGTGACCTCAGGAGCCGAAATGCTGCTGCCAAGCTGAGCGGATTTCGCGTTCATGACTCTTCACCAGGGCGAGGATTTGCCGAATTTGGCGTCCCTTCAGACCGAAATTCTGCGCCAATTCGAGCTCAGGCTCAATCCAAAACTTTGCCTCGCCGTCAGGGCCATGCACATGCACGTGCATCCGGGGCTCCTCGCGCGAGAAGAAATAGAACCGGTAACCGGAGTCTCGGAAGACGGTTGGACTCATTGAATGGTATCCACTTGCAAGCTAACGCGGTGTTAACCGGCCTGCGGCCAACAGTGATCAGATCATTCGAACTACCTCCCCGCAGGTCCGGTTGAACACATCGTTGGACGACGACGGCGGCTACTTGTTGCCATTGAAGTAAAGGCCGCCGACAACATGCCCACGCTCCTCACTGCTACCTAAGCCGGTAATACGCTCGAGACCGCTGAAAGTGTCATCGACCACTATCCCGTCGTAGAGATGATATGCATCGCACTTGGAGGTATTCAGAAGGACGGTGACGCGACTCCCCTCACGAGTGTAAGCCGGTGCCTGCACCGAGCCGTGAGAACCGCCGAGAACCTTCAGTGCGCGCCATTCGCCAGCGATGCATGTATCGGCGGACTCATCGGTTACTTCGAGCCGAAGAGTAACGCGAACGCCGCTCTCTGGGTTCAGTGGCATCAGGAGCCATCGAGACCCCTCAACCCAAGCACTCTCCGAGAGCAGAGCCTGCCCCCCAGGCGCCGTTGCTACCAGCTTACCGCTAGCAGCACAGCCGACCAACGCCACCGCAATTGTTTGCGCTGCGACAAGCCGCAACATCGTCGTCCAACTACTATTTGGCTGCATTGTGCAGCGATAACCGCAGCGTAGCACGCCAGCGACCTCCTTGAGCCTGCGAACAACTCCCCTTCTGATCAATGACTTGGCGAGTAATCGCCGTCTAATCTCGCAGTCTAATAGCTGTCGGCCCCGGTCATTTTCAGGGTCGCGCTTGGGGCACGTGAGCTCTCGGAATCGGAAGCGCAGGTCTCGGCGGGCGATGATCACTTTGGGGCGCTTGGCGGCGTGCACGAAAGCTCGCTACTGACCGGATCTGGACCTGTCGAGTTGCGGTGCTGCCAGGCTGGACTCGAGTCCAAGACGATATCGTCGACACCGGTTCACGCCGCCCCACTCAGCACCTGGGCCATCACGTCACTGTCGACATTGCCGCCGCACAGGGTGATGCCGACCAGCTTGCCATTGAGCTGGCCGCGTTCCTGCCAGGCCGCGGCGAAGCTGGCGGCGCCGGCGCCTTCGGCGACGTTGTGGGTGTCGGCGAAGATCGCGCGCATGGCCTTGGCTACTTCGTCGTCGGTGACTTTCACCAGGTGATCCAAATGCGGCTTGAGCAGGGCTAGTGCGGTCGCGTCGGCGACGCGGCAGGCCATGCCGTCGGCAAGCACCGTGGTCACCGGCGACTCGACGATGCGTCCGGCAGCGAGCGAGTCGGCGAAGGTCGTGGCCTGGGCGCTGACCACGCCGATGATCCTTGCCGGGTGTCCCAACGCCAGCTTGGCGGCAATCGCAGAGCAGACACCCGAGCCCTGCCCGATCGGCACATAAACCACGTCGAGCCGTGGCACCGCCCGGAAGAACTCCCACCAGTAAGTGGCCACACCGCGCAGCAGATCGGCGTGGAAGCTCGGCACCATGTGGGCGCCGCGCTCGGCGGCAAGCTTGATCGCATACTCGCGGCTGGCCTGGAAATCATCGCCATGCTCGACAAGGGTCGCACCCAGCGCGCGCATTGCCGCGTTCTTCTCGACCGAGTTGCCGTGGGGCACGACGATGGTGCATCGCAGACTGTGCGAACGTGCGGCCCACGCCACGCTCTGACCATGGTTGCCGCGCGTCGCCGCGATCACCTCGGCGGGCAGCCCACCCAGCTGCTTGAGCTGATCGAAGTAGGTCAATCCACCGCGAATCTTGAACGCACCCACCGGCGTGTGATTCTCATGCTTGACCCAGCAGTCAGCGCCGAGGCGCTCGCTGAGCGTGGCCCAGCAGTATTGCGGCGTGGCCGCAAACTCGCGATAGACGACCTGGGCGGCGGTTTCGATGTCGGACAGGGTTGGCAGGTGTGAGGTCATGGTTCTAGTGGACTGTAACGGATGAAGCGGAAGAGGGATCGCGACGGGAGGGGCGTGCGGGACGCCGTGCCGGAGCGAGGCCCGTAGCCGAAGCTACGGGCTGAG
>CAYGMG010000085.1:0-16962 GCA_964350895.1 uncultured Lysobacter sp.
TCGGCGGCGCAGACCGAGCGAATTCTGCGATGTACTTCCGGGACAGGACACTAGCACCCGTAAGCCCGCGCGCTCAGTCGGTGGTCACGCGACCGCCGGGCGTCTGCCGTTTGAACGACTTGCGGCCCGCCGACAGCGGCTCGAAGCGCAGGCTCTCAAGGTCCACAGCACGCTTCAGGCTGATGTCGACATAGACCGTCTCGTTGGGGCGGATGTACTTACCGAACTGCTCGCCACTCATACGGAACTCGGCGCGCAGGTAGCCGGCGAAAACTTCGGGTTGTTCGCTGTCCGGTGCGCCGAAATGCGGACGGGCGAGTACATGGAAACCCAGCTCGCTGGCCTTGCTCAGGGCTTCGTAGTCGAGGTAGTAGACCAGGGCGTGGCTGCTGCTGTTCTTCTGCTTGTCGACAAAGAAGCCCTTGGGCAGGCTGTCAGGCTTGAAGTCGTCACCGAGCAGGAACAGGTCAAAGTCGCTGATAAGCCGGCCTTCTTGGTCGCGGATGCGGAACACGAACATCACGAAGCGGCGCAGGATGCCACCGTACTGGCTGGCGGCGTTGGCGTTCTGGGTGGCTTGGGTGAACGCAGCGAAGTCCTCGACCAGCTGCTGGTAGCCGGGAGCGCTGTCGACCTTGAGGCAGCGCAGGATCTGTTCGACCACCGGTTTGGCTGCGTGGTTCTTCGGCGTGACGCTGCGCATGATTCCCATCTCGTCGCCGGAATGGCTGGCGCCGGGAATCACCGCGAACGGGCTGGGATCCGGGCGCACCGACAGGCCTGGCCGCACGGCCAGCGCCAACGCCTTGCCGAAATAGCCCTCGATGACCTGGTCGTCGCGCTGGTCGAGGCGGAAATAGGTGTAGTTCATGTTGGCGCCGGCCAGCCGCACTACGCCATCGGAACCTTTCTCGACCAGGTAGCTGTTGAGAAAGTCATACAGTTTTCCGTCGATGGCCTCGCCGCTGAGCACGCAGGGCCAATAGCGGGCGCCCTTCATCTGATAGCGCGTGGTGCGGTCGGCCAGCTCACAGGCCCCCTCGCTGCCCAGGCACAACCAGTCGAGCACGCCCTGCCCCGGCTCTACGCCGCCAAACCAGGACTTGACCCGCCCGAGCCGGCTCTTGCCGATCACCGCCAGCGCCGAGCCGTGGTTGGCCGGGGCGAGCATGATCAGGTGCTGTAGCGGGCAGTCGTCGAGATTGCGCGGCGCGTAGTAACGATCCACCCAGCGGCGCACGACCGGACCGCCAGTCGAGTGGGTGATGCAGGAAAACGCCGGAGGGTCGCCAAGGTCGGACTTCACCGCGTGCTGCATGGCGCGGGCAAGGTCATCGACGCTCACCTCGTCCTGAAAGCTGATGTAGCGTCCCAGGTGGATATCCTTGACCGCGATGTCCAGTCCGGCGGCCGCGGCCTGCTGCTGCAGCGCTTCGGGCAGCTTGCCGTAGGTATCGGTATGGCTGACGCTCCAGCCGTGGACGAAGGCGAGTACTCGTTGCTTGCTCATGCGTTGCTCCCCGGTTGGACTACCTTGCACGGTGTCGCAAGGGCGGGCGATCTCGCAGCCTGGCTGTCGATTCTGCACCGCTTTGGCGATACTGCCCGGGTAGCCGCCAAAGGCCCACCTGATTGCCGCGATGAATTTGCCTTGAACCACGCACCGCTGTGCCGCACGCTTGTGCTGCTGTGCTTCGGCAGCTTTGCGTGTGCAGCCGATCCAGGCTCACGCCCGCTCGACATTGCCGACCAGGGCGCGCCGGCATTCCAGGTCTTCGGGCCCGAGGACGGGCTGTCCGACGAGATCTGGAGTACGGTGGGTTTCGATGCCGATGGTTTTGTCTGGGCGGGCTCGGCTTCCGGGCTTGCGCGTTTCGACGGCTATCGTTTCAGCGCCTATTCCCTGACCGGAGCGCGCAGTCTGGTGCGTGACATGGCCAGCGCACCCGATGGCAGCCTGTGGGCAATCTTCGAGCGCGAAGGGCTGGCCCGGATGGGACCGGATGGCTGGCAGCTGATCGGCGAGCGCCGCTTTGCGCACCGATTTTCTGTCGGCAGCGGCAGCGACGGTCAGCCCTATCTGTACGTGTCGCAGGAGCACACCGCGCTGCGCTACGAGGAAGGCCAATGGGTGCCGATCCGCGAGGACGCGCAGCCGCTTTCCGGGCAGCAGATCAGCCTTGCGCACACCGACGACCTGTTCGGCGCGCCGCGTCTGTGGAACGCGCGCAATGACGGCACGCTTTGGTACCGCCATCGCGAGCGCCCCGACTCGGCGTGGCAGCGCTTCTCCGTGCCCAAGCTCGGCGGCGCGCCATTCACCGACCTGCTGCGCACCCATCATCTGGGCAACGAGGAGCTATGGCTGCTCACCTATGGCGGTGGCGTGCTGCGCATTGACTCCCAAGGCCAGACCCACTGGCCGGTCGCCGAAAGCGCCCTGCCGAGCTCGGCGGTCTATTCAGCCCAGGCCACCCACAACGAGGCCGGGCAGCGCCGCCTGTGGCTGGCGACCCGCGGCGGACTGGTGCTGATCGAGGAGGGGCGCACCCGGGTCTTCGACCGACGTCACGGGCTGCCCTCCAACGCGCTGCGCGGACTGCGCGTGCAGCGCAACCAGCAGGGCGAGGATGTGCTGTGGATGGCGACCGAGGGCGGCATTGCACGGATGCCGATCAGGGAGAGTCCGTGGCAGACAGTGTCCCTGCTCGGCAGCACCGAGAACGGCGTGTTCGGCGTCCTGGTAGAGCCGGATGATGCCGGTGGCGAGCGGCTTTGGGTGGGCAGTGCCCGCGACGGCCTGCAGCGTTTTGATCGCGATGGCTGGCGAACGCTGGGCGCCGCCGAGCTCGGAGTCGACAAGCTGTCAATTCGCGGCATCTGGCGACTGCCCACGTCGGCCGGCGGGCATGTCCGGCTGATCGGCCAGACCGGCGCGCCACCCGTGCTGATCGACGATGCTATGCAGGCGAGCACGATCTCCCCGGCCTGGCCCGACCGGCCAGCGGAAGCGGTGACCAGCGCGGTCGCCCGGCCCGGCGCCGAGGGCATCGAATGGTGGGTGGGCCTGATGCATGGCGGTGCCTGGCGCCAGATCGCCGGACGCTGGGAGCCGATGCTGGTTCCCGAGCAAGGCAGCCAGTGGTCGGTGCTGGGAATGGTCCACGACGAGGCCGAGCCCGGCACGCTCTGGCTTGCGACCAGCCGTGGCCTGCTGCGCTGGCGCGACGGCAGCACCTGGGCTGCCGACACGCACATCGCTGAACTGCGCGGCATGAGCTTTCGCCACGTGGCCATCATCAAGCGCGACGGGCGGCGCGAGCTGTGGGCCAGCAGCGGCCGCAACGGCGTGCAGCGCTTGTTGCTCGGCCAGGCAAATGGCCCGCACCTGATCCAGGACGACAAGGTGCCAGCGCCGCCGGACCCGACCGTCTACAGCGCGCTGCCGGATTCGCAAGGGCGGATCTATGTGTGTACCAACAATGGCGTGCAGCAGCTGATCCCCACGGCCGGCGGCTACGCCGAGCGCACCTATCGGCGCCGCGATGGCCTGGTCCATGACGAGTGCAACAGCGGCGGTCAGCAGGTCGATGCTCATGACCGCTTTTGGGTTGGCACCCTGGGCGGCCTGAGCATGTACGACCCCGCCCTGCACGGCACGGCTGCGAGCCGTCAGCCCAGCCCGCTACGCCTGCTGGCGGTGCTTGCCGAGGGCCAGCGTTTGCCCGGCCAGTCGCCCGAGGTGCCGCCCGGCAACCGCGATCTGCGCATCGAGTTCAGTCTGCTCAGCGGCCAGCGCGAGAGCGAGTCGCGCTACCGCAGCCGGCTGAGCCCCTACGAAGAGGCCTTCTCCGAATGGTCGGCCAGCCCCGCGCGCACCTATGGCGTCCTGCCACCGGGCGACTATCTCTTCGAGGTCCAGGCAAAGGACTTCGGCGAGGTCGCCGCAGCCCCCCTGTCGCTCAGCCTGCGGGTCATCCCGCACTGGTGGCAGCAGGCCTGGGCGGCCTGGCTGTTTGGCGCCCTGCTTCTGTTCGCCGGGATCGCCATCGCGAAGATCTACACCCGCGACCTGCGCCGTCGTCAGCAGCGCCTTGAACAGGCCGTTCAATCGCGCACCCAGGAACTGCATCAGGCCAACGAGCGGCTTGTCGAGCTTTCCTATCTTGACCAGCTCACCCAGCTGCCCAACCGCCGCCGGCTGATGGAGGCCCTTGTCAAGGCAATCGAGCGCGCGCGCGAGCGGGACTCGTCGCTGGGCCTGATCCTGATCGACGTCGACCACTTCAAACGCTTCAATGATCGGCACGGCCATCTCGCCGGGGACAGCGCGCTGCGCGCCGTTGCGCGTGCTCTTGGCGCTGCCAAGCGCGAACGCGACCTGGTTGCCCGCTACGGCGGCGAGGAATTCGTCTGCCTGATGGAGGACGTCAGCGAGGCCCAGGTCGCCCAGGTCGCCGAGCGTATGCGCGAGCGGGTCGCATCGCTGCCTCCGCGCGAAGTCGGCAACGACGAGGAGCCGCTGTCGCTGAGCGCCGGCTACCTGGCCCGCGTGCCCGGCTCCGATGACAGCATCGAACAACTGCTCAAGGACGCCGATACCGCGCTCTACGTGGCCAAACGGATGGGCCGAAACCAGTCGATTGGTCACGGCGGCTGAGCACAAGCGGAATCGGTCGTCGACCGATCGTTCCTGCAAGCAGACAAAGAAACGGCGGGGCCGGATGGCCCCGCCGCTCGGAAGCGCTACTTAATAGACAGCTTACTGCTTGGTCGACGAAGGCAGATTGACCTTGTCGATGCCGTGCAGGTAGCCGTTGCTGGACTCGATGTCGCCGGACGTCACCTTGGCACCGTCAAAGTTGATGACCTTGTCGACCGCCTTGATGGGCGCCGACTGGCCATTGACCATGCGCGCGCTGTCCCACTTGCCGATGTCGGAGACTGTCTTGCGGCCAGACAGCACGTGGTAGTTCAGGATCGAGATCAGCTCCGGCTTGTTCTCCGGCTTGAGCAGCATCTCCAGCTTGCCCGCGGGCAAGGCGTCGAACGCGGCATCGGTGGGCGCGAAGACCGTGAAGGGACCAGCACCGTTGAGCGTGTCCGCGAGGCCCGCGCTCTGCACGGCCTTGCCGAAGGTCTTGAAGTTGCCCTTGGCCGCGGCCGATTCGAGGATGTTGTGCTTGGCCGTCGACGAGCTCTGAGTGGCGGCGTTCTTGGTTTGCATGTTCATGATGGGTTGCCTTGTGTGGACCCGCCGTGGCGGATCAAAGGCGGCCGAAGCCGCGGCTTCCGTCAACGACGGAAGTCTTGGGCTCAGTGGCGGAGAGTGAGTGGACGTGCGGCGCGGCTGAGTGGCCGTTGCGAGGAATCATCGCAGTGCCAGCACAGCCTACTCGCTTGCGGAGACTACGTGTGAAGTCGCCCCGCTGCCGTTCAGTCTCGTCCTGCCGGCCTGTTCGACGCGCAGGACTGAGATCGCCAGGCGACGAACCTGGCCGACTTACTCCTCAGCTGGGGAGTTGTCCGGCACGTACTCCAGCAGATCGCCGGGCTGGCAGTCGAGATGCCGGCAAAGCCCTTCCAGCGTGCTCAGCCGGATGGCCTTCACCTGCACGCCTTGCTTGAGGATCGAGAGGTTGGCCTGGGTGATGCCAAGCTTCTCGGCGAGGTCCTTGGACTTCATCCGTCGTTCGGCAAGCATCACGTCGAGTCGGATCCGGATGGCCACGGTCAGACCGTATGCCGCCATTCGTCGTGAATGCGTGCCGCATCCGACCACACCCGGCCGAGCGCCACGCAGATCAGTCCGGCCAGCAGGATGAACAGCTCGGTGCTGCCGATTGACAGCTGCAGCGAGCCTCCTTCGCGGCCAATCCCCAGTGCCAGTGACGACAGCATGCCGGTCAGCACCCTTGCCGGCACCAGCAGGACGCCCAGCCAACCCGCGCGCTGGATCGCGTTCGCCACATCGAGCTCGAGAAAGGCGCCGGCCGCGAAGCGCTTGAACACCCTGCTCCACTGCAAGATCAGGGCAAACGAGACCAGCATCGCGGGCAGGGCCGTAGCCAGTCCAGCAAGGCGCGCCTGCCAGGGCAGCGCCGCGAACAGCGGCGACAGGGCCGGCAGACCGAGCCAGGGCGAGCACCAGGCCGCCAGCGGCGCGAGCACGACGACCAGCAGGGCAAGGCGCAGTCCCCATAGCGTCCAGCGGCACAGGCGAAGGGAGGCGGGGGCTTGTGTCATGGCGATTCCTAGCAAATACTTATTGTACTACAATAACAAATAGCCCCATTGGAGCAATGCATGCGCAGTCTAATCGCTCTCTGCCTGGTCGTGGGATCCGTTGCCCACGCAGGTGGCCCGCCGGGCATCCGGATCGACACGGTGGTACCGCTGTCGCCAGAAGTGCTGCGTAGCCAGCCGTGGCCTGCGGTCCGCATCGCAGAGCGCGCCGCGGAGCAGGCGATGCCCGCGGATTGGGCGACAGCGCTCGACGCCGCATGGCAGCGCGGCGTCATGGTCAGCAGCGCCGAGGGTGTCAGCGCCGCGGTGCTGCGCCCGGCGGGCGGACTGTGGCGCAGCGCGCACGGCCTGGCTCGGCTGGACCAGCGCAGGCCCATGACGGTGGATACGCCCTTGCACGCTGGCAGCGTGGGCAAGATCGCCACCGCGATGCTGATCCTGCAGCTGATCGAGGAAGGGCAGCTTGGCTTTGACGAGCCGGTCGGCCACCTGTTCCCGGACTGGCCCGCCGCGCGCGATGTCAGCATCGACCAGCTGCTGACCCACACCAGTGGCCTGTACAGCTTCAACTGGCTGGAGCAGGTGAGGCATGCGTCCGAGACGCTGTCGCCCAAGTCGCTGCTGGCCGCGGTGCGCGATCAGCCGCCGCTGTTCCCGCCCGGCAGGGCGCTGAGCTACAGCAATACCGGCTATCTGATGTTGGCTCTGATTGCCGAACGGCTGCGCGCTGAGCCCTACCCCGACCTTCTGCAGTCGCGGATCCTCCAGCCAGCGGGCATGCGGCAGAGCCGGGCCTGGATCGGCGGCGATTGGCCCGAAGCGGCTGCACTGGGCATGGAGGCGGGCAAGCAGGTGCCGGTGTTCGGCACACCGCATGGTGCCGGGGCCCTGATCACGACGCCCGCCGACCTGTGCCGGCTGATGGCCGCCCTGCTGGGCGGCGAAGCTATATCCGGCGTGCTGCGCGAGGGTCTGCTCGATACGCTCTATCCGATGAGCGCACAGGGTGGGCTGTACGCCGGTCGCGGCATCATGTGGATGGATACGCCGGACGGCCCCTGGCTGCATCACGGCGGATCGATCGGGCCATTCAAGGCTGACCTCGCCTTTTCCCTGCGCCGCGGCGCGGTGGTCGCGGTGATGCGCAATGACGGCGGGCCCACCACCCCCTTCGTCTATGCTTTGCTGACTGCCCTGCCCGAATCGGATTCGCCGGAGCCTGAACCATGAACAGAACGCGATTCCTGCTCTGCATCGTCGTCTGCCTGCTGCAGGCTGGATGCACTGCGCGCAACTGGTACCAGGGCAATCGCGCCGGCCTCGAGGAGCAATGCCGGCGCCTCGTCAACGAAGCCGAGTACCAGCGCTGCATGGCCGACGCGCGACTGAGCTACGAGGACTACCAGCGGCGACGCGAGGGCACCGACACGCCGGACACCATGCGCCGCTGAACGGGTTGTTTCACGGTTGCTGCAGCGCAGCCGGGAGCTTTCGCGTGGCCGGCTGCCGGCTTCACCTCTGGCCGCGCCCCGGGATGCCGCAGTGCCGTGCCGGAGTCGATCGATCAGTCGTCCTGGCTAGCCGCCTGCCGCGTGGCGCCGGGCGTGCTGCCGGTGACCCGCTTGTAGGCGCGTCGGAACGCGGCTTCGGTCGCGTAGCCGAGCCGTTCGCCAATCTGCGCCACTGACAGCTGACCGTGGCGCAGCAGCTGGCTCGCTTCGCGCATGCGCAGCTCGGCGACATACTGCAGCGGGCTGCAGTCGAGCAATTCGCGGAAGCGTTCGGTAAGCCGGCTGCGCGACAGCGCGGCGATCGCAGCGAGCCGGTCGAGGCTCCAGCCACGGCCCGGCTCGGCGTGCAGCGCAGCGAGCACCGGGGCGATCCGCGGATCGCCGAGCGCGGCGAGGAAGCCGTCGCCCAGATGCCCCGCGGCAAGCGCGCGACGCAGGACCAGGGCCAGCAGCACATCGGACAGCGCGTCCAGCAGCACGCCGCGTCCCGGCTGCGATTCCGCGTTCTCGACAGCGAGCATCTTCACTACCGGTTCCAGCGAGGCCGGTGTCTCGGCGGCGCGCAGCAGGATGAGGTCCGGCAGGCCACGCATCAAACGACGAAACTCGGTGTCTTCGCCTCGGTAAAGGCCGCAGACCAGCTGGGTATGCGGGCCCTCCGCAGCGGGCAGGCGCAAGGCGCCGCCGTCGATCAGGATCGGCGAGGCACTGACCGCATGCCAGCTGTCGCGCGGGAAGAACATCAGGTCGCCGCTTTGCACCGACAGCGGCGCATCCAGATGGCGCATGTGCAGACAGCCCTGGCCGCGGGTCACCAGATGGTAGCTGGCCTGGGCCCGGTCGCTCGCGCTGAACTGCCAGTCCCCGCAGACCTTGGGCGTGGCATAGACATGACCGCGCAGGCCGATGCGGCGCAGCGCGCTGGACAGCAGGTCATCTGATTCATCAATACTCAATCGGCACGCTCCGGTATCGCCCTGGGCAAAGCGGAGTGCACTGCCCGTTGCGGCCAGCAAGGGACAAGGCCCGCGCCCGGGCCCGATGGCGGGCGTTGTGCAACGCAGCTCTCAGCCCGCGGAACACGGGCAGCCGTCCGATTGTCGCGGCAAGCTGCGTTGAGGGAAAGACGCCCGCTACACGGCGCCCGGTGTTCACTGATGTGAATCCAAGAGGTGTGAGCGCCATGTTTCGTCCCTTGAACCTTGCCGCCCTGCTTTGCATTGCCCTGCCCTGTATTGCCGTGTTCCCGACCGCGCTCAAGGCCCAGCCGGCCGATACGGGCTGGAGCGTCGGGTTGGGCGCGGTAGTCATCGATAGTCCGTACGCTGGCGAAGGCACCCGCGTGCGCGCACTTCCGTTCTTTTCCTGGCAGGGTGAGCGTGCCTACCTTCGCGGCCTCGAACTTGGGCTGCGCGCCTGGGAAGAGGGCCCCTGGACGCTGGAACTTGCCCTGTCCGCGCGGCTTGACGGCTTCGATGCGCGCGACCTTGGCCGACGCGAGCTGGCCGCCAACGGCCTTCAGCGCGATCTGTTGGACGACCGCGATGATGGCCTCGACGCCTCGGCGACGGTCAGCTACGCCTCCGCGGCACTGAACATCGACTTCGAACTACGCCACGACATCTCCGGAGCCAGCGAAGGCGGCGAGGCACGGCTGCGCCTAGGCCGCGCGCTGCGCGCCGAAGGCTGGCTGTGGACGCCCTATGCCCAGGCTCGCTGGCTGTCGTCGGACCTCAGCGGCTACTACTACGGCATCAGCGATCGCGAAATGGCCCGAGGCCTCCCCGGCTACCGTCCCGGCAGCGCGCTGCAGGCGGAAATCGGCGTATCGATCAATCGGCGGCTTGGCGAGCAGTGGTTCGTGTTCGGCAATCTGCGTCACGCGGCCCTGCCCGAGGCGCTGTCCGACAGCCCCCTGCTGGATGCCGAAAGCGAGTCGGCCCTGTTCATGGCGATAGGCCGGCGTTTCTGAGATGGCCCATCCGCTTGCCAGCCTGCTGTTCTACGCGCGGTTCTTCCACAGCTTCTCGCGGCTGGGAGTGTGGCGCTGCCAGCGCGGCGCGCCGGCTCCGGATGATGCCTTCCACGGCCAGCACTGGCTGGTCAGCGGCGCCACTGACGGCATCGGCCGCGCCATCGCAGAAGGCGCGGCACAGCGCGGCGCCCTGGTCAGCGCGCTTGGACGCAATCCCGAAAAGCTTGAAGCCCTCCGCCGCGCCCTGCCGCCCGGACGCCTGCAGCCGATTCGCTGCGATCTGTCCATGCGCGCCGACACCCTGCGCGCCATCGCCGCGATCGACCGCCCCATCGACGTGCTGGTCAACAACGTCGGCGTCATGCTGCATGACTACGGGCAAACTGCGGAAGGCGCCGAGCGCAGCGTCGCTACCAACCTGCTGGTTCCCTTCGCCATGACCGAAGCCCTGCGCGAGAACGGCCAACTGACCGCTGAAGCGCTGATCCTCAACATGAGTTCAGGAGGCATGTACGGCGCCCGTCTCGACCTTGACCAGCTGGAGGTCTCCAGCGCCGCGCAGCACGACGGATTCATGGCCTACGCCCAGCACAAGCGCGCCCAGGCGGTGCTGTGCGAATACTGGAATGCGCAGTCCGCTTCGCGCGTGGCGCACGTCATGCACCCCGGCTGGGTGGATACGCCCGGCGTGCAAAGCGCGCTGCCGGCATTCCGCCGCACCCTTGGCAAGCTGCTCCGCTCCGCCGGGGAAGGGGCCGACGTCGCCCTGTGGCTGGCGCACCAGCGACCCGATGCTGCGACAAAGATCTGGCACGACCGCGCCGCGCATGACCTGCACGCTTTCAGTCTGAGCAAGGGCGGCGCCGATTCAACACAGCTCGTCACCTGGCTGCGTGAGCGGCTGGCAAAGCTGGCGACGGGCTGACACGGCCCCACGTTCCCATTGCAGGAACGGGCTTGCCCGCGACCGCAGCGCCGCGGGTTTGCCACGGACCGCGGCTGGAGCGGAACTCCGCGGTCGCGCCCAAGGGCGCGCCTGCAAAAAAGCGCGCCCAAGGGCGCTGCTAGACACCGACAACGCAAGGTCAGCGGCAATCGCGGCATGCCCGACACAGTCCGTAGCGAATAAACGAGTAGGCTCTACACGCGTGCCCAATGCCTCCATGCCCCTGATGCACCGCTTCCTGTCCTGCCTGCTCATCCTGCTTGCGCCGCAGACTGCCGCGGCCGAAGGCATTCCCGCGCTCGATCTGCTGGACCTCGCTGAAGCACACTACGTTGACAAGGGGCGCTCGCAGGCACTGGAAGACTTCAGCCAAGACCCGCGCTTCATCTCCGGCGCGCTGTACGTGCTCTGCGTTGATCAGCAGGACAGGCTGAGCGCAAGCGGCGGCTTTCCGAAGATGGTCGGGCTGTCGGTGAATATTCTGGAGATCGGCGGACAGAGCGGCCTGGTGGCCACGGCCCGGGCCAAACTCAAGGAGTCCGAGGACGGCCAGATCGACTATGCGTGGCTGAACCCGACCACAGGCATCATCGAAACCAAGCGCACCCACTTCCGCGACTTCGGTGCGGACCTCTGCGGCGTTGGTGTGTACCAGCCGAGTTCGACATCGGGTCCACCGCGTCGGCGCTGATTGTTGCTTTCGATGTGCCTGACCGCACAGGCGACCGAAGGCGCGCAGGCCGCAACACCGACTCGGACTTCAATCCTCGGCAGATCTCAGCCCCGCGGCGAGCCCTTGGTCAGCCGTGCCAGCGCACGCCAAAGCGCGTGTGCCAGCCACGAGAAGGTCGCGACGATGGCGGCCGCCATGAGTGACAGCACGCCGCCAAACACGATCATCATTCCCAGCACAAAACCGAGCACGTACTCACCGCGATGGATTGGCAGCAGCAGTCCGATCAGGAACAGGCTCAGGAACAGGTACGGCTCCCAGCCAAAGTCCAGCACGAATGAGGTCGCCAGCGCGCCACCGTAGATCAGTGCGCCGAGAAACGCCGGCAGCGCGCGCAGAATCTTCCCCGACACGCCATCGCCCTGCCCCGGCCTGGCCGGCCGTCGAAGCACCTGGCCAGCCGCCCACAATGCCAGCGCCGGAACCAGCAGCACGCCCCACCAGTTCGACATCGCTGGCATGTCGGCGCGGGCCAGGAAGTGGTGGCTGACCACGCCACCGTGGGTCGCTTCCCATCCCAGATGCAGGGCCACCAGTACCAGCACGCCCAGCACGATGCCCCACTGCGCCTGCCTGGATGAAGTCGATGTCGAACCGAAGGTAGTCATGATCCCGTTCTCCTCACGGCTTCCACTCGAGCCGGATCGTGGCGCCGCACTTTTGCCGAGCAGCCCACGGAATGCAAGCGATGTGTTCCTATCAGTTCGTTTGCCCGGCACATCCTTGCTCGAAGACGACAACGAGGACGATGCTCGGCAGTTCGCGGCGAAGCGAGGCCGTCTCGATATCCTCTCGCGATAGACTCGGCCGCTGGCTCGCTACCGGTTGTTTCCTCCCATGAGATTCATTTCTGCACTGATCTTCCTGTACCTGTTTGCGCTGTCGCCGCTCAGAGCCGATAGCCCGCAAGGCTTTCACCAGGTCGGAGCGCTGCGCGTAACCACCCTGTCCACCATGCTCGCCAGCCAGGGCATCGGCGAGTGGGGCTACGCTGCACTGATCGAAGTGGACGGAAGGAAGATCCTGTTCGACACCGGTCATCGGCCGGACACGGTGCTCGAGAACGCGCGAGAGCTGGGAATCGACCTCTCAGATGTCGAGGACGTGATCCTCAGCCACAACCACGGCGATCACACCGGCGGCCTGCTCAGACTGCGCGAGGCGCTCACCCCGAGCAATCCGCAAGCCTTGTCGCGGGTCCACGTCGGACGCGGCATCTTCAGCGAGCGCGTCGGCGGCGGCGAGCGGCTGGCCTCGATGCGCGCCGCGCTGCGCGCCCAGGGCGTGGCAATCCATGAGTACGCCGATGCAACCCAGCTCTATCCCGGCGTCTGGCTGACCGGCAATGTCGAACGCGTGCATCCGGAGCGCAACTGGGGCGGACACGGGCGCATCCGCACCGCCGAGGGCGATATCGAAGACACCATTCCCGAGGACCTGTCCCTGGTGATCGACACCGCGCAAGGCTTCGTGCTGATCTCGGGCTGCGGCCACGCCGGCATCGTCAACACCATGGAACACGTGGTCAAGCAGATCCACGCCGGCCGCATCGATGTCGCCATCGGCGGGTTCCATCTGGTCAGCGCCAGTGATGAACACCTTGGCTGGACCGCAGACAAGCTCAAGTCGTTCGGCGTGACCAGAATGATCGGCGCCCACTGCACCGGCATCGACGCCCTCTACACCCTGCGCCGGCTGATGCAGTCCGATCGCTCCAGGATGGTCGTCGGCGCCGTCGGCGACCAGTTCAGCCTTGAACATGGCGTTCGCGCAGCGCCAATCGCGAGATAGCCGCCTACGCGTACGCGCATGGCAGGCTGCCGGGTTGCCCGGAGTCCTATCCCACATTTTTCAGGCGGCGCACAGGATCTGTCGTTGGGCTTGCCTTGGTACAGGGTCGCGCGGTCATTGCGGTGATCTACCGAGCGGGCCTGTTGCGACGACCGATGCCGGCGCGCCTTTCCGGGCGGCCGCACCGGGTGATCGAGGGAGGCGAACTGTGTTTCAAGCCATATCGGGCGCGGGCCGCAAGGTCTCGAGCGCATCCAGTACAGCGCCGCTGGCAAGACGATGGAACGGGCTGTGCACAAGGCGCAACCTTCCCCGGTGCCCTGACAGCAAAGGCAAGGGCTGGTCGAATCGCAAATCAGCGATGTAAGCTATACCAGACATCTAGTCAGGTACAGCAGACATATGCGCAGCATCCTCGGAGTACTGATGGGCGGCTTCGGCCTGGGCGTGGTGCTGGCCCTCTCGGCGGGCAGCCTGCCGGTCCCCGGCGGCCTGATCGGCTTCGGCCTGATGCTGATCGCGGCGCTGATGGTGCGCCGACGCTGGGGCTTGCTGGCTGACGCGGCGCCGGGCACGCCTGAGCGTCAGCTGTGGATTTCGCTTGCCGGCAATGCGCTGGTCGGCGCGCACCTGCTCACCACCCTGATCGACATCGGTCCGCGGATGCTGATGCACACCCCCAGGGCGCACGCGCTGGGCATCGACAGCTGGACCCTGGTTGGCGGCGCCGTGCTGGCCTACTTGATCGCCCGTGAGCCGCGGCCGCGCCGCGATGAGCGTGATGCATTCATCGCCGTCCGTGGCCTGCGCGCCGGTTACTACGCCCTGGTCGCCGTATTGATTGCGCAGATCCTCATGCTCGGCTTCGCTCAGGGCGGGCCGGTCGCCCAGCTTTCGCATCCGTTGATCGCCCATGCGCTGATCCTGGCCCTGATCTGCTCGGTCCTGGTCGATGCCTTCGAGCGCCTGCGCCTGTACGCACGCGACGCCGCTGACAGCGGCGAGGATGCCTCGTGAGCGAGACCCCGATCGGCAACCACCTGCGGCGCCTGCGCTTCGAGCACGGCGAGCGTTCGCAGGCGGCGCTGGCGGCTGAGGTCGGGGTCACCCGGCAGACCATCATCGCGATCGAGAACGGCCGCTACGCGCCCTCGCTGGAGCTGGCGATGCGCCTGGCGCGCGCCTTCGATCGCAGCGTTGACGAAGTGTTTTTCTGGATCGACGACAGCAGCTAGTGTCCTGCGACGCAGCCCGGGTAGCGACCACCCCGCGCGTCGACCGCGCATCCACCTGCTTCACCCGCACTTCCACCCAAGGAACACCCCCATGCCGAACCGACCACTGCAATTGTTGCGAAGACTCGTCCTGTGGACCCTGGCAGGCGTCCTCGGCCTGTTCGCGCTGGGCACCGTCTACTCGCTCTACACGGTGTACAGCTTCGATACCGAAACCCTGCCGGCGAATCACGGACAGGTCGATGCCCGCCTGTTCGCGCCCGAGGGCCCGCCACGTCCGCTGATTGTCGGCCTTGGCGGTGGCGAAGGGCGCAACGCCTGGGCCTCGGACTTCTGGAAGCCGCAGCGCGAGCGCTTCGAAGAGGCCGGCTATGCGCTGCTTGCGCTGGGTTACTTCGGCCTGCCCAACACCCCCGAAAAGCTCGACCGCATCGCCCTTGATGGCGTGCACGCGGCCATCGCCACGGCGCAGGACGATCCGCGGGTAAGCGGACAGTGCGTGATCCTGCTCGGCGGCTCCAAGGGCGCCGAGCTGGCCCTTGCGCTGGCATCGCACTACCCCGACATCGACGCGGTAATTGCGCTGGCGCCGGGCGACACCGTGTTCCCCGCACACACCGATGCCTTGACCACCTCATCCTGGTCGAAGGACGGCATGCCCCTGCCCTTCGCGCCGATGCCCTGGTCGGCGACCCTGGACTTCATCAGCGGCGATCTGCACGCCGTGATGACCCGGATTCTTGCCGGTGAGGATGCCGAGACCGCGCGCATCGAAGTCGAACGCATCAAGGGCCCCATCCTGCTGCTGGCCGCCACGGATGACGAGATGTGGCCGGCGGTCTGGATGTCCAAGCGGATCCTGCAACGGCTCGAAGCCAGCGGCTTCGCGCACCCGTACCAGCTCATCGAGGTCGAGGGCGGGCACGCCGAGGTCACCCGCCACTTCGACCAGGTCGAGCGCTTCCTCGACGAGGTGGTATCGCAGCGCCCCGACTGCGCTCCACGCGCAGCAGCCGGCGACCCGATCTCCTGAGGCCTGGCCCATCGTGGCTGCCGGCGCACGCGGCCGCGCTGAAACGTGGCGTTCTAGCCCGGGTGTAAGGTCGCAGCAACCTCGATGCGGATGCGCTGTCGCGGCAAGGCAAGCAGGGGGCATAGCAGCGCTATGGCGACGACGAGCAGCTCAGCATCGACGGCGCAGATCGAGTGAACTGGGTGATGTGATTCCGGGGCGGGACACCAGCTCGCCGCGGCCACGGAACAAGTGCTCGACCGCGCAACGGAGCAAGCATGCAGGACAAGTCGACAAGATCGCCCGCACACATAGATTGACTGCCACGTCGCCACCGCCAGCTTGTATCGAAGCACCCGGTTCCGCCATGCTTCAACCTCGCTACGGGAGATGCCGATGAAGTCGCCGTCCTGTGCCGCGCTCTGCGCGCTGCTGTTTTTGCTGCTCGCCCTCGCCGCCGAACCGTCTGCCGCGCAGCCTCGTCCCATCGAGCCGAATGTGGAGGCGCGCACGCTGCCGACCGATAGGCTTGCCGCGCCGCTCACCTATCACCTGTACCTGCCGGCGCAGTATGACTGCGCATCCGGCCGCCGTTTCCCGGTGGTGTACTGGCTGCACGGATCGCAAGGCAGCTCCGAGCAGGCCAGCAGTGCTGTGGCACGGATGTTCGATAGCGCGATCCGCAGCGGCGCGATGCCGCCCGCCATCGTGGTGTTCCCGGACGGACTTCGGCAAAGCATGTGGGTGGACTCCAGGGACGGCACGGTCCCGATGGAGAGCGTGCTGGTCGAAGAGTTGGTCCCGCACATCGACGCCCAGCTTTGCACCCGGGCCAGCGCCGCCGGGCGCCTGGTGGAAGGCGCCAGCATGGGCGGCTACGGCGCTGCGCGTCTTGGCCTGAAGTATCCCGAGCTGTTCGGTGCCGCATCCCTGCTCAGCGCCGGACCGATGCAGGAGGTCCTCGATCCGCAGCACGCCCCCATCGTCGGTGCAGCTGCCGCACAGGCCACGCTCGACCGCGTCTACGGCGGCGACCCCATGTACTTCCGAGCACAAAGCCCCTGGGCGCTGGCCGAGAACACGCCCGAATCAGAGCGCGACGCGCTGGTCCTGCGCATCCTGGTCGGCGCCGAAGACGGCGTGCTCGCCGACAACCAGAAGTTCTCCGCCCACCTCGACGCGCTCAGCATAAAGCACGAGTTCCTCCTGCTCCCCGACACCGGACACACCCCCGGCGCCCTGTTCGCCGCCCTGCGCAGCAACCCGGCGTATTGGGCCTTCTTCAGTCGCGTCTTTGCGGCGCCCGATGGCGACCAGGCTACGCGCTGAACCTGTCGTTCCGCGCGCCTTGATACGCTGTCGCAGCGGCTCTGTTCAGATCCACCAAGCGGGCCTGCCGAAGCGACTGCTGCAGGCGTACTGTTGCCGTTCGCCGCGCGTTGGCGAATCCCCGTAGGCCGCGTCTCGGACCTGAGGTCTCCCCAGAACTTTCCTTTACTGGTCAGCGGTTTGT
>CAYGMG010000086.1:0-16922 GCA_964350895.1 uncultured Lysobacter sp.
GACGACGCATCCGCGTCGCGACTTCAACAACATACTTCCGGGACAGGACACTAGCCCGGACATTTCATGAGGGGTGCGGATGATCGCGCCGGACATGGCGCCGAGCGCAAGGCGCGAGGATCGGCGTCAGGGCCAAGCGAGGGACGCGGCAGCCGTGAATCGCGGCCGTGCAAAGTGTCCGGAGCACACAGATTCGCCAATGCGTGGCACCACGCTGCTAGCAGGGCGATTCACGGCGACCTCGTGAAGCTTCTGGGCTAGCGCAGGTCGCCCCAGCGGGACTGGATCACCGTCAGCGCGGCGAGGCCGGCGGTCTCGGTGCGCAGGATGCGGGGGCCCAGCGCGGCCGCGGAGAAGCCAGCCGACTCGGCTGCCTGCAGGTCGCGTTCGCCCAGTCCGCCCTCCGGACCGACCAGCAGCTGGATGGGCTGCGCGGTATCGATCTCCCGGCTCGCCAGGGTGCCGGTCGCCGCGGGGGAAAGAGTCAGCCTTTGGCCCGGCAGAAGCGTCGCCAAAGCCTCGGCAAGGCTGCGCAGCGGTGCAAGCTCCGGGACCCTGGCGCGGCCGCATTGTTCGGCGGCGCCGCGCAGCACGCCCAGCCAGTGCGCGTGGCGGCGCGCAGCGCGCTCACCGTCAAGGCGCACTTCGGTGCGTTCGGTGAGCACAGGCTGCACAGCGCTTACCCCAAGCTCGCAGGCCTTCTGCAGGATCAGGTCCATCTTCTCGCCGCGTGCCACACCCTGCATCAGCACGGTGTGCAGTGGCGACTCGCTGGCGTTGGCCTGCGGCGCGCCGATGCTCACCGTGCAGCGCTGTTTGCGAGCTGCTTCGATCTGCGCGGGATAGTCGAGTCCGTCGCCATTGAACAGCGTCACGCTCGCCCCGGGGCCGAGGCGCAGCACCCTGACCAGATGCCCCGCGGCAAGCTCGGGTAGTTCGACGGCGCGGCCTTCGCATAGCGGCATCTCGACGAAACAGCGGATCTCACGCATCGCCGGGCTCCGCGACGTGACGAATCGCGCTGCTGGTGACTTCGGCCAGCTGCGCTATCTGCTCGCTGTCGATGCAGTACGGCGGCATCCAGTACAGCACGTCGCCGAGCGGGCGCAGCAACACACCCTGTTCCAGCGCATGCCGGTAGACGCGGCGGCCGCGGCGCTGCTCCGCAGGGTGCGGCGAGCGATCGGCGCGGGCGAGTTCGATCGCGACGATCATTCCGCACTGGCGGACGTCGGCGACCCCCGGCAGCTCGGCCAGCGGCGCGGCGGCTGCGGCCATCTGCTGCGTGCGCTGGCGGTTGCCGGCCAGGACCTGGTCGGACTCGAAAATCGCCAGGCTGGCCAGCGCCGCCGCGCAGGCAATCGGGTTGCCGGTGTAGCTGTGCGAATGCAGGAAGGCGCGCTCGCGCGAGTCATCGAGGAAGCGCGCGTAGATCGCATCGCCTGTGAGCACCGCGGCCAGCGGCAGGAAGCCGCCGGTGATGCCTTTCGACAGGCACAGGAAGTCCGGCGTGATGCCGGCCTGCTCGCAGGCGAACAGGGTGCCGGTGCGGCCGAAACCCACGGCGATCTCGTCGGCGATCAGGTGCACGTCGTGCGCGTCGCAGAGCCGGCGCGCCTCGCCCAGATAGACCGGATGATGCATGCGCATGCCGCCCGCGCACTGCACCAGCGGCTCGATGATCAGGGCGGACACCTCATGGCCGATCTCCTCCAGCACCTCGGCCAGCCCGGCTGCCGCGCGCCGCGCGCAGGCCTCCGCGCTTTCACCTGGCTCTGCATGATAGGCGTCAGGCGAGGGTACGAAGCGCGGCTGCATCATCAGCGGCGCGTAGGTGCGCCGGTAGAGGGGAATATCGGTGACCGCCAGCGCGCCAAGGGTCTCGCCGTGATAGCTGTTGGACAGGGCCAGAAAGCGGGTGCGCTGCGTATCCCCGGCATTGCGATGGGCGTGGAAGCTCATCTTCAGCGCGACTTCCACCGCTGCCGAGCCGTTGTCGGCGTAGAACACCTTGTCCAGCCCGGGCGGCGCGCGGCGCAGCAGCTGCTCGGCAAGCTCGATCGCCGGCGCATGCGAGAAGCCGGCCAGGATGACCTGCTCCAGCTGCGCCGCCTGTGCGCCAATGGCAGCGGCGATGCGTGGCTCGGCGTGGCCGAACAGGTTGACCCACCAGGAGCTCACCGCATCCAGGTAGCGGCGGCCGTCATGCCCCTCCAGCCAGACGCCCTCGCCGCGCCGGATCGCGATCAGCGGAGACCCTTGGTGGTGTTCCTGCATCTGGGTACAGGGGTGCCAGAGCACCTTGAGGTCGCGCTGTCTCCATGCTGTCGCGTCCATGCCTTGCTACCATCCCGTCGCGCTTTGCCATGAGGCTTCGAATGATCCGGTCCCGCCGCCCGCCTGTCCAACCCGCCCTCCGCCCGATGCGCGGATTCACCCTGATCGAGATCCTGGTCGTGGTGGTGATCCTCGGGATTCTGGCTACCGTGGTCGTACCGCGTTTCCTCGACAAGCCCGACGAGGCGCGGATCACCCGGGCGCGTACCGATATCCAGGCGCTGACCACGGCGCTGAACCTGTATCGCCTCGACAACTTCAACTACCCGAGCACCGAGCAGGGGCTGCAGGCGCTGGTCGCCCAGCCCTCGGGCACGCCGGCGGCGCCGAACTGGCGCCAGGGCGGCTATATCGATCGCCTGCCCAAGGATCCCTGGGGCGGCGAGTACCGCTTCCTCAGTCCCGGCCAACGCGGCGATTTCGACCTCTACAGCCTCGGCTCGGACGGTCAGCCCGGTGGCCAGGGCGCGGCGGCGGATATCGGCAACTGGGGCGAGTGAGCCGGCGCCAGCAAGGCTTCAGCCTGATCGAGCTGCTGGTCATCCTGGCGGTGGTCGGCGCGGTGCTGGCGGCGGTAGTGCTGTCGCTGTCCGGTCGTCCGGAGCGCTTGCTGGAAACCAGCGCCCGCCGGATCGAGGCGCTGGTCGGGCTGGCCTGCGAGCGCGCGGTGCTGACCGGGGTCGACATCGGCTGGCGCTTCGAGCCGCGTGGCTGGCGCTTTGGCTACCTGCGTCGCGATGGCTGGGAGGCGTTGCCCGATGACTCCGGCGACGAGCTGCGTCCGCGGACCTGGGACCCGGGCATGGGATTCGAGCTGCGTCGCGATGCGCTGCTGATCGATCCCGAGGCCGAGCCGCTGCAGCCGCAGCTGCTGTGCCTGGCCTCCGGGGAGCTGACGCCCTTCGAGCTGCTGCTCGGGCATAGCGGTGCCGACACACGCTGGCGACTGGTCGGAGATCCGGATGGCAGCCTTGCCCTTGAGCCGCTCCTGCCGGCGGGAGGCTGAGATGCTGAGTCCCCCCGCTCGTCGCACAAGCCCGGCAGGCACGGCCGGCTTCACCCTTCTCGAAGTGCTGGTCGCCCTGCTCTTGCTGTCGCTGGCGATGGTCGCCCTGGTGCGCAGCGTCGGCCAGGAGGCCGGCGCACTCGGTCAGCAGCGCGACGCGACCCTGGCCCAGTGGGTCGCTGCCAACCAGCTGGCCGAGGTGCGCCTGCGCCGCCAGCTGCCGGACAGCGGCCAGGCGCAGGGCAGGGCGCGGATGGGCGATCGCGACTGGCGTTGGCAGCTGGATGCCCGCGCCACCGATGTGCCGGGACTGGTGCAGGTGGAGGTGCGTGTGTATGCCGACCAGGGTGATCCTGGCCAGCCGGCCGCCAGCCTGCTTGGGTTCTACCAACGATGAGATCGCGCGGTTTCAGCCTGCTGGAAGTGCTGGTCGCCGTGGCCCTGTTCGCCCTGGCCATGGGCCTGGCCTATGGCGGTCTCGATGCGGTAGTCCGCGGTCGCGCCCAGCTGGAAGAGTCGGCCCAGCGCCTGGCTGATCTGCAGCGCGCGGTCGGCCTGATCGAGCGCGATCTGCGCGCGGCCCTGCCGCGCAGCGTGCGGGTCGGTGATCTGCGCCGGATGCCGGCCCTGCTGATCGATACCGATGGCATCGAGCTGACCCGCGCCGGGCATGCCAATCGCTTGGCCCAGGCCCGCGCCGAGCTGGAGCGGATTCGCTGGGGCGTGGATGATCGGACCCTGAAACGCTGGCGGTTTGCCGCGCTCGACCGCAACCCCGGCGAGCGGCCGCAGGAAGATTCGGCTTTGCAGGAAGTCAGTCAGCTGCGGGTCGAGGCGCTGCGCACGGACGGCCGCTGGGTCAATCGCTGGCCGGAGCCCGGCCAGGCCGATGACGCCTGGCCGCGGGCGCTGCGGCTGCGCTTCTCGGTGGAGGGCATTGGCGAGATCGAGCGCTTGCTGGAGCTGGCCGAGGTGTCGCAGCCATGAGCTTGCCCGGCAAACAGCGCGGCGTCGCCCTGCTGGCGGCGATCGTGGTGATCGCGCTGGCCACCGTGCTGGTCGCCGCCCTGCTTGATCAGGGCGAGCAGAGCCGCGCACGCAGCCGAAACGCATTGCGCGCGGAGCAGACCTGGCAGCTGGCGCTGGGTGTCGAGTACTGGGCGATGCAGGCGCTGCGCCGGGACTACGAGGCGCGGCCCGAGTTCGACGCGCCGGGTGATGACTGGACCCAGCCGCTACCGCCAATCGCCCTGCCTGGCGGCCAGCTGATCGGCCAGCTGCGCGACGCCGGCGCCTGCCTTGATCTCAACCTGCTTGCCGACCCGCAGCGGGCTGCACTGCAGCGCGAGCGGCTGGAGCGCCTGCTGCGCGCGCTGAAGCTGGAGCCGCGCCTGCTTTCGGCGATCACGGACTGGGTCGATGCCGACCTTCGTCCGCAGCCGGGCGGCGCCGAGGACGGCAGCTATCTCGCGCGCAGGCCGGCCTATCGCACGGCCAACCAGCCGATGGCCCACGTCTCCGAACTGCGCCTGGTCGAGGGCGTCGATGGCGAGGTCTACCAGCGTTTGCGGCCGCATGTCTGCGCGTTGCCGGAAGCTGCGCCGATGAACATCAATTTCCTCACCCCGCCGCTGTGGATGAGCCTGTCCGAGCAGATTACCGAGCAGGCCGCCCTGCAGCTGTGGCGGGACGGCCAGGCACGCTACGACCAGCCCGAGCAGTTGAACGAGGAGCTGGAACGCCTGGGGCTGGCGCGAGTGCCGCTGGAAGGTTTGTCGGTGGCCACCCGCTGGTTCGCCCTGGATGCCGAGATCGATGTCGACGGCCTGCCCTTCCAGTACGCCATCCTGCTTCGCCGCGGCCCCGAGGGCCTGCGAACCCTGGCTCGCTTCCGTGGCCGCTGGTAGGCGCGGCGCCGACGCCCGACCGTTCGCGCCGCGCAAGGCGCCAATCGGCAACCCGGCAGGGGCCTCGGGTTACACTTCGGGGCTTTCCTCCCGGGCCCACGCATGAGCCATCACCACCTGATCCGCTGCCTGCCCGACGGCCGTAGCGAGTGGCTGTCGCTGGGCCGCGACGGCAGGGTGCTGGCCGGGCCGGCAGATGGCCTTCCCAGTGCCGCGGCCGAACGGGTCAGCCTGGTGCTGCCTGCCGAGGAGGTCCTGTGCCTTGATGCGCCGCGCGTTGCACGCAGCCATGCTGCCCTCGTGCAGGCCCTGCCGTTTGCGATCGAAGAGCAGCTGGCGGCGCCGGTGGAGAGCCTGCAGGTCGCCCTCGACCCCGCGGGCAGCGGCGAGCGGGTAGCGGTCGCGGTGATCGCTGCCGAGCGGCTGCGCCAGCGCCTTGCCTGGCTTGCCGAGGCTGGCCTGGTCGCCGACGCCTGCTATGCCGAATGGCAACTGCTGCCGGGCGAGGGGGCCCGCGCCTGGCTGGAGCGCGAACGTGTGCTGCTGGTCGATGCGCGCCGCGCCCTTTGCCTGCCCGAGTCAGGGCTGGACTCGTTGGCCGACTGGCTGCGCGGTCAGGGCTTCGATCTCGCCAGCCTGCCGCGGCTGCGCGCCGGTCGCCCGCCGCAGCCCGGCGAGCAGGCCGTCGAGACGCCCTTGGTGGCGCTGTCGGCGCGGCTGAACGACGCACCGATCAATCTGCTGCAAGGTGCTTTCGCCCCGCGCCGGCGCTCGGAGCGCCAGCTTGCGCTGTGGAAGATCGCCGCCTCGGTCCTCTTCGCCGCGGCGATCCTGGCTACCGTCCTGCCCGCGGTCGAGCGCAGCCTGCTGGCGCGCCATGTCGAGAGCCGGCAGACCGAGATGGCCCAGCTGCTGCAGCAGGCCGTGCCCGGGATCAGCCGCGTGGTTGATCCGGTGGCGCAGATGCGCGGCGTGCTGCGCCAGCGCGGCAGCGCCAGCGACGGACTGTCCCTGCTCGGCCGGGTCGCGCCGCTGCTTGCCGGAGGCACCCAGACCACCCTGGATGCGATCGAGTACCGCAATGGCACGCTGGAGATGACCGTGATCGCCGCTGATGTCGCGACCCTCGACAGCCTGCGCGAGCGGCTGGTCCAGCAGGGCATGCGCGCCGAGCTGACCGCGGCCAATCCCGGCTCGCAGGGCGTCGAAGGCCGGCTTCGGGTCAGCGGAGGTGGCGCGTGAAGGCCTGGTGGCAGGGGCTGGCGCCGCGCGAGCGCGGTCTGCTCCTGGCCGGTTCCGTGCTCGCCCTGCTGATGCTCTGGTTCGGCGCCCTGTACGCGCCGCTCAAGGAGGCCCGGGACGCCTGGCGCGAACGCGCTGAAGCCGCCGATGTATCCCTGCGCTGGATGCAGGCCGCGGCTGGCGAGCTGGCCCGGCGCCCTCAGGCCCCGGCCCTGGTCGCCGACCGCCGCTCCTTGCTGGCACGGGTCGACGAAGGCGCCCGCAGCGTCGGGCTGGGCACCGCCTTGCTGCGCGTCGAGCCGCTGAGCAATGGGCGGGTGCGGGTCCAGCTGCAGGCTGCACCGTTCGATCTGCTGGTTGACTGGCTGCAGCCATTGGGCGAGCAGGGCGTGCGGGTCGAGGAGCTTTCGGTCCAGCGCAGCAGCGGCGTTGGCCTGGTCGACGCACGGATCACCCTGGCCGGGCCGGAAGCCTGATGCCGGATCGTCCCACACCATTCGTTTCGTTCTGGGGAGTCTGTTACCGATGAAGTTCATCAAAGCGCTGCTGCTGGTCCTCCTGCTGCTGTTCGCGCTGGTCGCGGTGGCCGTAGCGCTGTTTCCGGCGAGTACGGCGCTCAACTGGATGGGAGGGCGGCTGGGTCCACTGACCCTGGACGATGTCGGCGGCACGATCTGGGACGGGCATGCCGGACAGGCAAGCGCCTTCGGTGAGCCGCTGGGCCGGCTGCGCTGGACCGCCAGCCCGATCAGCGTCCTGCGCGGCGCCACGCGTGTGCAGCTGGAGCTCGACGGCGAACGCTACCGCGGCAGCACCGCAGCGGTGCTGCGCGGCGCGCTGTCGGTGGAACTGGCCGATGCCAGTTTCAGCTTCCCTGCCGAGAAGCTGCGGCCGGCGATCGACGTGCCGGGCCTGATTCCCGGCGGCACGGTCGAGGTGTCCCTGCCCGAGGCAAATATCCAGGGTGGCTATCCGCGCGCCCTGCGTGGCCAGGCGATCTGGCGCAATGCTGCGGTTGCCGGTGAGGCCGCTGCCGCGCTGGGTGACATCAAGGCCGACTTCAGCACCACCGCCGGCGGCGCCATCACTGGCGTGATCAGCGATCTCGGCGGTCCGCTCAAGGTCGAGGGCAGCTTCCGCTTCGCCCTGACCGGCTACGAAGCCGAAGCCCTGCTCACCCCGCGCGCCAGCAACCCGGCACTGGACAAGGCGCTGAACCATATCGGTGAGCGCCAGCCTGACGGCAGTGCCTACCTGAAGATCACCGGCTCCATGCTGCCGGTTCGCTAGACTTCGGCCATGCACATCGACGACGCACTGCTAGATCACGCTCTGGAGGTCGCCCGCGAGGCCGTCGCCGCTGCCGGCAAGGTGATCCACCGCTACTACCGCAGCGATGCGCTGAGCGTTGAGCACAAGGACGACGATTCGCCGGTGACCCGCGCCGACGTCGAGGCCGAACAGGCGATCCGCGAAGTGCTGCTGGACGCCTTCCCCGACCATGCGATCTATGGCGAGGAGGAAGGGCGCTCGGGTGACAGCCCGTTCCTCTGGCTGGTCGACCCGATCGATGGCACCAAGAGTTTTGTTCGCGGCTACCCGATGTTCAGCACCCAGATCGCCCTGATGGTCGAGGGCGAGCTCCTGGTTGGCGTGTCCTGCGCCTCCGAGTTCGGCGAGACCGCCTGGGCCCGGCGCGGCGCTGGCGCCTTCCTCGACGGCCGTCCGCTGCGCTGCGCATCAACCGCCGACTGGCAGCGCGCCACGCTGTCCACCGGCAATCTGAAGAGCCTGGCGCGCGGTGCCGGCTGGCAGCAGCTCGGCGAGCTGGTCCCGCAGCTGCATCGCATCCGCGGCTATGGCGACTTCTTCCACTACCACCTGCTGGCGCGGGGCGCGATCGATCTGGTTCTGGAGTCCGACGTCAACATCCTCGATATTGCCGCGCTGGCGGTGATCGTGCGTGAGGCCGGCGGCGTGTTCACCGATCTGGACGGCAGCGAGCTCGACCTTGCCACGCGTAGCGTATTGGCCGGCACGCCGGGCTTGCACGCCCGCGGCCTTGCGCACTTCGCGGGGTGGCGCGGATGAACCTGCCGGACAAGCCCCTGCCCATCGTCCATGCCAGCGAGGATCTCGACTTCGGCGGCCGCTTCATGGTCGAGCGGCTGCAGCTCGAATTCAGCAACGGCGCGCGTCGCCAGTACGAGCGCATGAAGCCGCGCGGCCGCGGCGCGGTGATCGTGGTGCCGATGCAGGACGAGGAAACCGTTCTGCTGGTCCGCGAGTACGCCTGCGGCGTGCACCGCTACGAGCTGGGCCTGGTCAAGGGCCGGATCGACCCGGGTGAAACGCCCGAACAGGCCGCCGACCGCGAGCTCAAGGAGGAGGCCGGCTTTGGCGCGCGCAAACTGGAAGTGTTGCGGGCGATGACTCTTGCGCCGACCTACATGAGCCACCAGACCCACCTGGTCCTGGCCACCGACCTGTATGCCGAAAAGCTCGAAGGCGATGAGCCGGAGCCGCTCGACGTGGTGCCCTGGCGGTTGGACAAGCTGCACGAGCTGATGTTGCGCGAGGATGTATCGGAGGGTCGCTCGCTGGCGGCGCTGTTTGTCGCCCGCGAACTGCTGTGGATGAGGAGACAGGGATGATTGAGCCGGCCATCGTGCAGGGCTTGATGGAACCGGTGATCGATCTGGTCCGCCGGGCTGGCGACGCGATCATGGCGGTGTACGCCGAGGACTTCGATGTCGAGCACAAGGATGACCGCAGCCCGCTGACTGCCGCCGACCGCGCGGCCCACGACATCCTTGATGCCGGGCTGGTCGCCTTGCCGGGTGCCTATCCGGTGCTTTCCGAGGAGTCGGCCAAGATCCCCTGGGAGACCCGTCGCAGCTGGCAGACCTATTGGCTGGTCGATCCGCTCGACGGCACCCGCGAGTTCGTCAAGCGCAATGGCGAGTTCACGGTCAACGTGGCCCTGATCGATGGCGACCGCTCGATTCTCGGCGTCGTGCTCGCCCCGGCGCTCGGCTACCTTGCCTACGCAAGCCAAGGGCAGGGTGCCTGGCATCGCGCTGCCAACGGCCAGGACATCGGCCTGCAGACGCGGGCCCAGGTCGGCGCGCCGCTGCGCGTGGCGGCCAGCCGCTCGCACCTGGATCCGCGCACGCTCGCCTTGCTCGACAAGGTCGGCCCGCACGAGCGCATCGGACTTGGCTCCTCGCTGAAGTTCTGCCGGATTGCCGAGGGTCAGATCGATCTCTATCCGCGCTTCGGTCCGACCTCCGAATGGGACACCGCAGCCGCCCAATGCGTGCTTGAAGAAGCCGGCGGCGCGGTAATCGATACCAGCGGACAGCCGCTGCGCTACAACACCAAGGACAGCCTGCTCAACACTGACTTCCTTGCCCTGGCCAGCGACGCCCTGCCTTGGCGGAACTGGGTGTGAAGGGGATCGGCCAAGCACAGGGACGGATGTGCCGCTTGCCGCTCAGCCCGCCCCGAGAGACGCGGGGGACGGCATGAGCCCGGCCGCCGAGCAGGTCGAACGACTGCTGCAGATCATGGCCCGGCTGCGCGACCCCGAGGGCGGCTGTCCCTGGGACCTGCAGCAGGACTTCGCCAGCATCGCCCCGTACACCATCGAGGAAGCCTACGAAGTGGCCGACGCCGTCGAGCGCGGCGACCTGGCCGACCTGCGCGAGGAGCTTGGTGACCTGCTCTTGCAGGTGGTCTTCCACGCGCAGCTGGCGAACGAGCAGGGCAGCTTCGAGTTTGCCGATGTCGCCCGCGCGATCAGCGACAAGATGGTCGCCCGCCATCCGCACGTATTCGCCGATGGGCAGGTTCGCGATGCCGCGGCGCAGACCGAGGCCTGGGAGCGGGCCAAGGCCGACGAGCGTGCAGCCAAGGGCGAGGCCGACGAGAGCGCGCTGGCCGGTATCGCCCGCGGGCTGCCGGAGTGGATGCGCGCGATCAAGCTGCAGAAACGCGCGGCGCGGGTCGGCTTCGATTGGCCATCGCCGGCACCGGTGTTCGACAAGCTGCACGAAGAGATCGACGAGCTGCGCGCCGAGTTCGCCGCCGAGGACGATGGCCGAGACGGGCGGCTGGAGGACGAGTTGGGCGACGTGCTTTTCGTCACCGCCAACCTGGCTCGCCACGCCGGCGTCGATCCCGGTCGCGCCCTGCGTCGCGCCAACGCCAAGTTCGAGCGCCGCTTCCGGCGCATGGAGCAGCTGGCGCGCTCGCGCGGGCTTGCGCTCGAGGGCTTGAGCCTGGCCGAGCAGGACCTGCTCTGGGATGAGGCCAAGCGAGAGGAGCGCGCTGCGCCCTGATCAGCGGCTGGCGTACCAGGCCAACAGCAGGCCGGCGGCCACCCACAGCGCATCGGCCAAGCCGACCTGGGCACCCAGCCACAGCGGAACCATCTCGAAGCTGATCCGCGACAGCGTCGCCATCGGCTTCATCCCCATCACCATGCCGATCTTCGCCGCAGCCACCATGATCGACGCGCAGACGATGGTGATCGCGGTGATCAGCACCCCGAGCGCGGCCCGCCGGCGACCCGGCGGATGCCCGGCTAGGCGCAGCAGCAGGGCCGAATCCAGCGCGCTGACCACGGCCATCCAGCCAGCATTGCCGCCGCTCAAGGCGGCAGCGCCTGCCCAGACCGCGGACAGACCGGCGGTGATCGCCACGGTCACAGCGACCAGCAGCAGCCAGGCGCGCGTACTCAAGGCCGCCGGGGCGGCGGCAGGGGTCGCATTCATGGGTTCTCCATCGCGGCCGGCTAGAATAGCGGCTCGGGCGCCGGCTGTCGGCGCCATTGCGATGGATGCCATGGGTTACAGCCGTACCAGTGAACCGATCCGCTTCGAGCGCGACTGTGAGGTCGTGATGGTCCCGCAGGGCGAGCGGGTGACCCTGCCTGCGGGTTCGGTCGGCTATATCACCCAGGCGCTGGGCGGCAGCTTTACCGTGTTCGTCGAGGGAAACCTGTTCCGCGTTGCCGGTGCCGACGCCGATGCCATCGGCAAGGAGCCGATGGCGCCGCCCGAGCTGCCCGACGGCGCCGCCGACGACGATGTCGAGCTGATCGCCTGGAAGCAGCTGCGCACCTGCTTTGACCCGGAGATCCCGATCAACATCGTCGACCTGGGGTTGGTCTATCGCTGCGATGTCTCGCGCAGTGAGGACGGCCAGCGCCGGATCGCGGTGGAGATGACCCTGACCGCACCGGGCTGCGGCATGGGTGAAGTGCTCATCGATGACGTGCGCAGCAAGCTCGAATTGATCCCCACGGTCAGCGAGGCCGACGTCGAGCTGGTCTTCGACCCGCCTTGGAACCAGTCGATGATGAGCGAGGCCGCGCGGCTGGAAACCGGCATGCTGTGAGCCTGCAAAGGGCTACCCCCTCATGGCGCCTGCTGTCTGCCGCCGACGGCGAGATCAGGCTGCGACCTGACGGTGCAAGGCCGTCACGGAATTGGTGCGACGCAAGATTGACTGCCAGCTGAACCGCGCTTAAGTTCCATGAGCCGCGCGTGAATGCGTGCGGTGCCCGCCCGGCAGACCTGCGCCGGGCAAGGCCACCTGGCCGGATGCCGGGCGACCCCGACAGGATGTCCTGCGTGCCCGCCGCGTCTCCCGCCGGGCATGGCAGCCACGCGATGCGCCGGACCTGCGCCACCCGCCAGCGCCGCATCGCCTCCGGCCTGCTTTCGACCTTCAGTTGCGTCTTCTCTGCGCCACCCGCGTTGGGCTGGCGTCCCCGTATTCGTGTGTTGGGAGATCTTGCGATGCGCGTTGTGGCTTCCCCGCTTGCTGCTGCTCTTTTCCTGGCGCTGTGCGCCCCGGTTTCCGCCGCCCTGCCCACGCAGGATGGCGCCTTCATGCTCGACGATGCCCTGGTGCTGCCCAGTCCGGATCTGGCCAAGATCCAGGCCGAGGATGCCAAGCGCGTCGGCGGCGCCTATCGCTACGGCGTCAGCGTGCCGGTTCCCGAGGCCAAGTCTGCCGCCCGCTGGAACCGCACCGCCAAGGGTGACTGGCTGTGGACGATGAGCGTCATCTCGCCAGCCGCCAAGTCACTGGACTTCCACTTCTCGCGCCTGGCCCTGCCTGCCTCCGCCCAACTGCGGATCATCGGCGAAGGCAAGGGCAATGAGCGCGTGATCCACGCTCATGAGCTCAGTGGCGGCGCGTTCTATTCGCCCTACGTGGCCGGCGAGCGCGCGCGCATCGAGATCACCGTCCCGTCGCGTGACAAGCGCGCGGTCGAGGTGGAACTGGCTGCGGTGACTCACGGCTACCGCGGCTTGTTCGAGGGCGTCGATGGGGCCAAGTCCGGCTCCTGCAACGTGGATACCGCCTGCTCGGCCGGCAATGCCTGGCGCGACCAGATCGACTCGGTCGGCCACTACACCTTCAGCCAGGGCAGCAGCAGCTACGTGTGTACCGGCACCCTGCTGGCCAACACCGGCAACACCACCACGCCGTACTTCCTGACCGCCAACCACTGCCTGTCCACGCAGACTATCGCCAGCACCGTGGTCGTTTACTGGAACTACCAGAGCAGCACCTGCCGCACCCCGGGATCGACCTCCAGCGGCACGCCGCTGTCCAAGAGCATCGCTACGCACAGCCAGTCCGGTGCGACCCTGCGTGCCACCCGCTCGGCCAGCGACTTCACCCTGCTGCAGCTCAACAGTGCCGTGCCGACTGCGGCAAACCCCTTCTTCTCAGGCTGGGACCGTGGCACCTCCACGCCCAGTTCCGCCGTCGGCATCCATCACCCGGCTGGCCACGAGAAGCGCATCGCCGTCGAGAACAACGCGCTGCAGATCAGCGCCTACGGCGGCGGCAGCGGCACCACGCATTGGCGCGTGGTCGACTGGGACCAGGGCACCACCGAGGGCGGCTCTTCCGGATCCGGACTGTGGAACCAGAACAAGCTGCTGGTTGGCCAGCTGCACGGTGGCTCGGCGGCCTGCGGCAATGACCTGTCCGACTACTACGGCCGGCTGTCGGTGTCCTGGACCGGCGGTGGCACCAGCAGCACCCGGCTGTCGAACTGGCTCGATCCGTCGAGCACCGGCGTCACCACCAAGGCCGGCTACCGCACGGGCGGCGGCGGTGGCGGCACCCTGATCAAGTACGAGAACACGGCCGACTATCAGATCCGAGACAACGCCACGGTGGACAGCCCGGTCACGGTCAGCGGGCGCAGCGGCAACATGCCGAGCACGCTGAAGCTCAACGTGCGGATCATCCATACCTATATCGGTGACCTGATCGTCCGCCTGGTGGTCCCGGACGGCAGCCTGTATACGGTGCACAACCGCAGCGGCGGCAGCGCCGACAACATCATCACCAGCTACACGGTGAATGCCAGCAGCGAGCTGGCCAACGGCACCTGGAAGCTGCGCGTGCAGGACGCCGCTAGCGGCGACACCGGCTACATCGACAGCTGGAGCCTGGAGTTCTGAGTCGGGCTTCATCCAAGGCATGACCACGAAGCCCGGCCGATGCCGGGCTTCGTGCATTGGCGCCGGCGCTCGGCCCATCCCCGCGCCGGGTGCAGGCCGGCCGCAGGATGCTGCGGAGCAAGATTGACCGCCAGCTGAACGGTTGCTAACTTCGGCCCGTCTGAAGCCCTTTGGGGAGGGCGGCGGACCTTCGTCTCCGGTGTGGGTTCCAACTGACCCATGTCGGGCTTGTGCTGCAGGGCCTGGAGGCGCCTGCAAGACGCTGTGGCCAAGATGGCCGGCACGCCCGTCGCGTCCGCGGCGGAATCCAGAAAGCGTCGATTCCGACCGACCAGGCCGGCTCGGCGGACTTCGGTGGCTGTTGATACTTTTGTCATTGCGCTGGATGCGGTTCCGCTATCAAGGGCTGCACCAGGCATGTCGAGGAGAGCGTTCATGCGAGTAGTACGTGCGCCGCTGGTTGCGGCGATGCTGTGGGGACTGGGCTCGATGGCCCAGGCAGGAGCTGTCGAGCTGACCGTGCTTCCGGCGCCGGATCTGGCCAAGCTGGAAATGGAGGACAGCAAGCGCATCGGCGGCCCGTTCCGCTATGGCGTGGGCATTCCCGCCGGCGATTACCGCCTTGGTGCCAAGGGTTTTGGCCGCTGGGCCCTCGAAGGCGACACCGCCGTATGGCAGTGGAGCGTGACCTCGCCCGCCGCCAAGTCGCTGGATTTCCACTTCGAGCGCCTGCAGCTGCCGCTCGGCGCAAGCCTGCGCATCCTCGGCGAAGGGCCGGACAATGTCCGCCTGATCGAGGCCAAGGACATCACCGGCAGCGCTTACTCCTCGCCCTACGTGCTCGGCGAGCGCGCCACGCTGGAACTGCGTGTGCCGGCCAGCAAGCGGGCTGACGTCGAACTGGCCCTGGCCAGCGTCACCCATGGCTACCGCGGCCTCTTCGAGGCATTCGAGCCGGGCCAGAAGTCCGGCTCCTGCAATGTCGACACCGCCTGCCCGGCAGGCGATGCCTGGCGCGACCAGATCGACGCGGTCGGCCACTACACCTTCAGCCAGGGCAGCAGCAGCTATGTCTGCACCGGCTCCCTGATCGGCAACACCAGTGGTTCCACCACGCCGTACTTCCTGACCGCCAACCACTGCATGAGCACGCAGACCGTGGTCAGCAGCATCGTGGTCTACTGGAACTACCAGAGCAGCACCTGCCGCACTCCGGGCTCCTCGTCCAGCGGTACCCCGCTGTCGCGCAGCATCGCCAGCCACAGCCAGTCCGGCGCCACCCTGCGCGCGACCAACTCGGCCAGCGATTTCGCCCTGATCGAGCTGAACACCGCGGTGCCGACAGCGGCCAATCCGTACTTCTCCGGCTGGGACCGCAGCGGCAGCACGCCAAGCTCGGCAGTCGGCATCCACCACCCGGCAGGCCACGAGAAGCGCATCGCCGTCGAAGACCAGGCCCTGCAGGTCAGCGGCTACGGCGGTGGCAGCGGCACCACCCACTGGCGGGTCATCGACTGGGACCAGGGCACCACCGAAGGCGGCTCCTCGGGCTCGGGCCTGTGGGACCAGAACAAGCGCCTGGTTGGCCAGCTGCACGGCGGCTCGGCGGCCTGCGGCAACAACCTGTCGGACTACTACGGGCGGCTGTCGGTGTCCTGGGCCGGCGGCGGTGCCAGCAGCTCGCGGCTGTCCAACTGGCTTGACCCGTCCAGCACCGGCGCCAGCACGCTGAACGGCTATCGCCCGGGCGGCGGTGGCGGTGGTGACACCATCGCGCCGAGCACGCCGTCCAACTTCAGCGCCACGGCCAGCAGCAGCAGCGCGATCGGCCTTGCCTGGTCGGCTTCGACCGACACCGGCGGCTCCGGCCTTGCAGGCTATCGCGTCGAGCGCTGCACGGGGTCCTCGTGCACGAACTTCGCCCAGATCGGCACCACCGCGGCGACCAGCTACAGCGATTCCGGGCTGAGCGCGTCGACCACCTACCGCTACCGCGTGCGCGCCTATGACGGTGCCGGCAACACCAGCAGCTACAGCAGCATCGCCTCGGCCACCACCCAGGCGGGCGGTGGTGGCGGTAGCGTGCTGCAGAACGGCGTGCCGGTGACCGGCCTGTCCGGCAGCACGGGCACCGAGCTGCGCTACACCATCAACGTCCCGGCCGGTGCCAGCAATCTGAACATCGCGATTGCCGGCGGCAGCGGAGATGCCGACCTGTACGTGCGCTTCGGCTCGGCGCCGACCACCAGCAGCTATGACTGCCGTCCGTATGCCGGCGGCAACAACGAAAGCTGCCCGGTGGCCAGCCCGCAGGCCGGCACCTATCACGTCATGGTTCGCGGCTACTCGGCGTTCTCCGGTGTCACGCTCACCGGCAGCTACACGGCGGGCGGCGGCGGTGGCGGTGCGTCGTTCTTCGAGAACACCTCCAACGTCTCGATCCCGGACAACAACAGCACCGGCGTGACCAGCTCGATCACGGTCAGCGGGCGCAGCGGCAACGCGCCGAGCAATCTGAAGGTCGGGGTCAACATCGTGCACACCTATATCGGTGACCTGATCGTCGACCTGCTGGCCCCGGACGGTAGCGTGTACAACCTGCACAACCGCAGCGGCGGCGGCACCGACAACATCAACACCACCTACACGGTGAACGCCTCCAGCGAGGCTGCCAACGGCACCTGGAAGCTCCGCGTCCGCGACCGCGCGCGGCGGGACACCGGCTATATCGATGCCTGGAGCCTGCAGTTCTAAGCTGATTGACTCACTGAGTCAGCAAGACGAGGAACCCGGCTTCGGCCGGGTTCTTCTTTTTCGCTGTCTGTAAGCTGCCGTGTGGTCATGTCGGGTTTGCGCGCGAAGCTGCCGTTCGTCGATGTCCATCCATTGCGCCGGCTTTCTGTGGGAGCGGATCGTATCCGCGACCGCGGAGCT
>CAYGMG010000087.1:0-16728 GCA_964350895.1 uncultured Lysobacter sp.
ACGATCCGCTCCCACAGAAAGCCGGCGCTATTGATGAACATCGACGAACGGCAAATCTGCGCTGCTGGCGCTCGCGACGCGCTGCGGCCAGCGGGGCGTCGCTGGCGGCAGCGCGTCGGCTCAGTCTTTGCCTGGTGTTCCCGCGCCGTCGGCAGGGCCGTTGGGGGTCTTCGGCTCGGGCTGTTCATCGGCCTCGAACAGCTTTTGCAGGTCGCGCAGGGCGTCGCGTGAGGAGACCACGAGGGCGGCTTCGTCGTCATAGACCAGATGCTGTTCGCGGAGCAGGGCTTCGTCGTGCTCGGTGAAGCGCCTGGCCCGCTGCGCGGCCTGCTCATCGTCCATGCCGAGCGCCTGCAGGGCATGCTTGCCCATCTCGATCGAGGAGTGGAAGGTCTCGCGGGTGACCACGTCGACGCCAAGGTCCATCAGCCGGAAGGCGTGCTGGCGGTTGCGGGCCCGGGCCAGCACCTTCAAATGCGGAAATAGCCGGCGCACGATGCGCACCGTGCGCAGGTTGGCGTCGGGGTCGTCGGTGGTCACCACAAACAGTTCCGCCCGCTCGGCGTGGGCGGCGCGCAGCAGGTCCGGACGCGCCGGGTCGCCGAAGTAGATCTTGGTGCCGAAGCGGCGCGACAGGTCAACCTGTTCGGGGCTGTTCTCCAGCGCGGTGAAGGGGATGTTCGAGGCGCGCAGCAGGCGGCCGACGATCTGTCCCATGCGGCCGAAGCCGGCGATGATCACCCGCGGGTGATCGTCGTCGATGGTGTCCGGCTCGCGTGCCTTGACCTGGGCGGGGTGCTGGCGCAGCCAGTGGCCAAGGCCAAGCACCAGGGGCGGCGTTGCCGCCATCGACAGGCCGACGATCACCACCAGACGGTCGCGCAGTTCCGGTTCGAGCAGCCCTGCCTTGAACGCTTCGGCAAAGATGACGAAGGCGAACTCGCCGCCCATGGCCATGATCACGCCCAGCTCGGCGGCGCCGCGGCTGCCAAGGCCGCCCATCCGACCGACCGCGAACAGCACGGCGAACTTCACCGCGATCAGCGCGCTGACGCCGGCCAGGATCGGCAGCGGCTCGGTCGCCACCACCTGCAGGTCGATGGTCATGCCGACGGCGATGAAGAACAGCCCGAGCAGCAGGCCCTTGAACGGCTCGATATGCGATTCCAGCTCGTGGCGGAACTCGGAGTCGGCCAGCAGCACGCCGGCCAGGAAGGCGCCCAGGCCCATGCTCAGGCCAACGCTCTGCATCAGCCAGGCGGTGCCGGCGACCACCAGCAGGGCGCTGGCGGTAAACACCTCGACCGAATGGGCGCGGGCCACGGCGCGGAACAGGTGGCGCAGCAGCCAGCGGCCGATCAGGATTACCGCGGCGATCGCCAGCAGGGCGTTGGCGACGGCCATCCACTCCGGCGCCGAGCGCTCGGCCGCACGCGCCTCGCCGAGCAGCGGGATCAGCGCCAGCAGCGGGATCACGATGATGTCCTGGAAGAGCAGGATGGCGAAGGCCAGGCGGCCGTGTCCGGCGGTCAGCTCCTTGCGCTCGGCGAGCATCTGCAGGCCGACCGCGGTCGAGGACAGGGCCAGCGCCATGGCGACGATGAAGGGCGTCTTCCAGCCGTCCCAGAGCATGGCCAGGGCCACACCGAGCAGCAGGGCGCTGCCGAACACCTGGGCGGCGCCAATGCCGAACACCTGGCGGCGCATCACCCACAGCCGCGCTGGCGACAGTTCCAGGCCGATGATGAAGAGCAGCATCACCACGCCAAACTCGGAGGCGGCGAGGATCGCGTCGGGATCCGGGACCAGGCCGAGCACGTGCGGGCCGATCGCGACGCCGGCTGCCAGGTAGCCCAACACCGCGCCCAGCCCGAGGTAGCGGAACAGCGGCACGGCGACCACCGCGGCGACCAGAAAGAGCAGGGCGATGTCGAGAAAGCCGGTGCTGTGCATGCGTGGAAGTCCCCGGAAACGCCCCGATTATGCCGTCAAGCCGTGACCATCACGGCAGAACGGGTGCTGCGCGCGGCGTGCCGGGTCGACCGACCGGCTGGCGTACGACACAATCCGGGGCTCAGGGGATGATCGATAGCGATGGCGCCCGCCGGCGACAGCGCTCCGTGCCCCCGCCCTTTTCCGCGCGAGAGTCCATGAGCGAAGTCGCTGGCCTTGAATCCGACTGGTGGGAGCGCGCCGACCGGCACTACGACGCCGATGGTGAGCTGTGCTTCGCCGGACGGCGGGTCAGTGCGCTGGCCGCCGAGCTTGGCACGCCGACCTATGTCTACGGTGCGGCGCGGATCACCCAGAACGTGACCCGATTGCGCCGCGCGCTTGATCAGCTGGGCAGCCCGGTGCGCCTGTTCTATGCGATGAAGGCGAACCGCTTCGCGCCCCTGCTGCGCCATCTGCGTACGCTTGGCGTGGGCATTGATGCCTGCTCGCCCAACGAGGTGCGCCACGCGCTCGACTGCGGCTTCGACGAGGCCGAGATTTCCTTCACTTCGGGCTGCCTGAGCCGCGCCGACCACGAAGCGCTGGCCGGCTGGCCGGAGATCCTGCTCAATCTCGACGCGATCGCTGCTTTGGCTCCGGTGGCGCGGCTGTCGCCCGGACGCGCGATTGGCCTGCGGATCAATCCCGGCATCGGCATCGGCTATGCCGACAACGACAAGCTGTGCTACGCCGGCAGCAAGCCGAGCAAGTTCGGTGTGTACCTCGACCGCTTCAGCGAGGCGCAGGACGAGATCGCCCGCCTCGGCCTGCGCCTTGAGCGCCTGCACTGCCACGCCGGCTGCGGCTTCCTTGACCCTCAGCTGCCCCAGCTGGAGGCGCTGTTCGAGGCGCTGTGCCGGTTTCTTGATGCGGCGCCGGAGGTGCGCGAAGTGAACCTCGGCGGCGGTCTTGGCGTGCCGCAGCGGGCCGGCGACGCGGCGCTGGATCTGGATGCCTGGGTCGCGCGGCTGCGCGCTGCGTTTTCCGGCCGCGGCCTGCGCCTGTCCTTCGAGCCTGGCGACTACCTGGTCAAGGACGCCGGCGCCTTGCTCACCGAGGTCACCCAGGATGAATCAAAGGGCGGGGTGCGCTTCGTCGGCGTCAATGCCGGCTTCAACCTGCATCCGGAGCCGGCCCATTACCAGCGTCCGCTGCAGCCGGTCGCCGCGCGCCGCGCGCCCTCGGCCGGCCCCGCCACGGTCGCCGGCAATATCAACGAGGCGCTGGATCTGTGGGCCGAGCAGGTCGAACTGCCGAGCCTTGCCGTCGGCGACATCCTGTGTTTCCTCAACGCTGGCGGCTATGGCGCGGCGATGGCCAGCAGCCACTGTCTGCGCGGCGACTTCCGCGAGTATTGGCTGGCCCCGGGCAAGCAGTCCGGTCGGCTCAACGAGGACGAGCTGAGCCAGCTCAACCAGCGCTCCTGGGACGCGCTCTACGGCGCCACCGAGCAGCCGGTCTGGGGCAGCCAGCCCTTGCCCTTTCTGGCCGGCTTTGCCGATGATCTGCGCGCGGTCCTGCGTGCGCCCTCCCGGGTGCTCGACGCCGGCACCGGCGAGGGGCGAAACCTGCCCTTCCTGCTCTCGCTCGGGGCCGAACAGGTGGATGCCATCGATGCCTCGCCGCGGGCCCTGGACAAGGTGCCGGAAGGGCTGCGCGATCAGGTCAGCCTGCGCTGCGGCCAGCTGGCGATGAGCGGCTATCCCGATGACTCTTTCGATGCGGTGATCCTGCTCGACACCTTCGAGACCCTGCCCGATGCGCCGGCGGTGTTGCGCGAGCTGGCGCGCATCCTCAAACCCGGCGGCCTGCTGCTGTGCAACACTCCGGGCCTCGATGACGGGGTGGCAGGGGTCGACATGCGTGCGCTGAGCGACAACGCCTTCCTCTATCGCAGCCGCTATTACTTTCACTTCGTCACCCCGGAAGAGGCCGGCTCGATGCTCGCCGAGGCTGGCTTCGACGTGGTCCGATCAAGCCACTGCGCCTGGATCGAGGCCCCGCATCCGGGCTTCCGCGACGAGACCCACGGCCACGCCAGCCATGTCCTGCTGGCCCGGCGCCGCGAGGACCAGGGCTGATGGCGACCTCGGCGCGGCGGCTGTTCCAGGTGCTGCCCGACGAAGGCGGCAAGGTGCTCGGCTTTGCCATCCTTGCCGCCCTGCTGCAGGCCGGCGTGGCGATCGGCATGGTCGCCGCCGACTCGCTGTTCCTGGCCCAGCTGGGCGTCGAGAAGCTGCCCCTGGTGTTCATCTTCATGCCGGTGGTGATGGCGATCTACGCGCCGATCTACTCGGTCCTGCTCGGCAGGCTGGGCGCCGACGGCCTGTTCCGCCTGACTCTGGTGCTGCTGATCATCGGCGGCGTGTGCTTTGGGCTTGGCGCGCGCAGCTTCGGCGAGCAGCCCTGGTACCTGTTCGCGATCAAGTTCTACGCCGGGCTGTGGTTCATTGCCCTGTACACCCTGTTCTGGAACTTCGCCGACGACTACTTCAGCATCCTCGACGGCAAGCGCCTTTACGGGCTGATCTCGGCCGGCAGCTCGGCCGGTGCGATGGTCGGCGGCGGCGTGGTCGCGGCGCTGTCCGGGATTCTCCCGGCGGCCAGCCTGTTCCTGCTTTGGGCGGCGCTCGCCCTGCTGACCTGGCCGGTGTTCGCCGCGCTGCGTGCGCGGCACAAGCCGATCGCCGGCGATGAGGGCGCTGGCGAGGAAGACAACTCACTGACCGGCCTGCTGCGTTTTGCCATCGGCGCGTTCCGCGGCTCGCGCTTTGCGCTCTCGCTGGCGCTGATCTGCTTCATGACGGTCAGCCTGTCGACCCTGATGGACTACATGGCGATGGGCCAGTTCGCGGTCGAGCGCGATGCCGCCGAGCTGACCCGGTTGCTCGGCCTGCTGCACGGCCTGGCCGGCGCGCTGACCCTGTTCATCAACCTGTTCCTGTTCAACCGCATCGTCGGCCGGCTCGGCGTTTCGGGCACGGCCCTGGTGGTGCCGCTGGCCTATGTCGGCGTGTTCGTGGTGTTCTTCCTTGAGCCCGGTTTCGGCGCGGCGGTGGCGGCGTTCTTCGCCTACCAGAGCCTGTTCGTCGCCATCGAATACAACAACATCAACCTGCTCTACAACGCGCTGCCTTCGCGCATGAAGCGCCAGCTGCGGACCTTCATCGAAGCGCTGGCCGAGCCGGTGGCCACGGCCACGGTCGGCCTTGCCCTGCTTTACACCGCAGGCAGCCTCGATCCCTCGAACCTGGCCCTGGCCGGCCTGCTTGCCGGCTGCGTGGCCCTGCTGATCGCCGCCTTCATCCGCCACGACTACGGTCGCGCGCTGGCGGTCAACTTGCGCGCTGACTGGCTTGACTTTGCCAACCCCGAGGAGGGCTGGCGGCGCCAGCTCAGCGAGGCCGATTTCGCCCGGCTGCGCGAGGTTGCCGCCGGCGGCGAGCGCGAGCAGCGCCTGCTCGCCGTCGACCTGCTCTGGCGGCTGCGCGATCCAGCCGCACGCGAGACACTGCTGAATTTCCTCAGCGCTGCCGACGCCACCGAGGCGGAGAAGCTGCGCCCAGCGATCTCCGGCCTCTTGCAGCAGGACGACACCGAGACCCTGGCCGAAACCCTGCTCTGGCTGGAGAGCGACCAGGCGCCTTCGGATCCCGACGTGCTCGAAGAGTTCACCGGCTCCGGCGCATTTCCGGTGCGCCAGCACGAACGCTGGCGGCGCAGTGCCGACCCTGTCCATCAGGCCGCGCTGGCCGTGGCGCGCTGGAATGGAACCCGGCTTGATGACGTGGCGCAGGCGATCGACGAGATCCGCGGCATGCTCGCGGGTGACCTGCATGCGCGGCGCATGGCGATCCGCGCCATCGGCGATTGCCGCCACTCGCGCTACTACGGCGAGCTGCTGCCGTTCCTGAGTTCGGATGAGCCGGTCCTGCGCCGCGAAGCGCTGCGCTCCACACGCAAGCTGGCCTCGCCGGACACCACCCAGCTGCTGCCCCAGGTGCTGCCCCTGCTGCGCGACGCCGCCAGCGATGAGCGCTTGCTGATCCTCGACATTGCCGAGCGCAGTGGGGATGCCTCGGCGATCCGCGCCCTGCTGCTCGGCGCCGAGCATTTCTCCGCGGCAGAAAGCCGACGGCTGGAGGAAGTGATCCGCAGCATGGGCTTGAAAGCCATCCCAGGCATCATCCACGTGCTGCGCGATCCGGCAGCGCCCTATCACTCGCGCTCGATCGCCCTGCGCGCCTTGTCGCGGCTGGCGATGGCCCAGCTGCTGATGGTCTCGGACGAGCTGATCGACGCTGAACTGAGCCGCGCCGAGTCGGCGGTCCAGGTGCATCGCGCGTTGTCCGCGCACCGCGAGGCGCGCGCCAGCACCGGCGGCCTCGTGCTTACCCGCTACTACCGTGACGCCGCCAGCCAGGGGCTGGAGTTCGTCTTGGAGCTGCTCAGCCTGTCCGGCCGGCTGCCCGATTTCGATCTGATCCGCGCCAGCCTGTCCTTCGCCAATGCCCGCGACCGCGCCAATGCGGTCGAGACCATCCAGCAAAGCTGCTCGCGCGAGCTGTTCGAGCGCATCGGCCGGCTGATCGACGCGACCGTCGCGGTGTCCGGGCTCGACGTCGTGCATCACGCGGCGAGTGCCAGGCCACTGGCTGAGCTGCTGCGCGACGCCGCACTCAGCAATGTGCCGCTGGAGGCCTCAAGTGGCCTGATCGCGCACCACGATCTGGCCTTGCCGGGCACGGTCGACCTGCTCCGCGAGCGGCTTGAAAAGGCCACCGACAGCCAGCGCAGCGACTGGCTGCTTGAGCTGCTGCCGCGCTTCTCGGCGCGTGAGGCCAGCGGCGGGGCGCCGGTGCATTCGGTGGAGCGAGTAGCTATGCTGGTGCGCGCCGAGTTCTTCTCCGAGGCGCGGGTGCTGGCGCTGGACTTCCTGGCCCGGCACAGCAGCGATCGGCGCCTTGCCGCCGGCGAGGTGATCTACCGCCGCGGTGACCCGGCCGACGCGCTGTACGTGGTCGCCGAGGGCGAAGTCAGCTTGCGTCGTGAACAGGGCGAGGCCCGGGTCGGCGCCGGCACCGCGTTTGGCCAGCGCGTGCTGATGGGCGACCCGCTGCGCAGCGAGGAAGCGGTCTCGGAGGGCTGCCGGGTGCTGGTGCTGCCCGGTGAGCTGCTCGGCCGGGCGATCGAGATCTTCCCCGGGATGGGCGTCAGCCTGTACCAGTTCAAGACCATTTCGGCCTTCTCATGAAACTGACCTTCAGTTTCCAGACCCTGATCCTCAGCGTGCTGGCCACGGTGCTGGCACTGGCCACGGCGTTCTGGGCGCTGGCCGTGTACGACTCGATCTACCGGATCATCCTGCGCGGCTTCGACCAGACACTGGAAGCGCTGGCCGGCGGCGCGGCAGTGTTCACCGACGGCGACGCCCACGCCGACTACCAGCGCCCGCACCGGATCACCGCGATCTGCGGCGGCCAAGCCGGAATCTGGGGTTTCGACGAAGAGCGTGGCCGCCTCGTACGCATCGATGCCGACACCGGCGGCGCCCTGCCGCTGGAGCTGGCGCCGCAGCTGCCGGGACAGCCGATCGCCGAGCTGGCCTGCGATATCGAGGCCGGACGCCTGCTGGCGCTGGATGCCGAAGGCGGACTGCACTGGCTGCTCGGCGAGCCCCTGGCCCTGCGCGCCGACCTTCCGCCGCTGAGCGAGATTCTCCACGCCGAGGGTGTCTGGTGGGGGCGCGCCGGCCAGCAGCTGCATGCGTTGCTGGCAGCGGACCCGGCGCAAGGCGTGGCCGAACAGGCGCCGTCGGACCTGGTCGTGGATACGCCGTCGCTGCAGCTAGGTGTGGTGCCGGACCGGCTGGCCTTCGATGCCGCCGGAAAGCGCTTTGTCGGCATCGGTATCGAGGCAGGCGAGGTGCTGGTGCTCGACCGGACTGGCAGCCTGCTCGAGCGCTTCCCGATCGATCTGGATGGCCAGCACGTGCAGGGTCTGGTGATCCAGGGACAAACCGCACTGCTCGCCAGCCGCGCCCTGCTTTCGGTGGATCTGGAGGATAAGTCGCTCGGCGCGGAGCCGCCGCCGCCCGGCTACTACAGCGAGGCGCATCCGTTCATTGTTCGCTACGCGCCGGCGTATCGACAGGTCCGTGAGGCCTCCGGTCTGACCTTCCTGTACACCGAGCAGATTCTCGGCGGCGACCAGCTGCGTTACATCCTCGACGGCTCGGAAGGCGATGACCACACGCCGCCCGGCTACGAGGACACCATCCCCGAGGACACCCTCGACGAGTTGCAGACCGCCCAGGCGCAGGGCCGCGGCTTTGTCTCGGATATTCGCCAGTGGGAAGCCTGGGGACTGATCAAGCTCGCCGCCGAACCCATCTTCGCCAGTGATGGCCGGGTGGTGGCGCTGGCTGGTGCGGACGTCGATATCGGCGTGATCCGCGGCAAGACCCGCTTTGCTCTGTTCGCCGTGCTTGGCGTCGGCGTCGGACTGCTGCTGCTCGCCGCCTGGGTGTCGCTGCGCGTCTCGCGCGGCCTGACCCGTCCACTGAGCGAGATCAAGGACGGAGCCCTGCGCATCGCTGCGGGCTATTTCGACCGCCCGCCCAAGGCCCTGGGCCGCGACGAGATCGCCGGCCTGGCGCACAGCCTGAGCCGCCTCGGCGAGCGCCTGCAGGGCCAGGCAAGGCAGTCGCGGGTGTATCAGCAGACCCTGATCAGCGGCCGCATGCAGCTGGCGCTCGAACATGCGCTGCGCGATGAGTGCGCGCTGGCTGCCGCCGGTCTGCCGTTCCGGCCAACGCTTGAGAATGCCGCCGGCGCAGCGGCCGCCGGAGACGCCGCCGGCGGCGCGCTCTACTGGCAGCGCGACGGCCTGAGCGAGGGCCTGGAGCCGGCGCGCGATCTGGCCCGTTTGCTGCAGCTGGCCCAGGCGCTGCTTCGTCGGCATCCGCTGAATGCCGCCCAGGACGCCCTGTTCGAGGCCGATCCGGAACTGAACTGCGTGCTTGCCTGGCAGGCCACCAGCCGCACCTTGCGGGTGCGCTGCAGGACGCCGATGCGGGTAGAGCGGGTTGATCGCGACGGCCGCGCCGCACCACTCAATCTGGCCGATGGCATCCAGCTGCAGCTGCGCGACTGCGCCAGCCTGCGCCTGCCCGGCGGCTGGCGGCTGGCGCTGGAAACGGTAGCCGAGGAGTCCGGCCGATGATGAGCCTTGCCGACAAGCTGTTCGCCCTGCAATCGGTGCACCCCTTTGCCCTGCTGCGCGCTGACGAGCTGCTGACCATCGCCACTGCGACCGGTCTGCATCGCTTCGCCCCCGGCCATCTGATCTGTGGCGAGGGCGCGGTGATTCCGCGCCTGTACGTGCAGGTGGAGGGCAGCGCGGTCGATCCGGCCGGCAATCCGATGCAGCCGGTGCTCGGCACCACCATCCTGCTCACCGGCAAGCCGGCGCCGTTTCCGATCCTCGCCGGGCCCGAAGGTTACCTTGCGCTGGCCTTGCCGCGCGGCAAGTTCTTCACCGTGCTGACCGAGTGCCCGACCCTGCTGACCGGCTTTTTCCGCATGCCGCTGCTCGGCGTTGACTACCGTCGCGAGGATGCCCGGAAGGGATCTTCCGCGGACCAGCCTGAGGGCTCGGCATGAGCATTCGCCTCCGCTACTACCTGGCGATCCTGCCGCTGTTCCTGGGCGTTGCCCTGCTCAATGGCCTGCTGGTCTACACCCTTGATCGTCAGGAGATCCGCTGGGGTCTGCAGCAGCGCGCCGAGGGCAGTGCCGCGGTGCTGGCTGGCTTCTGGCCGAGCCTTCAACAAGAGTCCGTGGAGCGCCAGCGGGCCAAGCTGCGCGCTTTCAGCCGCCGGCTCGGCGGCCTTGCGATCAGCGCCTTCGACGCCCAGGGCAACCCGCGCGTCCTGCTCGCCCAGGATGATCTCTACATCACCCCGCCAGATCAGCCAGCGCTGGCCGCGCTTGCAGCGGGCGGGCTGGGCTGGCGCTGGCAGGAGCGCGGCGACCAGGCCAGCGATCTGAATATCGGCTACGCGCGCATCGACGACGGCAATGGCGCGGTGCTGGTCGCGGTCGCCGAGGCCGACAAGACCCTGCGTGAGGCCACCGCTGCCCTGACCCAGCGACTGATCACCCTGTCGATCATCATGCTGCTGGCCGGCGTGTTGGTCGCTGAGTGGCTTACCCGCTTCGCCCGCCGCGAACTCGGCGCCCTGGGCCGTGCTGCCAGCCAGCTGGCGGGCGGGCAGCCGCTGCAGCAGTGGCCGACCGGGCGGATTCGCGAACTCAATGACCTCGGCGGTACCCTGCTGACCATGGCCAGCCTGCTCACCGATGGATCGCACCAGACCCGCCGGCGCTTTTTCGAGGCCGAGCTGCTGCCCGGCGATGCCGATCTTGCCGCCGCGCTGCGCAGTTCGGTACTGCCCGATGCCCTGCCCGAGGCGCTCGCCGAACGCTGCGCCTGGCAGTTCCTCGGCGCGCCACTGGCCGGCGAGTTCTTCGGCCAGCGGCGCGCGGCCCATGGCTGGTGGCTGGTGACCGGACTGCAGCGGGCCGACAGCTCCCAGCGCAGCGAGCTGCAGCATTCGCTGGCAGCGCTGGCAACCCGCGACTACGTTCTGGAGAGCCTGGCTACCGGCTATGACCAGGCGGCCGTGCATGCCGTCCTCGAACTGTTTCCCTGCAGCGTCCTGCAGCTGCTCTGGCTGCCCGACAGCGGCGCCGCGCAGGGCTGGAACCTTGACCCGCTGAGCCAGCAGCTGCAGGCCTTCCAGCCGCGCCGTCGCTTCGCGATGATCGGCACCGTGCCGCGCGAGGCAATCCGTCTGGCGCGCAGCTACGAGGGCCAGTTCCCGCAGCGCGCCCTGAAGCAGGCCATGGACGAGGTTGGTAGCCTGCTCGAAGGCAGCCACCGCGGCATCCTGATCATTGCCGAAGCGCGTCACAACGCCAGCGAGGCCACCCCAGCATGAACAGCGAACGTCGCCTGCATTCGCGCACCGCGGCCACCGACCGGATCCGTTTCGGCCTGCGCTTCAAGATCATTCTTGGCCTGACCCTGTTCAATATCCTCGGCACCGCGGTTTTCGCCTGGAATCATTACCGCATCGAGAAGGAAGCCACCATCGAGGGCATCCAGCAGAAGTTGTCGGCGGCCGCGCGCGCCCTGCCGGACATGCTCCCGGCGGGCTATTTCGACCGGGCGGTCACGCCCGAGGCGGTCAGCGCCGAGGAATACCAGCAGATCCTGCACAAGCTCTCCGACTACTGTCGCGACACCGGACTGATCTACCTGTACAGCTATGCCGTGGTCGATGGCACCTTCTACACCACCAGTTCCAACGGAACGCCGCAGGAGATGGCTTCCGACTCCTACGCCCGCTACTGGGAGACCTACTCCGAACCGCTGCTGTCGGAAGCCTTCGCGGCGAACCGCCCGGTCTACGGCGAGACCGACGAGGACGACGAGTGGGGCCAGGTGTACTTCCTGTTCGCGCCGCGCCAGACCCCGGCCGGAACCCGCTACGTGGTGGGCGCCGATGTGTCGATCGAATACCTCTACGCCAAGCTCGATGCCTCGCTGCGCAAGTCGATCCTGATCGGCTTTGCCAGTTTCTTCGTGGTCTTCGCCTTCAGCTTCTGGCTGGGCAGCCGGGTATCTTCGAAGATCAGCCGGCTGAGCGATTACACCCGCGAGCTGGCGGCCTCGGATTTCCAGCCGGTGCTTGACGCCGAGCTGCGCCAGCTGGTCGTGCGCATTCCGTCCGAGAGCCGCGACGAGATCGCCCAGCTGGCCAGTTCCTTCATCAGCATGGAGACCCGGCTCAACAACTACCTGCAGGAGCTGACCGAGACCACCGCGGCCAAGGAGCGCCTGCGCAACGAGCTGAAGATCGCCGGCGACATCCAGCTCAGCATGCTGCCGCGGCACTTCGATCCGCGCCGCGACGGCAAGCAGCGCGTGGACCTCGACCTGCATGCGACGGTCAAGCCGGCCAAGGAGGCCGGCGGCGACCTCTACGACTATTTCTTCCTCGACGACCACCACGTCTGCTTCATGGTTGGCGACGTGTCCGACAAGGGCATGCCGGCGGCGCTGTTCATGACCGTTGCGGTGACCCTGCTGCGCGCTCGCTCGCAAAGCAGCCTGGCCGAGACGCCCGAGCAGATCCTCGCCGAGGCCAACGAGCTGCTCGAAGCGCAGAACTCGATGTGCCAGTTCGTCACCCTGTTCCTGGGCATCATCGATGTGCGCAGTGGAAGGGTCTGTTATGCGAACGGTGGTCACAATCGGCCCTACCTGTGCCGGCCCGGCGCGGCGCCCACCAAGCTGGTCGCCGATGAAGGCGTGGCGCTGGGCATCCTGCCCGGCGCGGAGTTCCGCTCGCAGACCCTGCAGCTGGAGCCGGGCGATGCCCTGTACCTGTATTCCGACGGCGTTACCGAGGCGGTGGCCGAGGACGGCAGCTTCTTCGGTGAGCCGCGGCTGGAGCAGGAGCTGGCCGAGCTGGCAGCCCAGCCCGAGCTCAGCGCCAGACAGTGGGTCGAGCAGAACCTCGCCAGCGTGATCGGCTTTTCCGACGACCACCACCAGGCCGACGACATCACCATCCTGGTCCTGCGCTATACCGGACCCGCGGTGTGAGCCCGCTGGATGCCGCCGCCGACGCCTTGCTGGTCGAGGCGGCGGATGGCGATGCGCAGCGCCTGGCCGAACTGCGTGCGCGGCTGGCTTCCGGTGAACCGGCTGGCTATGTGGCGGGATTCATCCGTTTCCGCGGACTGCGCCTGCGCATGGATCGCCGCGCCTTCATCACCGATGCCGAAACCAGCTTGCTGGTTGACGTCGCCCTGGCCGAAGGCCGTGCGCTCCAGGCCGCTCGGACCGAGCCGCCGCAGGTGCTGGAGTTCGGTGTCGGCGCCGGCTCGCTCAGCCTTGCCATGCATGCCGCGCAGCCCGACTGGCGCTACGCCGGTCTTGATGTCGACAGCTCGGCGCTGCAGCTGGCCGCCGAGAACGCGGCCGCGCACGGCTGTGATCTGACCCTGCACCACAGCGATTATCTTGATGGCTGGCCGCCCGACGCGGCGCCGCCCGACCTGCTGTTCGGCGATCCTCCCTGGGGTTCGCGCGAGGACCTTTACGACGCGAATCGAGATGCCGCCTACTACGACGCCATGCCGGCGGCATCGGCCTATCCGCCGGGAGGGCGCACCGGCATCCACGACGAGCTGCTGCGCCGACTTGCCGCGGCGCGCTGGCCAACCCGCGTGGTGCTCAACTACGGCGTGTTGCCGGAGGCGCTGATCGCCCGTTCCGCAGCGCCGCTTGCCAGCTGGCGCCTGGTCCATCCCAAGCCGGGCGTCAGCGTGCTGGTCGGCCAGGCGGCGCTGCCGGATTGAGCCTGGCGTGGCGGCTCAGGCCAAGCCGTAAGGCAGCGCCGGCGTCGACACCACCCGCTGGCCCACTTCGTTGCCGTGCAGGAAATGCAGCGCCGCGGCGATCACCGACGGGTCGCCGACGATCCGGTGGTGGCCAAGACCCTCTACGCTGAGCAGCCGCGCATGCGGCCAGCTTCGCGCGTGACGTTCGCCGTCTGCCCAGGGCACCTCGCGGTCGGCCAGGTCATGAATCACCAGCGCTGGCACGCCAAGAGCGGGGGCCTGCGCCTCCACCGCCACCGCTTCCAGCGGCAGTCCGGCGCGGGCGACCACCGCCCGACGCATCGTCTGCAAGGCGCGCCGGCCGAGGCCGATGCGCTGGGCGAAGCGCTGCACCGCGTCACGGGCATCCGCTGGCGGCGCGATCAGCACCACCCGGCGCGCGGTCGCGCCCTGGTGCAGGGCCATGCCCACGGCCGCAGCGCCCAGCGAGTGGCCAATGATGGCTTCCAGTGGACCCAGCTGGCGGGCGACGCTGGCCAGTACATCGCCGAAGCCGGGCAGGGTGGCGTGCCTACCAGCGCTGCGGCCGTGGCCGATCTGATCGAAGCTTGCCACCTGATAGCCTGCCGCCAGCAGGGCCGGCAGCCAGGGCGCAACGCGCAGCCCGAAGCTCGACCAGCCGTGCGAGAACAGCACCAAAGGACGGCCGGCATGGCCCCAGCGGTAGATCGCCACTTCCTGTCCGGCGTGCCTGAAGACATCGCGGCTTGCGCCTTCCAGCGGTGCGGCCAGGGCGCGCTGGCGGCTGCTGCCCAGCGGTGAGCTGAACAGCCGCTCGGCCCGGCGTCCGGTGGCCGAGGGAGCGAACAGGTTGCCGAGGGCAATGCCCAGGCGCAGGCCAAGAGGCAGGCGCTGCGGCTTGCTGGAACGAACGATCGTGCTATTGGTGGACATGACTGCGGCCATGACGATGCTCCAGTGAACTCTAGGGAAGGTAGCGCTTGAGCAGCGCTTCGAATGCGTGCTCGGCACGGGGCACGGCGGCCTCGCTGCCGAACAGGCGCAGATCGTGGTGGGTACCAAGGACCAGGGCGTGCAGCTCGAAGCCGACCTGCGCCGCGTCGCTGGCGGGCGCCAGGTCGCCGGCGTCCACCGCCATTGCGACCGCGCGCTCAAGCTCGCCGCGCAGCTGCCGCTGCATCTGCTGCACCCGGTCACGTACCGGCCCGGGGCGGTCGTCGTATTCGCTGGCCGCAGCCATCATGATGCAGCCGCCATCGCTGCCCAGCCCCTGCAGGAAGCCCAGCCAGCGGCGGACGATGGCGCGCAGCCGCGGCAGCCCGCGCCGCTCGCGCATGGCCGGCCGGAACACCTGCTCGGAGAACAGCGCCGAGGCGGCATCCAGGATGCACAGCTGCAAGTCCTCGCGAGAGCCGAAGTGGGCGAACACGCCGCTCTTCGACATCGCCGCGGCACTGGCCAGGTTGCCAATGGTCAGGCCCTCCAGTCCCTCGGCGCGGGCCAGTCCGGCACCGAGCCGGATCAGCCGGTCGCGGGTCTGCTCACCTTTGGATGAGGCTGCGTTCATGGCTCAGATTAGAAAACGAACGATCGTTCGTGTCAAGTGCCGCGCGTTGGTCGCAGCATTGCCCCCGCAGCCGGCCAGCCGCGGACTCCCTGCTAGGCTTCCGCTCATGGCCTACCCGAGCGCTTTGCAAACTCTGATCCGGCTGTCCGGGACCTGCGCGCTAGCGCTGGGACTGGCTGCCCCGCTAGTCGCCGGGGTCCTCCCTTCGGCTGCCGATGTCGCTGACCCGGATCAGCGCGAACTTGCCGTCCAGCTGGATGGCGCGGGCGCCCTGCCTGCGGCGGCTCGGCTGGTCAACGCCCGGGTCGCCCTGAGCCAAACCGTGCAGCTGCGCTTTGCCAGCTGCGAGGACGCTAACGCCTGGTACGAGCCGAGCCGCCGCGAAGTGCGGCTGTGTCTGCCTTTGGCCCAGCAGATGGCCGGCTTGCTGGCCGCGCAGCTGGATGACGAGGCGCAGATGCTGGAGGCGCTGGATGGCGCCCTACGCTTTATCGCCCTGCATGAGCTGGGCCACGCCCTGGTCGACCAGCTGCGTCTGCCGATCACCGGCCGCGAGGAAGATGCCGTCGACCAACTGGCCGCCTGGCTGCTCCTGGCCGACGGTGACAGCGGCAGCCTGCTCAGCGCGGCCAGCGTGTTCGCCGCCCAGATCAGCGGCGGCGAGGACGTCGCCGCGGCGCACTCGCTGGACCGCCAGCGCTACTTCAACCTGCTGTGTTGGGTTTACGGTAGTGATCCGGCCTCGCGCCCCAGCCTGCTCGAGGACTGGCAGCTGCCCGCCGAGCGCGCCGCCGGCTGCAGCGAGGAATATGCCCAGCTGGGGCGCAGCTGGGAGCGCCTGCTGGCGCCGCACGCGCAGCGCCCGGCACCGCAGCCGATAGCAGCAACGGACCTGCAGACCCCAACACAGCTGCCGGCAGCACAACAGGACGATCCACCTATCGACGGCGCCACGGCGGCGGAGCAGGACACCACCAAAGAGCAGATGCCGCCGGCTGCTGAGGCGGGCAGAGACCCGCCACGCCAATGAGCCTGCAGTTGGTACTCGACACCCAGGTCTGGCTGGATTGGCTGCACTTCGAAGATCCGCGCTGCGCGGTGCTTGCCGAGCGTCATGCCATGGGCGCCGTCCGACTGATTGCTGACCCAGCCGTGCGCGACGAGTGGCAACGCGTGCTGGGCTATGCCACGTTCGCCTTGGATGCGCGGTCACGCGAGGTCCTGTTCGACGAATTCGACCGCCGCTGCACGCTGCTGCAAGCAGCCGAGCCCAACCGCGCCCTTCCGCGCTGCAAGGATCCCGACGACCAGCCTTTCATCGACCTGGCCGTGCGTGGCGGCGCAGGCGCCATCCTCTCCCGCGATCGCGCCTTGCTCGCGTTGGATCGCCGCCTGCGCCGCGATCACCGGATCACTGTCCTGCCACCCGATGCGCTGGGCGCATGGCTGGCAGGGGCTGAGTGAGCGCAGCCGCCAGATGCGGCGCGCAGATCACGACGCCGGGATGCGAGGGAAGGGGGCGGAACGGGGTACGGCAGGCATCCCCATATGCCAGCCGGCTATATGCCGAACAGCGGCGCATACAAGCCGGCAGGGCTGGCTTTTCAGGTTGAGCCTGAGCTGAGCGCAACGGTGAGTTCGGGCGCGAAGCAGACATTCGCAGGGCACGCCGACGAGCTGTTGTGGGAGCGGATCGTATCCGCGACCGCAGCGCGACAGGCTTGCCAC
>CAYGMG010000088.1:0-16713 GCA_964350895.1 uncultured Lysobacter sp.
GTGCGAGTTCACGCCGGCCCGAAGATGGCGAGTAGCGCAGGGCACCGACACTGCGAAGCAGTGGCGGCGCGGAAGTGGGGTCGGCTTCTCTTTGGTTACTTTCTCTTGCCGAAACAAGAGAAAGTGACTCGGGCTGCCCGCAGGGCAGATCGAAACGCTTTTGATCTTGCTTGCAAGACAAAGGCCCCATTCGCCGGCCAGGGCGAACGGCAGCTATGCGCCCATTTCTGCCGCCCACCAGACGACAAAAAAGAACGGCCCGCCGAAGCGGGCCGTTTGCAGGTGAAGTGAAGCTGCCTGCTCAGTAAACGTCGCCCACCGTGTTGTGGACGTTGAACTTGCCGGTCGGGGTGATGATCCGCTCGTCCTTGATCACCGCCTTGAGCTTGCGGGTGGTGTCGTCGACCACGACGATCGCCGAGCGCTGGTCCTTGCCGTTCCAGACCGAGAACCAGACCTCGTCACCGGCCTTGTTGTACTCCGGCTGCACCACCCGCTTCGGGCCCTCGCCGAGGTCCGCCCAGTCGGCGATCGGCAGCACCTCGAAGCCCTTGCCGAGGTCGCGGGTGTCGAATACCGCGATGCTCTGGCTCATCTTGGGGTCCGGGTTGAGCGGCGTATCGACCCACAGGTTGTGCGACTTCGGGTGGGTCTTGATGAACAGCGAACCGCCGCCCTGCCCCTTGAGCACTTCGACGACCTTCCAGGCGTGCTCGGGATGGCCGACCGGGTCGGTGCCGACCAGGGTCACCTTCTCGTTGCCGAGCGCCGAGGTGCCCCAGACCGGGCCGTACTTGGGATGCACGAAGTTCGCGCCGCGTCCCGGATGCGGGATCTTGTCGACATCGATCAGTCCGACCATCCGCCGCTCGCGTGAATCCACCACCGCCAGCTTGTCCGACTGGTTGGCCGCGGTCAGGAAGTAGCGCTTGGTCACGTCCCAGCCACCGTCATGCAGGAAGCGGGCGGCGTCCAGGGTGGTGATGTTGAGGTTGGCAAGGTCGGAGTAGTTGACCAGCAGGATGCGTCCGGTCTCCTTGACGTTGACGATGAAGTCCGGATGCTCGTGGCTGGCGACGATGGCCGCCACGCGCGGCTCCGGGTGGTACTCCTGGGTATCGACCGTGGTGCCGCGGGTGGAGACGATCTTGAGCGGCTCCAGGGTCGGCCCGTCCATGATCACGAACTGCGGCGGCCAGTAGGCACCGGCGATCGCCAGCTTGTCCTCGTAGCCCTTGTACTTGGAGGTCTCGACCGAGCGCGCCTCGAGCCCGATCTTGATCTCGGCCACCCGCGCCGGAGTCTTCATCCACAGGTCGATCAGGTCGATGCGGCCGTCGCGGCCGATGGTGTAGACGTAGCGGCCGGAATGCGAGGTGCGCGAGATGTGCACCGCGTAGCCGGTCTTGATGATGCTGATGATCTTCTTGGTGTCACCGTCGATCAGGGCGATCTCGCCGGAGTCGCGCAGGGTGACGGCGAAGAAGTTGTCGATGTTGTAGTCGTTCTCCTTCTTGGTCGGGCGATCTTCCACCGGCACCAGCACCTTCCAGGTCTTCATCATCTCCGGCATGCCGAACTCCGGCGGCGCCGGCGGATCATGCTGGAGGAAACGCGCCATCATGTTGACCTCGTCGGCAGTGAGGTCGCCCGAAGTGCCCCAGTTGGGCATGCCGGCGGGTGAGCCGAAGTTGATCAGCGCTTCGAGGTACTGGGTGCCCTTGGCGCGGGTGATGTCGGTGGTCAGCGGCTTGCCGGTGGCGCCCTTGCGCAGCACGCCATGGCAGCCGGCGCAGCGCTCGAAGAAGATCTGCGTGGCGCGACCGAACTCGGCCTTGCTGATCGGCGGCGCGTCGGGGTTGATCATCATCTCGACGTCTTCCGCGGCCACCGTCGAGGGCGCGCCCTGGTACTTCATCACGCCTTCCTTGGTGCCCGGATGGCGCTCACCCTGGGAGGGGTCGGCAGAGACGGCGAGCGAGGCGCGCTGCGCCTTGACCTCGTCGGCGCTGACCGTGCCACCGGGGTTGTCCCAACTGGCGTAGACGAAGTTGACGATCGCAGCGACGTCGCCGTCCGAGAGATGGCTCATCGCCGGCATCAGGTTGTTGTACTCGACGCCGTTGACCACCAGCTTGCCGCTCAGGCCCTTGAGCACGATGCCGGCGACGGCGGCCGGTCCGTGGGCGGTCAGGTAGTCGGACTTGGCCAGCGGCGGAAAGGCGCCGGGCAGTCCTGCGCCTTCGGGCTGATGGCAGGCCGCGCAGTTGGCCAGATACAGGGCCTTGCCCTGCTCTGCGGCGCTCTGCGGCGGACGCTCGTTGACGACATCGCTGCCGCAGGCCTGGCTACTCAGCGCGGCGAGCAGCACGCTGAACAAGGCGGTTCGACGGAACATGGCACATCTCCTTGGTGGAGGGATCGAACGGTTACCCGCGATCGGGCTGAGGGCAGTCTGCGCCGGCTCGATGGCGCGGCGAATTGACCTGGATCAGCTACAGGCCAGATCGCGCCAGTCGACCGCCTCGGACTTGCGCCCGATCAATTCGCCACACCCCTGCACTGCCTAGGCTGGCGACAACTTTCCACAGCAGGACATTGCGATGCGCCTTGCGCCCCTGATTGCTCTACTCACCCTGACGCCCCTGCCCTGCGCACTGGCCCAGGCACCGACGCAGGCTCCGGTCCTGCTCGACACCGTGACCGCGGTGGCCAACCGACGGCCGGAGCCGGTATCCCAGGTGGCCGCGCCAGTCAGCACGGTGCAGCGCGAGGACATCGAGCGCCTGCTGATGCAGGACAGCGCTGATCTCGCCCGCTTTGTCCCGGGGCTGCGCGTGGACAGCGACAGCACCCGCTTCGGCGGCGGCGGCTTCAGCTTGCGCGGGCTGGGCGGCAATCGCGTGCGGGTGGAACTGGACGGCGTGCCGCTGCCGGAAACCTTCTCGGTCGGCCAGTTCGCCTCGGCCAGCCGCGACCTCGCCGACCTCGAACTGCTCGAACGCATCGAGGTGCTGCGTGGCCCGGCCTCGACCCTCTACGGCAGCGACGCACTGGCCGGCATCATCGCCCTGTCCAGCCGCAATGCAGACAGCGTGCTGGCCCTGCGTCCCGGCGAGAGCGCGGTGACCGGGCTGCGCAGCGGTTTCAGCCAGCGCGACCAGGGCCTGCTCGCCGCTGCCCTGCATGCACAGGAAGTCGGCCCTGAGGCCACCCTGCTGCTGGCTGCCTCGCGCCGCGATGGCGAAGCCGTGCAGAACCTCGGCGACGGCGCGCGCAGCGAGCCCAACCCCGCCGACTCGCGGCGCGAAGCCCTGCTGGCCAAGTTCGCCGGGCGCAGCAGCTGGCTGGGCGACTACGAAGTGATCGCCGAGGGCAGTCGTGGTGAGCGGCAGACCGATGTGGTCTCCCAGCGCTTCGGCGCCGGCCGCTTTGCCAGCACCACCCTGCTGCTGGCCGACGACCGCTACCAGCGCGAGCGGCTCAGCCTGTCGACGCGCTGGCAGTTCGATGACCCGCGCGCGCACGAACTCGCCCTGCTGGCCTACCTGCAGAACAGCGAGGTCACCCAGGACACCGCGCAGACCCGCAACCCCGACCGCAGCACGCCGTTTCCCTCGCTGCGCGAGCGCCGCTTCCGCTTCGAGCAGGACAGTCTGGGTATCGATCTGGTCGCCAGCGCGGCCTGGCGCGGCCCACGCCTGCGCCACGCCCTGCTCTACGGCATCGAGCTGGAGCGCCAGGAGTACGGCGGCTTCCGTGACGGCGTCGAGACCAATCTTGCAACGGGCGCGCGCAGCAATGTGATCCTCGGCGAGCGTTTCCCGGTGCGCGATTTCCCACCCTCGATCGCCGAGCGCGTCGGCCTGTTCGCCCAGGACGAGATCCGCTTCGGTCGCTGGTCGCTGGTGCCCGGTCTGCGCTACGAGCACTACCACCTCGACGCGCGGCCCGACGCGCTGTTCCGCGAGGACTTCCCGGACCTGAGCGTGGTCGACGACAGCGCCGGCGCACTGACCGGCAAGCTCGGCCTGCGCTTTGCGCTCAGCGATCGGCAACAGCTGTTCGCCCAGTTCGCCCAGGGCTTCCGCTCGCCGCCGTTTTCCGACCTCAACATTGGTCTGTCGCTGCCGGTCCTGAACTACGAAGTACGTCCCAACCCGAACCTGCGCGACGAGCGCAGCCGCGGCATCGACCTGGGCTGGCGCTGGAGCGGCGCGCGCTCCGCGCTGAGCGTCACCGCGTTCTACAACCGCTACCGCGACCTGATCGACTCGCGCGCCAATCTCGGCGTCGACCCGGACACCGGCGCCCTGGTGTTCCAGTCGATCAACCGCCAGCGCGCTCGCATCGAGGGCATCGAGGTCGAAGGACAGCATCGCCTGGGCGAGCGCTGGACCCTGCGCGGCGCGGCCAGCTGGGCGCGCGGCGATGACCTGTCCCGCGATCAGCCGCTGAATAGCGTCGACCCGGCGCGCCTCGCCCTCGGCCTTGCCTTTGCCGCTGACAGCGGCCGCTGGGGCAGCGAACTGCTGGCCACCGCCACCGCGCGCAAGCGCCGGCTGGACGAATCCTCGGGCCAGCTGTTCGCTCCGCCCGGCCACACGGTCATCGACCTCACCGGCTGGTGGCAGCCGATGGAGCCGCTGCGCCTCCATGCCGGACTGAACAACCTGTTCGATCGCAAGCACTGGCTGTGGTCGAACACCCGCGGCCTCGCGGCAGACGCCAACGACCTCGACTTCTACACCCAGCCCGGGCGCACCTTCAGCGTGCGGCTGTCCCTCGACTTCTGACCCTGACGCGCTGCGCGGTGGTGCCACGAGGGTGGCGCTGCAGGGCGATGGAGTCGAAATTGGGCCGCGCATATTCCTCATTCGCCGCGCGTCGCCGATTCCCCGTAGGGTGCGCCTTGGGCGCACCGATACGCGCGTTCGGACGGCACTCCCGGTGCGCCTTGGGCGTATCGATACGGGCGTTCGGACGGTACGCCCGGTGCGCCCAAGGCGCACCCTATGGACGTCTTCTTCGCGCCCGATACGGTCCTTCCCCCCTATCGCGCGATCAACTGTAGGAGCCAGCTTGCTGGCGAAAGGCGTACCGGGTGGGGCGATCGCCAGCAAGCTGGCTCCTACAAAGGCGGGGTGCGCGCATCCGCTATGCGACCAAATCCGATCTTGCCGCGCAGGCTCCGGCAGCCCGCGCAAGGGCCCGGATAGTGCCTAGCCGGGCGGCTGCACGAGCTCGGGCATCAGCATTTCGAGGTAGGCCAGGTAGCGGGCCAGGTAGTTGATGCCGTTCACCTCGTCGAGCAGGAACGGGTTCATCAGGGTGTGGCGCAGCACGACAAGGCGTAGCGCGTCGAGCTCTTCCGGATCGTCGGGCGGGGTGATACCGAGGCGTTCGAGCAGTTGCTGCATCGGCGCAGCGCCAAGAGCATCGCCGCGCAGGGTGGTCACGCTGCCGTAGAAGCTCTGCTCAAGGCGCGGCGCCGTGGGGTCGCTGCCAAGGCGGCGCTGCAGGCGGCGCATGAAGGCGTTGCAGGTATCGATGGTGGAATTGCCGGCCGGATTGATGGCGATGCACAGCAGGTTGCAGTCCGGCTCGAAGGGCACCACCACGCGGAACTGACCAGCCATCCGCGGCGCCCACTCGGCAAGCAGGTCGCGAAAGGCTTCGGTGCTGCGCAGGGTGGCCGCCTGGATCCTTCCGAAATGGGTCGCGTCGAGCGGGATCACGCGGTGGGTGACGCATACCGCAGCGGCCATCGCGCCGGGGTTGGAGCCCTCGATCTCATAGCGTCCGATGGCGTTGAGCCGGGCGCCGGGATCGTCGCTCTCGCCATCATGAAACACGTAGTCGGCGGACTCAGCCAGCAGTTCCAGCGGGCGACGGTCGCGGCAGAGGAAGGCGCCAGCGCCGTACGGCAGGTAGCCGAGCTTGTGCGGGTCGACGGTCACCGAATCGCTGCGCGCGACCGCGGCCATGGCGGCGTGCACCTCGGGGCGGGGAAAGCGGGCGAACTCGCGACCGACTGCCTCAGCGCTGCGCAGGCCGCCGTCCTCGTCGCGCAGCAGGGTCATCAGGTAGCCGCCCCAGGCGGCATCGACATGCACCGAGAAGCCGAAGTCGCGGGCGGCGGCGCGGTCGCGCGCATCGCACAGGCGGTCGATCGGATCGATAGTGCCGAACTCGGTACTGCCGAGGATGCCGACCGCCATCAGCACCGGGCGGCGCTCCTCCTGCAAGCGCTCGAGCAGCGCGTCGCAGGCCTCGGCATCCAGGCGCATGTCGCGCTCGGGCACCTGCAGCAGATGCTGCCGGCCAAGGCCGAGCAGCTTCATGCCCTTGCTCCAGGAGTAGTGCGCGGTGGCCGGCGCCAGCACCAGCGGCGTCGACAGCGTCGGATGCGCGGCAAGGAAGCCGGCCAGCCCGAGCTGCTCGACCCGCCCGGCCTCGATGCGCCGGCTCCAGCCGCGTCGCTCGCGCGGAGGCAGCGCGGCCAGCCAGGTTTGCGCGGCGCTGAACAGGTCGATCGATCGATTGACCGGAAGCAGGAAGGCGTCGAGCTCATCCTCCGGCAGACCAGGCAGCGGCACCCCGGCGGCGTGCAGAGCCAGCGGATAGCACTTCAGGGCAAGCGCCAGGCGCAGGGCCTGGAAGTTGGCCGAGGTGCCGCCCGAGGTGAGGTGCCCGAACGCGCAAGGGGTGGCGCGCGGGTCGGTGCCATAGCCGAGCATCCGTGCCAGCTGCATGCCGGCCTCGCGCTCCATGTCCAGGGTGACCGGCGCGGCCTCGTCGCTGACGTTGTTGGGGTTGTACGGCAGGGTCAGGATCTGCGCGGCAAGGCCGGGGATCAGCAGGTCGCTGACCATGTGTCCCAGGTAGCGCTGGCTGTGGAAGGGCACCGAGCGCTTGAGCGCCGCCGAGAGCTGGTGCAGCTGCTGGCGCAGGCGTGACTCGAAGGCCTGGAAGTCGGCCCGGTGCCGGGCGTGGGTGGGAATCGCCGGCGGATCCTCGGGGTGGATGTTGCGCCGCCAGTAGACGTGATCGCGGAAGAACTCGGTGATCAGCTGCTCGAGCAGCGCGTCGTTCTCGCCGTAGGGGCCAAGGAAGCAGGGGTGCAGGCCGGGATCGCTCATGGGTTTAGCCCGGCTTGCCGTCGGCGCGCGGCGTCGACCAGAAGACGATGTGTTGGACCAGCCAGGGCGCCAGCACCGCGACCCACAGCGCGGCGGCAATAGCGTTGAAGGCCCACGGGTCGGTCGTCCACTCGGCAGCGATGCGCAAGGCCGCCACCGCCTGGATGGCGAAGAAGGCGAAGCGGTCGATCGCGTTCATGCCAATCGGCCGGCCCGAATGGCCGCGGCTGACCCGGCTGACCATGGCCACCAGCAGGGCGCCGAACAAACCGATGGTGTAGGCGTGCAGCGGCGCACGCAGCGGGATCAACTCGGCACCAGCGAACACCGCCAGCGACTGCAGGCCCGAAAGCGCTGCACCGATCGGCAACCAGAGCATGGCGATGAACAGCGCATGCAGGACGAAGGGGCTGCTCGCCGGCGGGCTGCAGCGCCACAGCCAGAGCAGGCCGAGCGCGGCCAGCGGCAGGTCGGCCAGCCACCACCACGAAGGCAGGCCAGCGATGTCCAGCAGCAGATGCGCCAGGCATACCGCCACAGCCAGCCACAGCCAGGCAGCCGGTCGCCACATCACATAGCCCGGCACCACGCACTGGGCGAAGAACGGGAACATCCGATGGGCTACCGAGAGATAGACCGGAAGCAGCAGGCCGTGAACGCCAACCCTGGTTGCGATCTGCAGCGCCTCTGGCGCGCCGGTCCAAAGATGGACAACGAAGGCCAGCCAGCCGCACAGGCCAATGCTCATTGCCAGGCTGATGGAGCGCGCATGCAGGCAGGCACTTGGGTCCTGGCGCAGGCGGCTGAGCAGCAGAAACACCCCGTTGGCCCAGCCCGCCAGTCCGACCAAACCTGCCAGCACCACTACATGTCGATCCATCCAGGCGCTGGCCAACAGCAGGCACTGGGCCGCGAGCAGGCAGGCCGCGGTCGGCAAATAGTGCCAGCGGGTGAAGGCAGGCACCGGCATCCAGCGCGGGAACACGGTGAACAGGAAGCCGAACAGGAATGGGCCCAGCACCAGGTAGGGCATGACCAGGGCATGCACGCTGCCGCCGTACAGCGAACCCTGCGGCACCGCAGCCACGCCCCAGCGCAGCTGGATGATCCAGCCGGCCCACCAGGCCATCGACAGCAGCAGGTTGAGGCCGCCAACAGCGAACAGCAGGCGATGCGGGGTAGCGGCCAGCGGCAGGCGATCGAGCAGCGGGGCGGCGGCGGACATGGCGGACAGTTCCTGATTCGACGCTGCCAGTCTGCGTCGGCACTGGCCCGGCAGCCATGATCTGGATCAGGGCGCGGCATCGCTGCCAGCTCCACACTTGCTGGCAATTCCACGGGAAAGGACCTCGTCATGCAGCGCCCCCTTTGCACCCTGCTCGGCCTTGCCATCACCGCAGCCTGCCTTGCCGATGCTGCGCCCGCAGCCGCCGCGGACGGCGGCCCGAGCTTCCAGCTGCGCCTGCGCCATGAGTCGGTCGACGACCAGGGTTTCGCGCGACGCGCCGAGTCGACCACCTATCGCGCGCGGCTCGGCTATCTGTTTGCGTTCTCGCCGCGCTGGTCGGCGTTTGCCGAGGCCGAGCACACCGGCCATCTGTTCGGCGAGCGCTACAACAGCACCGCCAACGGGGCCACGAGCTTCCCGGTGGTCGCCGATCCGGATAACACCGAGCTTGACCAGGCCTGGCTGCGTTTTGCTGACAGTGGCTATCAGGCGACGGTCGGCCGCCAGCGGCTGAACCTCGGCAACCAGCGCTTCATCGGCTCGGTCGGCTGGCGGCAGAACGAGCAGACCTTCGATGCGCTCGATGTGCAGTTCGCCGCGGAGGGCTGGCAGCTGCACTATGCCTTCCTCGATCGCGTGCAGCGGATCTTCGGTGCTGAACATCCCAATCCGCTGCAGGCACGCTGGAATCTCGACAGCCATGTGCTGGAGGCGGGCACCACGCTCGGCCCAGGGCGACTGAGCGCGCTCGGCCTGTGGTACGACAACCAGAGCCTGCCGGCGACCTCGCATCGCAATCTCGGCCTGCGCTACGAAGGCAAGTCAGCGCTGGCTGGTGGCCCGCCGCTGAGCTACGCGCTGGAGCTCGCCCAGCAGCGCCCACACGCGGACGGCAGCCGCAGCAACCGCGCCCACTACGCCTTCGCCCAGCTCGGCGTGGGCCTGGCCGCTGGCGAGTTCAGCCTCGGCTTCGAGCGGCTGGGCGGCGACGGGTCCTATGCTTTCCAGACCCCGCTGGCGACCCTGCACGCGTTCAACGGCTGGGCCGATCGCTTCCTGACCACCCCGGCTGCCGGTCTGCGCGACAGCTTCGTCGGCTGGAAGCGCGGCTTCGGCAATCTGGGCGCGGCGATCACGCTGCACCGTTTCGATGCCGACGCCGGCGATGCCCGCTACGGCGACGAGATCGACGCCGTACTGAACTGGAGGTTCCGTGCTGGATGGAACGCCCAGTTCAAGATCGCCCGCTACCGCGCCGACGACATCACCCAGGACGTGGACAAGATCTGGCTGGGCCTGGAGTACGCCCTGTGAACCGGACACTGCGGCAGCCAGGCTCGGCCGCCCGATTGCCTGTCTGATCAGCCCTATTCAGCCCGAGCGCAGCACCGGCCGCGCCAGATCGTGCAGAGCCTCGGGCAGCAGGACCTCGATGTTGCGCTTGTCGACGCCCAGCAGGCCGTCGTCGGAGAAGCGCCGGAACACCCGACTGACGGTTTCCGGCGCCAGCCGCAGATAGCTGGCGATATCGCTGCGCGACATGGTGAGGATGAAGCGGTTCGGGCTGAAACCACGCAGGGCAAGGCGCCGCGACAGCGAGATCAGGAAGGCGGCGACGCGCTGATCGGCAGTGAAATCGCCGGCGAGCAGGGCGGCCTTGCCGATGTCCTGGCTGAGCAGGCGGAACAGATGGCGCTGCAGTCCCGGCATCCGCGTAGCCAGGGTCGCCAGCATGGGAAACGAGAAGCGGCAGATGGTCACGGTGTCAAGCGCCACCGCATTGCTTGGATAGCGCTCGCCGTGGATCGCCGACAGGCCGATCACCTCACCGGGCAAGAAGAAGCCGTGCACCTGCTCGCGACCCTCGCCGTCAACCACATAGGTCTTCACCGTGCCGGCGCGCACGGCCGCGATCGACTGGAAGTCGTCGCCTTCGCGAAACAGGTGGGTGCCGGCGGAGAACGGGCCTTCGTGCTCGACCAGACAGTGCAGATCCTGCAGCGCAGACTTGTCATAGCCCTCGGCAAGACAGGCCGCAGAAAAAGCGCAGGTGCTGCAGAAATGCAGGGCATCACCGTCATCGGCAATCGGCACTGCATTGCCACGGGCGATGGGGGAAGCTGGCACGTGGTCGCTCCTTGACGGCAAGGGCCGCATGATAGCGTCGTGTCGCGGCCGGCTGGCAGCTTTCGGCCGCCGTCAGCTCTCCGATTCGCTGCCCGCCTGCCCGAGGACCCCGTTCTGATGCGCATCCTGACCTGTTGCACGCTGACCCTGCTACTTGTCGCCTGCTCGGCTCCGACGCCGGGCGCGAAGGACAGCGCCGCACCAGCGCAAGGCAGCGACGCCACGGTCGCCAACGACGCAGCAGCCAAAGCCGCGGTGGCCGAAGACCGATCGCTCGGCGAGCTGCAGGCGCGCATGGCCCAGGGCGAGCTGGACTCGCAGACCCTGACCCGGTACTACCTGCAGCGGATCGCCGCCATAGACGATGCCGGGCCGATGCTCAATGCGGTGATCGCGACCAATCCGCAGGCCCTCGACGAGGCCGCCGAGCGCGATCGCGAGCGCGCTGCCGGCCAGCTGCGCGGCCCGCTGCACGGCATCCCGGTGTTGCTGAAGGACAATATCGACGCCGCCGGCATGGTGACTTCGGCCGGCTCGCTGGCGCTGGCCGCGCACCGACCGGCCGAGGACGCCTTCCTGGTCGAAAGGCTGCGCGAGGCCGGCGCGGTGATCCTTGGCAAGACCAACCTCAGCGAGTGGGCCAACTTCCGCAGCAGCGAGTCGTCCAGCGGCTGGAGCAGCCTTGGCGGACAGACCCGCAATCCGTATGTGCTGGACCGCTCGCCCTGCGGATCCAGCTCGGGCAGCGGCGTGGCCGTCTCGGCGGGCCTGGCGCCGCTGGCCGTGGGCACCGAGACCGATGGTTCGATCATCTGCCCGGCGGCGGTGAACGGCATCGTCGGGATCAAGCCGACCCTGGGCCTGGTCAGCCGCGGCGGCATCGTGCCGATCTCGCCTTCCCAGGACACCGCCGGACCGATGGCAAGCTCGGTGGCCGACGCAGCCGCCCTGCTCCAGGCAATGGCCGGCGCCGACCCGACCGACCCGGCCGCCGACATCCAGCGCGCTGCAGTCGACTATCTGGCCGCGCTGCAGGACGGCGCCCTGCGCGGCGCGCGGATCGGCGTGATGCGCCGGGCGATGGGCTACCACCCCGAGGTCGACCGGGTCATGGAAGATGCCATCCGCAGCCTGCGCGAGGCCGGCGCGCAGATCGTCGATCCCGCCGACCTGCCGACCCACGGCCAGTTCGGCAAGCCCGAGTTCGAGGTCCTGCTCTACGAGTTCCGCCCGGCGCTCGAGGCCTATCTGGCCGCCAGCAAGGCACCGATCGGCAGCCTGGATGCCCTGATCGCCTTCAACCGCGAAAACGCTGCCCGCGCCATGCCCTGGTTCGGTCAGGAGCTGTTCGAGCAGGCCGCGGCCAAGGGCCCGCTCAGCGATACCGCCTACATAGAGGCCCGGGACAGCGCCCGCCGCCTGGCCGGCGCCGAGGGCATCGATGCGGCTTTGGATACTTATCAGGTCGATGCGCTGCTGACCTCGGCGGTCAGCCCGGCCTGGAGCATCGACTACGCCAACGGTGACCACTTCCGCGGCGCCGGCTACTCCGCCGCGGCGGTGGCCGGCTACCCGAGCATCACCGTCCCGGCCGGACAGGTCCACGGCCTGCCGATCGGCGTGGTGTTCCTCGGCCGCGCCTACGACGAGGCGCGGCTGATCGGCTATGCGCATGATTTCGAACAGCGCACGGCGGCGCGCCAGCTTCCCGGCTTCCGGCCGTCCCTGCTCGACTGAACAGGTGGCTTCATCGAGACGCCTCGTCGGGATGCTGACGGCGAACCTGCCCGGGACGACAGCGACGCCGGACAGGCAGGCGCGCGATCGGCGCCCTTGTCATCAAACGTTAATGTCGGGCACGGCCGCTGTTCATGGGCAGCGGACGACCGCGTCATCCCCGCCCGCGTTCAATGTCGGCCACCGGGGAACTGCCCCATCTCTCGAAGGAACCGTCATGAAGCGCACCCTCATCGCCCTTGCCGCCGCCGCGTTCGCCGTCTCCGCCAGCGCCTCGGCCAGCACGCCGGTCTACAACGGCAGCATCAGCGAAGCCGAAGTGCTGGACGCCCAGAAGGGCTGGTGCTCGGCCCTGGTCGCCATCAGCAAGGCCAACATGGACAAGGGGCAGGCCGCCGCCAAGGCCCTGGCCGGCGATATCATCGACGCCGCCTACGGCTACCAGATGGGCCCGGTGCTATTCAAGCCGACCCTCGCCGCTGCGCCGCAGACCTTCCGCACCACCCGCGAAGGCGCGCTGGCCTACTTTGTCGGCGGTGACCCCAACTTCGCTGCCGACACCGGCTTCGCGCTGAAGAACTGGACCGCCTGCCGGGCGGAGAATGCGGCCCTGCATCTGAATGGCGATGTGGCCACCTCGATGGGCAACGTCATCGTCACCGACAAGGATGGCAAGGTAACCACCGTCGACAAGACCTGGAGCTTCAAGAAGGCTGATGATGGCAAGCTGCGCATCGTGGTCCACCACAGCTCCCTGCCGTTCTCGGCAAACTGAGATCGCGGCCGGCAGCGGCGCGCGGGATAGGCTGCCGTGATCCGCTCACGGCTGATGGCGGCCTTCATCCTGCTCGCCGTGCTGGCCCTGGTCCAATTGCTGTTCGCATGGTGGGCGACGCGCTCTGCCGCCCACCACGCCGAACGCAGCGTGGTCGCCACCCGGATGCTGGCCGAGTATCTGGAAATCTCCGGCAACAAGCAGCGGCTCAAGGTCTGGTACGCGCAGAAGATGCTGGCCGACGATGCCGACGGCGCCGAGCGAGATCGGCTGTCCCAGGCGATGTCGGCAAGCGTCATCGAACTGCGCGACCTGGTCGGCCGGATCGATCCCGCCCAGGTCGACTTCGAGCGCGCCGAAGTGGAGACCGTTGCCCAGAACATCCACAACCTCGATCGCGCGGTGCGCAGCGCCCAGGCGCCCGGCAGCCGGAGCGAGGCCGAGGAATGGCGCAGCGTGCTGCTCGCCTTCGACGAGCTGGCCGGCCGCGATATGCGCGGACTGCTGCGCGAGGCGGTGGCCCGGCACGAAGCTGCCAGCCTGCGCGAATCCAACCTGCTGACCGCGGCCCTTGAGCAGATCCGACTGGTCAACGGCCTGCTGGCAGCCAGCGTGGTGCTTGGCGCCTTCCTCGCGGTGGCCTACTTCGTGCGCCGCCTGGACACTCCCTTCGCCCGGCTCTCCGAGCTCAGCCAGACCCTGGCCGCGGGAAACTTCGCTGCGCGCAGCGGCCTGCAGGGAAACGATGAGTTCGGGCGCATCGGCAGACTGCTGGACAGCATGGCCGAGCGCCTCGAAGACGCCCAGGCCCGCAGCACCGAGCTGCAGCGCAAGCTCGACCAGCTGGTCGCCGAGCGCACCCGCGCCCTGACCCAGGCCTACGAAACCCTGATCGGTATCGAGGCACGTCGCCGCCAGTTCTTCGCCGAGCTTAGCCACGAGTTACGTACGCCGGTGACCATCATCCGCGGCGAGGCCGAACTGGCCTTGCGCCGCCCGGAAAAAATCGAGGACACCCAGGCCGGCCTCAGCCGCATCGTCGAGGTCGCCGGAGAACTGGGCGGCCGGGTACAGGACCTGCTCGACGCCGCGCGCGGCAGCGCGATGGACTACGCGCTCTCCCTGCAGCCGGTATCGCTTGCCGACATCGTGAATGCGGCGAGCGGACAGATGCAGGCTGTCGCCGCCCACCGCGGGGTGATCCTTGAAGTGCAGGCCGTCGACCCTTCCGATCCAGCGCTGCAGGTCGAGGCTGATCGCGATCGCCTGCAGCAGGCCCTGGTCATCATCCTCGACAACGCGCTGCGCTATTCGCCGACACTCGGTCATGTGCTGGTGGCGATGGCCGTGGAGGACGAGCATGCCTGGGTACACGTGCAGGACGAGGGCCCCGGCATGGCCGAGGAGGACCTCGCCCACGCGTTCGAGCCGCACTACCGCGGCGCTGCCGGCCTTGCCGGCGACCCGAGCGGCGCCGGCATCGGCCTGGCCATCGCCCGGCGCATCGTCGAGGCGCATCGCGGCAGTATCGAGCTGCAGCCGCGAACGCCCCGGGGCCTGAAGGTCAGCATCGGCCTGCCCCTTCTCTAGCGGACTGCAAGGAATCTGAGCATGAAGGTGCTGATTGTCGAGGACGACGCGCGGGTGGCGGACTTCCTGCAGCGCGGGCTGCGCGCCGAGGGCTATGTGCCCAGCGTGGCGGTCAGCGCCGAGGACGCCCTGCCCCTGCTGCGCGGCGGCGAGTTCGACATCGCCCTGCTCGATGTCATGCTGCCCGGCCAGTCCGGCATGGAGCTGTGCCAGCAGATCCGCGCCGAGTGCCATCCGGTGCCGGTGCTGATGCTGACCGCGATGGGCAGCGTGCAGGAGCGCGTTGCCGGTCTGCGCTGCGGCGCCGACGACTACCTGACCAAGCCGTTCGCCTTCGACGAACTGCTGGCACGCATCGAAGCCCTGCTGCGCCGGCCGGCACAGCTGGTCCAGCGGGCCAGCGAACTGGTGGTCGGCGAACTGGTCTTCGACCGTAGCCGCATGGAAGTCCGCCGTTCTGAACAGGCACTTTCACTGACCGCCCGCGAGCTGGCCCTGCTTGAGCTGCTGATGAGCTCCCCCGGGCGGGTGTTCTCGCGCGAGCGGATCCTGTCCAATGTCTGGGGCGTCGACGCCGACCCGCTGACCAATGTGGTCGATGTCTATATCCGGCGCCTGCGCAGCAAGCTCGACCAGGCCGAGCAGGCCTCCTGGATCACCACCGTCCGCGGGCTCGGCTATCGCCTGGAGCCGCCCGGCACCACCCCCAACGCCGCCGTCTGAGTAGCCGGCGCCGCAGGGAATCCAATGGGTGCCTCGGACCAGGCTCACCGGCGCACCCGTTCGCCGATCGCAAAGAGATCGATAGCATCAAGGGCGAAGGCGGCATGACGCAGCCGGCGTAGCCAACGCTCGCGGCGCTCAGCCCACTACACCTATCGCTCAAGCGCATTGCGCAGCCGGAGCCCTGCTGCGTCGCCACGCCGCGCGACCGATACAGGCTGGATGGCAGTGCGCCGCGCCCCCACCCCGCGGACTGTCATCGAGTTTTCATCTTGCCGCGTGCGCGTGTTCATCTCCCGCGGACGGGTACATCACCGGTTGCCGCTTTCAATGGTGCGCAGCGAATCCACCCACGTCCTTACTCCGCCGGCCAGCGCGGGCAGCGGGTGATGACGACCCACTTTTCCCACCACGAGGTACTCCATGAACGCCCTGAAGTATGCGCTTTGCCTTGGCCTGCTCGCTCCTGCCGGACAGGCGCTGGCAGACGACTGGTTCGTCCGCCTTGGCCTGCACAACGTCGACCCGAAGTCGGACAATGGCACGCTCGCCGGCGGCGCGCTGCAGGCGCGGATCGGCAGCGACGTGCGTCCGACCCTGGCCATCGGCCGCTTCCTCGACGACAACTGGGCGCTGGAACTGCTCGCCGCCGCACCGTTCGAACACGAGGTTCGACTCAACGGCGAAAAGGCAGCCGACTTCAAGCACCTGCCGCCCACCCTCAGCGTGCAGTACTACTTCGGCCAGCCGGGCGGTTTCCGACCCTTCGTCGGCGCCGGCATCAACTACACCTGGACCTACGACGAGCGCGAAACGGGACCGCTGGCCGGCACCCGGCTCAAGCTCGGCAACTCGGTCGGCGCCGCCGCCCAGCTGGGCTTCCAGGCCGAACTCAACGACAGCCTGCACCTGGTCGGCGACGTACGCTGGATCGACATCGACGCCAGCGTGTCGGTCGATCGCAACCGGGTCGGTGAGGTCGCGGTCGATCCGCTGGTCTACGGCCTGTATCTGGGTTGGCGCTTCTGAGGACGCCACCTACTTCGCCGCCCGGGCGGCGCGGTAGGTGGAGGATTCTTCTAAACGCATGGCTGCCGTGCGCCGCAGCCGCCAGAAGGTCGCGCTGTGCGTAGGAGCGCCCTTGGGCGCGACCGCGGAATTTCGCTCTGGCCACAGGCTGTGGTGAATCCGCAGCGCCACGGTCGCGGGCAAGCCCGCTCCTGCGGGTGGCTGCGGTTTGCCAAGGTGTGCTTGGGGCGCAAAGCTGCCTTTCGCAGGGCAATCCGGCGAGCTGTTGTGGGAGCGGATCGTATCCGCGACCGCGACGTCTCGATCTAGCCGCAGTCAGTGGCAAGCCTGTCGCGCTGCGGTCGCGGATACGATCCGCTCCC
>CAYGMG010000089.1:0-16644 GCA_964350895.1 uncultured Lysobacter sp.
CACCCAAAGCCGCGTCATCGCCCGCGTCATCGCCACATACAGCAACCGCGCCTCGGTCACCGGGTCATCCTCAGGCTTGGCCTGCCGCCCGAGCCCGGAAACAAACACGCTTTCGAACTCCAGCCCCTTGCTGGAGTGGGTGCTGACCAGCTTGACGCTGGGTGGGCCCTGGAACAGGGACTTCTTGTCGCGGCTGGTGGTGGCGGTGTGCAGCGGGACGCCTGCTCGGCGCAGGGCTTTTTCGATGCGGGTGGCGTGGGCGTAGTCGCGCCAGATGACGCCGATCTGGTTGGGGTCGTGGCCGTTGGCGATGAGGTCGGCGACCTGGCTGGCGATCAGCTCGGCCTCGTGCTGCGGGCTGTCGCAGTCGATGACCTGGGGCGCTGGGCCGTGGCGGCCGGCGCTTTCCGGGGCGATGACGTGGGGCGTGTCGTCGACGTCATCATCGTCTTCGCCATTAAGTAGGTCACCGGCAAAGGCTTTGGCCAGGGCCAAGATCTCGTAGGTGTTGCGGTAGTTGAGGCGCAGAATCGTCGTGCGGCGGCCTTGGGCCTTGATGCCGACGCTCTTGAAGCTGAAGCGTCGTCGCTTGGGCCCGCCGTAGATGGCCTGGGCGTCGTCGTAGAGCAGCAGCAGTGAGTTGGTGCTGGGGTCGACCATCTGGGTGATCAGCTGCAGCCAGCGCGGTTCGAAGTCATGGCCTTCGTCGATCAGCACAGCGCCGTACTGGCCGCGGGGAATCGCATTGCCTTCGACGCCGGCGATCACCGCTTCGACCATGGCCTCGAAGAAGGCCGACATGTCGCGCCCCTGCTCCGGTTTGGGCAGGCGGTAGGTGCGCAGCATGTCGTGGCACCAGCCGTGGAAGTTGCGGATGCTGACCTGGGCCTGCAGGCCGCGCGCGGCGATCAGCTGTTCCAGCCGCGCAGCCAGGGTGACGTTGTAGCAGAGCACCAGGATCGGCCGGCTCAGGCTGCGCGCCAGGTGCAGGCACCGGTAGCCGAGGATCATCGTCTTGCCCGAGCCGGCCACGCCGTGGATGACGCGGTGGCCCTCGCCCAGCGAGCGGGCCAGCTGCTCCTGCTGCAGGTCCATCACGCGGATCAGGTCGGGCAGGGACTGCTCGATGGCGGCGGTGTCGTTCTGGCTCTGGTCGTCGGCCCAGAGGTCGGGCTGCATCGGTGAAACGACACGTACTTCGGGAAACAGGTGCCAGCGGATGCGGTCGATCTGCGGCAGGCTCAGCGGGTGGCCGGTGTGGGCGGTGAACAGGTCCCACAGGCGCTGTTCGAAGGCCTCGCGGTCGACGCTTTCGGCCAAGTCATCGCGCAGCAGCACCACATGCTCGGGCAGGACATTGCCCAGCTCGTGCGCCTCGAACTGGGCGCGGCTGACATTGGCCAACACCACGCCATGCCCCCAGGGCACCATCGACTTGCCCTGCAGCCGGTGGCCGGCGGGAAAGACCAGGGCCGGGTCGCGCTGCAACACGGTGTTGAGTTCCAGCGCGTAGGCGCGGGCCTGCAGCAGCGGATTGACCACGGTGACGTCACCGCGCTGGGTGCGCAGGACGGCGCGGGTCTTGTCGATGGAGACGACGGTATCGAGCTTCCAGTCCTTGACCTCCAGCACCAGCAGGCCGCGATTGGGATGCAGGACGACGAAGTCCGGCTGCCGCTGCTTGGGGCCGATCGGCACGTCGTACCAGGCGAGGTAGTCGTCATCCAACTGTTCTTCCAGCCGCAGCGCGGTGCGCCGCTCGCCGGAGGTCATCCGCGGCAGGCACTGGCTGCGGGAGGGGATCAGGGTGGCCATGCGCGGCCTTCAGCGAAGGCGGTCGACGGCCGCGACGCGGGACGGCGATCGGCTGTCGGTCGGAAGGGCGTGGCTTTGCGCATGCTCGGCTAGAACGGACTTAGTAGCCTGATTGGGGGAATCTACACGCCGGGCGGGGGATGGGGAATCCCCTGAGGTGGGTTTGGATGGGGTTGAGGTTGGGGGCGCTGGTGGAGCGATGGCGGCTGGGTGCGTCGGGCGTCGGTGCGCCCAAGGCGCACCCTATGGGCTAGCTAGCGGCGTGGGTATCTGGGCGCGCGCCGGGCGATCGATCCCCGGCCTGGGGTTTGCCTCATCGGTCACAAGCACGGCTGTTGCTTGTCCCGGCACGTATCGTTTGTGCCGCCGTCCTGACGCGCCTGTAGCGCCACTGTGGGCTGCGCGGGCAGGCTCACTCCGAACCACTGCCCTTTCCCTCCTCTTTTCTGAGCGTAGCCACCCATGAAAACACTCAAGCGCCTTGCCTTCGCCGTGGTTCTCTTTATCGCCGGCTGCGTATTCGTCTGGTGGGGGTTTCCAAAGCTCGGCCTGCCGCTGATGGGCGTCCCCTCTCAGGGACGCGATGTGGCCTCGGTGCTGGCCCATCCGCCCTACACCCAGCCCTTCATGTGCGCGGAGCATCCGGCCGGACAGATGTCGATACTGGGCGACGATCTCGGCCAGGACTGCCTGATCTTCGACTTTGTCACCCGTGACGGGCGGACCTGGCTGTTGCCCTACGCTGAAGACGGCGCTGCCAATGAGGACTGGTTCGGCTGGCAGGCGGATGTGCATTCGCCCTGCGAGTGCGAAGTGGTGCTGGTGAAGGCCAACCCGGTGGTTAACGAACCAGGGCGCATGGGGCAGTCTCGCGCGTCCAGCATTACCCTCGAGACCGCCGACGGCGTCCGCTTCGTCCTCGCCCATCTGGACTCGTTCTCGGTCGAGCCGGGGCAGACGGTGCGCTATGGCGAAGTGATCGGGACAGTGGGCAACAACGGCTACAGCCGGAGCCCGCACATCCACATTGGCGCGTCGCAGGGACGGGAGGGCCTGCAGATACGCTGGGATCAGCAGTTCATCAGCCGCTGACCCGCAGCAGGGCTCGAACATGCAATTTCAGCGGAAGACGCGGCGAACTGATGCGTCATTTCGCTGTAGCGCCTGTCGCCGAAACAGGTGGCAGAGTGGAATGGCACTGACTTGAAGTCGTCATCCCGACGTCCCCCGGTTTTGAGTAGCGCCCGCCAAGAACGTGCGGCCGTCGCACGCGTGATCGGGCTGCCAGTCGGTCGGCCTCCCGCTGAGACAGTACTCGGTGCGGCCGCAAGGACGGTAATCCGGTCGCCAAGGCGGCAGCGTATCTTCAACCCGTTGAGCTACCGGACTCGAGGCCAATCAGCGTTGAACATGGGCCGGACCGTTCGCGCCGTGCCGCTTCCGTGAGCGACGCGTGGGACCCGGATCTGGATGCGCCGGGCCTTATGCGGAAGCGATGGCGTCGAGCCGTGCCGAGCTAGGATGCGGCGCTGCGGTACAGCGCACGAAGGTTCGCCAGTACGGCCATCCTGATCGCGGTTGCGAGCCTCATGTCGCCCTGGTTCGGTGCGTCACAGAACACACCCCGTTGGCTCGAAGCCGTTGTCGAACACGATGGTCGATGGCGTCTGCCCAGCGATGTTGCTGGCGGGCAGGCCGGCCAACCAGGATTGCAGGGCCGGGGGAATGATCGCAAAGCCGTTGGACGCCGCAGTGAAGCGGTTGTTGTTGATGCCGAAGAAATCCAAGGACAGGGCAGCCAGGGTCTCGGGCAGCGCCCCGCGCAACTGGTTCTCGCCAAGGCTCAGCGTATCGAGCTGGGAGAGATTGCCCAATTCGCGCGGCAGGCGGCCATCGAGCGCGTTGTCGAACAAGACCAGGGCCTGCAGCGCGGACGCATTGCCCAGGCACGGGGGTATCGGCCCGCTGAGCGCATTGCGCTCCAGAAACAGAAGTTCGAGCTGCGGTAGCGCGCCCAGACCGGAGGGGATGGTGCCGCTGAAGGCATTGCCGCCGAGCAGGGCCAAGCGCAAGGCGGGCAGCTCGGCGAGCACGTCGATCGGGCCCGACAGGCTGTTGTCGAAGAGGTACAGCGTGTTCAGCAGATCGAGCTGCGCAAAGCTCGATGGGATCGATCCTTCCAGGTGGTTGCCGTTGAGTAGCAGCAGCCTGAGCTGCGCGAGGTTGCCAAGCTCCGCCGGTATCGCGCCGATCAGGAAGTTGTCGGAGAGATCGAGATTGCGCAGCGCCGGCAAGTTGCCAAGGCGGCCGGGAATGCGGTCAGCGATGCGGTTGTTGGCCAACAGCAGCGACTGCAGCTTGGGCAAGGCGTCGAGTTGTGCGGGCAGGAAGCCCTCGAGATTGTTCGACGGCAGCTCGACCGCCAGCACGTTGCGACCCACGGCATCGATGCTCACCCCGAACCAGGTTCCGACGTCGGCGCTGCCCCACCCGCTGGCATTGCTCCAGCTGGCGCCGCGGGTGGCGTTGTACAGATTGACCAGGGCAAAGCATTCGTCGATCTGCACGGTCAGGCCGGCCTGCGTACAGACCGCGCCGGCGCTGAGATTGGCCCGCGCGGGCCCGGCAAGAACCAGTGCGCAGAAGAGCGCGGCGCCGGCCAACCAGCCGCCCGAATCCGACGAGGGACGGAACGCTCTCCACATGGCAGGGAGCCTATCGAGGCGGGACCTGGATTTCCACTCCGAAAGGCCCTGGGACACGATTCACCGACGAGGGGTCAGGTTCCCTCGAACAACGGAAGAACCCAGCGATCAACGCCAGGGGGCAGCGCATGGCGCTACAGGCGCGATGTGCGCGCCAACTGTCGCCGGACGTTCCCTCGGCCAGCCGCTGCATCGCGCTGCGGCCATCGCAATCGTAGGCTCCCGCAGTCGGTCCCTTTCACGATCGTTTAATCGGGTCTTCTGTGAAATCGATGCTCTATCACCCTGTTAAGATGAGGCCATGCAGCGATTCCTCATTCCTGCGATCGTCCTGCTGCTGCCGGCGTTGTCCAGCGCGCAGCTGCCCTTCTCGGATGGCTTCGAGGCGCGCGCAGTGCGCGTGGGGATCGACACCCAGGTGGCAAAGTGGACGCCTGCTTCCAGCGAAGCGCAGATTCAGGCCTCCGGCGCGGCGCGGGTCAGCGACGGGGCGCGCACGATCTACATCGGCACCCATCAGGCAACGGCCAACAACCAGAACCCCATCGTGGCGAGCTTCACCGCGGGCTCTCTTGACTGGCTGGTGAGCAGCTATGAGACGGGCGGCCCTGACGGCCGGGCAGTCGGAATACTCTGGGACGGCGGCAATGCCCTGTACGTGGCCATGACCGTTACCGGCGGCGGCTCGGGTCTCGAGGCATTCACGGTCAATGGATGGCAGGCCAGCTACGGGTCGGGGGGTGGCGCACCGGTCACAGTCCTGCTGCGCCTGAATACCCAGACCGGTCAGCCCATCGCCGGCAGCTTTGTCATCGCGCGTCTGTCGAACGGCAGCACCAACACGGTCGTCCCCACGGATCTCGGGTTGGTCAACGGTCAGCCAGTTCTGTTCTCCTCCAGCTTCTTCGCACCGCTTGACGTCAACCGCATGCGGATGACCCAGACGACACCCGGCGGGTCCCCGTTTCCGTACCGGGTCGTGTTCGACGCCAGCTTGCAGAATGCGCTCTCAGCCGAGGCCATCGGCTGGAACGGGGTGACCGAGTTCTCGCCGCTGCCATAGCGTCGAAACTGGGGTCAGAATGGAACGGCACTGACTTAAGGTCGTGATCCCCGCGAAGGCGGGGATCCAGCGCCTTTGGACCGACACTGACAGCTGCACGTCACTGGATTCCCGCCTGCGCGGGAATGACGGCTCAGGGGATCGGGCCTAAGTCAGTGCCATTCGGGTCAGAATGCACTTTCTGAACCCCCGGTTTGGCTGGAGCTCAAGTGAAAAGCTTATTGCTGGCCCTGTTCCTGATCCTCTCGTCGTTTGGAGTCAAGGCTCATCCTGGTCACGGCATCGCCGTCGATCAGCAGGGAAACATCTACTTCAGCGACATCGGCAGGCTCAAGATCTGGCGTCTCACGCCGCGTGGCGGGCTTGAGGCGGTGGTTGAGAATCGCTGGGCGCATCAGCTCATGCTGGATCGGCAGGGAAACCTCGTGTTTGAGAGCGAGGAGTATGTCGACGGCAAGCCAAGCTATGGCCTCTGGAAGCTCGAATCGAAGGGTGAGTTGATCACCTTGATTCCACGCACCACGGATCGGGAGGATTTCCCCGGGGGTGTGTTCACCATTGACGCTGCCGGCAACCTCTTCCATCCCTCTGCAGGGACGGCGAGACTCATCTACCGACGCGCGCCCAACGAACCCAAGACCGTGTTCGTGGGGGGCGAGCATTCGCCGTTCAACAGCATTCGGGCCATGACCCACAGCGCGAGCGATACGCTGTACGTTCTCGACTCCGATGCGGTGCACAAGATCGCCAAAGACGGCTCAGTCACCACCATCGCTCGGGACTTGCGGCAGCAGGCGCCTTCCGACCCGCCGTTTCAGCATCCCAGTCCCGAGGTGGCCAATCGGCTCTATGGTTTGGCCGTGGACACCGCCGGAGTCATCTACATCGCCTACCACGGCAACCGAACCGTGCTGGCAGTGCAGCCCAACGGCGACGTCTCGCAGCTCTACAGATCCAGCGCCCCCTGGTCGCCGACCGGCGTTGCCGCGCACGACGGCAGTGTCTACGTTCGGGAGAGCAGTTTCACACCCGAGCTGGGCAATGGCGGACCACGCATCCTGAAGGTGGATGGCGAAGGCAAGGTGGAGATATTGGTGACGGTTGGCGAGCCTTAGGCCGCTACGGAGGTTTCGCTGACAATGATGTGCGCAACAGGCGAAACAGTAGTCAGAGTGGAATGGCGCTGACTGAAGCCCGGTCCCCTGAACCGTCATTCCCGCGCAGGCGGGAATCCAGTGACTTGCAGCTGTCCATGTCGGTGCAAAGGCGCTGGATCCGCGCCTTCGCGGGGATGACGGCCTTGAGTCAGTGCCCTTCTGGTCAGAGTGCACTTCCCTCCCCTGGCACCCTGGCCGCCCTAGGCCGAGTCATCACCCGCGTCTGCCGAGCATCATTCTTGCCGCACAGGGCATAGCCGGCGAGACGATCAGTTCAGTTGTCTGGCCGCCAGAGCGGAGCACGACGACAGTCCTTCTTGAGCGGCCAGCACTGCTCTACCGATTGGCCGTTGCGCTCGTTGACCGAGCACTGGCGAAGTCGCAATCCACCCGCGTCCAGTTCGGTGCTGACCCAGCCTGACAGGGTGATATCCGGTGCGGGGCTGGAAGGCCCCTCGACTTCGCTGTACTCGTTGAGCGTTGCGCGAGCCGGATCCGGGCACTGGGTGCGCAGCCGCTCCAGGGTTGCAAGGGCTGATGGATCGTTTGCGAGATGCTCTGCCACGGGCACCGACAGGCCCAGAGCCAGCAGGGCCTCGCCGGGGTGCGGATGCATTAGCTGGGCGTGCACGGCCGCCCAGGCCTGCAGCGGGTCATCCGAGCCGGGCGGGGCCACGCCGCCGGTGACGGCGAAGGGCGCGTGGGCGTCCTCCGGCCCTTGCGCGTACAGCTGGGCGTTGTCGGGCCGCCACAGGGGCAGAGCGAACACGGCCCGATTGTCGCCATACAACTTCACCTCGCCGCGCGCGCAGCCTTTTTCATCGACACGCAGGTCGCCGCGATATTCGCCGCCGGTGCCGCGACTGCTGCCCTCCCCCCAGGCGAAGTAAGCGACGAAATCGCCTGCCGGGCTGTAGTCGGCGCCGAGCACGACCAAGCCCAGCAGTTCCGCCGCGCGCTCGCTGTCCGACAGCGGATGCGCGCTGCGCTGCAGGGCCTCGGCGTAGCCGGGGTGATCGGCCAGCACCACGGTGTAGCCCGCATCGGCACTGCCCCAGGCCGCGCCGTAGCGCAGCTCGATACGGCCGATGTTCACGTCGTCGTAGCGGCCACGCACCGTGCCGATCCCGCTGCAATCCAGCGAATCGACCACGCCGCTGCATCCGGCAACCATGGCCACGGCCATCAGGCAGCAAGCCGAGCGCTGGGTCATGGCCGCTGACCCAGCAGCGATGGGAGGCCACGGCTAGCGCTCAGTTTCCCCGCAAGCAGCGCGGCGCAGACTCGAAGCGTGGACATGGGCGTACTCCCACCGGCACGGCGACCATCATGCCAGCGCGAATCGGGCTGCGGGGCCTACCCTGCCCCGGCCGGACTACTGAACAGGACACTGGGGTTGGAGACCAATCTGCGCGGAGCGTGCAGGACCACAGTCGCTCCGGGCGCCCCGCGCTTCAGTCCTCGTCCGCCCGCACCACCCTGAGCTTCACCCCGGTCATGCGTTCCAGCGGGAGCGGCCACTGGCCGAAGGCGACGGCCTGGCGCAGGGCGGTGTCGGGATCCACGCCCAGGTGTTTCACCGCATAGGCGGCGTAGACCTGGCTGGCGCGGGCGCCGCTGGCGCAGTGGACGAGGACCTTGCCCTCGCCCTGCAGCGCTTCGGCAAGGCCGTCGGGCAGGTCGGCGCGGAACGGGTAGTCGTCGCCACCCTGGGGCAGGTGGACGTAGTCGAGCCCGAGTTCTTCGGCGAGCGCGGCTTCGTCGAAGGGCACGGTGCTGCGGTTGTCGACTTCGCTGGGCGTGCGCAGGTTGACGATGCGGGTGTAGCCCTGCGCCTTCAGCGCGCGCAGGTCGTCGGCGGTGGGCTGTGGACTGACTGCGAGGCGGTCGTGCAGGACGAGCCGGTCCAGGGCGCTGGGCAGGGCTTCCTTCTCGGCTGCGGAGGCCGTTGGCGCGGCGGGGGCCTTCGCCGGCAGGCCGCTGCAGGCGGTGAGCGCGACGCCCAGCAGGGCGATGCAGAGTCGGGACCAGGGCATGGGCGTCCTCCTGTCGGTGCCTTGAGTATAGAACCGGCTTCCGGGCCAGTCGCGAACGCCGACGAGCCGGCCCTGCCTCCAGGGACATGCACAGCTGCGTACTGTCCTGTACTTTGCAAGGCGTAGCGGGCGCGGCGCCCGAACCGACAGCACGGAGCAAGCTCATGGGTCTGATTCAAGCAGTGGCAGGTTCGATCGGCGGCACGCTGGCTGACCAGTGGAAGGACTTCTACACCGTGCCGGATGGTCTGCCCTCGACGGCCGCCCTGTTCGCCGCGGCACCGCGCGGCAGCAATGCGGGACGCGGCTCGAACGTGCGGAGCTCCTCGCACATCATCAGCAATGGCTCGAAGATCGTGGTGCCCGAGGGCTATGGGTTGCTGCTGTTCCAGGACGGCGCGGTCACCGGCTTCGTCGCCGAAGCGGGCGCCTACGAGTGGCGCTCGGACGACCTCAATTCGAAGTCGATCTTCGCCGGCGATGGCCTGGTCGACGCCCTGGTCATGCAGAGCTGGGAGCGCTTCAAGTTCGGCGGCCAGCCGGGCTCGCAGCAGGCGGCGTTCTTCGTCTCGCTCAAGGAGCTGCCGGACAACCGCTTCGGCACCCAGTCGGAGATCTACTGGGACGATGGGTTTCTTAACACCCAGGTGGGTGCGGTCACCCGCGGCTCGTACACGCTGAAGATCGTCGACCCGATCCTGTTCGTGAAGAACTTCGTCCCGGCCAGCTATCTGCAGCCCGGGCAGGTGTTCGACTTCACCGATATCGACAATGCCGCGGCGGCTCAGCTGTTCAACGAGGTGGTGGGCTCACTGGCGCCGGCCTTCAGCCTGTATACCAATGACCCGAGCAAGGGCAATCGCATCACCAAGCTGCAGCAGGACTCGATCGGCTTTGCCCGCAGCCTGTCCGATGCGGTGGAGCAGGCCTACCAGTGGCGCTCGGATCGCGGCCTGGCCATCGTCAAGACCGCCATCGTCTCGATCGAGTACGACCCCAACACGCGGGAGTTGCTGAAGACCGTGCAGCGCGCGGATGCGCTGTCCGGCGCACGCGGCAACTCCAACCTGCAGGCCAGCGTGGCCGCGGGCATCCAGTCGGCCGGCGAGAACGGCGGCGCAGCCGGGGTGATGGGCGTCGGCATGGCGACCGGCATGCTCGGCGGCCTCGGTGGCCTGCAGCAGCCGGCGGCACCGCCCGCCGCTGCAGACGACCCGATCGCCAAGCTGAAGAAGGCCAAGGAGATGCTCGACCTGGGGCTGATCACCCAGGCCGACTACGACGCGGCCAAGGCCAAGGCGCTCGGCCTGTAGTCCGCGCAGCGACCCGCCCCCATGTCGAACGCGAACACGCCCCCTCCCCCGCCCGTCCCCACCGGGCCGGGCTCACCGCAGGACGTTCCACCGGCGCCCGGCAGCCTGCCGATCGATCCGGCCTCCCTGCCGGACGCGATCCGCGAGGAGCTGGAAGCGCCTGATCCCGCGGCGCTCGACACCGCCTCGGCAGAGCTGAAGGACGGCGCCAACCGCTGTCCCAAGTGCGGCGCCACCGACATCCGCCATCGTGCAGGCACCGACATGCTGATCTGCATGTTCTGCCGCAACGAGTGGCACGGGCACCGGGTCGAGGAGGCGTTTGGCCTCGGTGAGGGGCTGGATGAGCTGTCGGGCACGATCATCGCCTCCGGCGCGCGCAGCATCGAGGAAGACGCCGACACCCTGATCAGCTTCCAGTGCACCGGCTGCGGCGCCGAAGTGACGGTCAATACCGAGAGCGCAATGACCGCGCGCTGCCACTGGTGCCGGCACGTCTTCGGGGTCAACGAGCAGGTCGCCAACGGCGCGGTGCCGGACGCGGTGCTGCCCTTCCATGTCAAGAAGGACGACGCCGTCGCGCGCATCCGCCAGTTCGTCGGCAAGCGCCAGCGCTTCGCACTCAAGGCCTTCAAGGAGGAGTTCACGCCGGAGAACGTCATCGGCGTGTACCTGCCCTACATGATCGTCGACGGCAAGGTCAGCGCGGCGCTGAGAGGCCAGGGCGAGATCGAGACCCGCCGCTACACCCGGGGCAGCGGCAACGACAAGAAGACCTACTACGACGCCGACGTGTACCGCATCGATCGCGAGCTCGACTTCACCGTCGACGACCTGCCGCTGGAGTCCTCGGCCGAGCGCGGTGACCTGAACGCGCGGCGCAACACCAACAACATCATCAACACCATCCTGCCCTTCGACACCAAGAACGCGGTGAAGTGGAACGCCTCCTACCTTGCCGGCTACAGCTCGGAAAAGCGTGACCGCGACGTCGAGCACCTGCGCCCGCGGCTGGAAGACCAGCTGCTGTCGATCGCCCGCTCCCAGGTGCACGACTCGGTGCGGCAGTTCGACCGCGGGGTGCGCTGGGAACAGGAAGGTCTGGAAGTCCACGGCACGCGCTGGGTATCGATGTACCTGCCGGTGTGGCTGTATTCCTACCATCAGCCCGGGAAGGACGGCGGCATGCTGCATTACATCGCCGTCAACGGTCGCACCGGGGAAACCATGGGCAGCGTTCCGGTGCAGCAATGGAAGCTGCTGGCCGCCGCGCTGACCGTCGGTACCGTACTCGAGGGCATCGTCCTCTGGATCCTGGTGTAACCATGAGTGATGACAGCGGACTTTTCCTGCTTATGCTGGGCCCGGCCGGCGCTGCGGGGCTGTACTGGACCCTCTACCGGCACTACCGCAACACCGACAAGTCGCACGCCTTCGAGCGCGAGACCGCGGTTGAGGCCAAGCCGGTCAGGGGATCAGAACACAAGGCGGGCGAAGTCAAAGGCACCCGCGAGTCGCGGATCAAGGGCGACAACGTGCATGCCTACCGCCAGCGCGTGCAGCCACTGCCCCGCGGGCCGGACAGCGGATAGCGCGGACACACCGGCGCATTCACGGCGCGAGGATGTCGCGGCCCGTGTGCGCCTTCGCTGGCGGCAAGGCTGACTTGAGGTCGTCATCCCCGCGCAGGCGGGGATCCAGCGCCTTTGGACCGGCATGGACCACTGCAAGTCACTGGATTCCCGCCTGCGCGGGAATAACGGTTCGGGGGATCGGGCTTAAGCAGGTGCCATTCGGGTCAGTGCCACTCGGCTCAGAGTGACCTTTTCGCCATAGTCATCGACGTCGAAAATCTACTCTGATCCCTGTTTGGGTCCGACGGCTTTCGCGGGTTCACGCGCGGCGCATCCGAGATGCGCCCTACGGATACGCTTTGTCGACCCGAAGCGGCCAGGCGTAGGGCGCGTCTTGGACGCGCCGAAGGCGTCTTGGACGCGCCGAAGGCGTCTCGGAGGCGCCGAAGGCTGACTTGAGGTCGTCATCCCCGCGCAGGCGGGGATCCAGCGCCTTTGGACCGGCATGGACCACTGCAAGTCACTGGATTCCCGCCTGCGCGGGAATAACGGTTCGGGGGATCGGGCTTAAGCAGGTGCCATTCGGGTCAGTGCCACTCGGCTCAGAGTGTCCTTTTCGCCATAGTCATCGACGTCGAAAATCTACTCTGACCCCTGTTCACCTCCCTGTTCACCCCGTTTGGTGAGCGGGGCCGGGGTGTAGGAGCCAGCTTGCTGGCGATGGGGCGTTGCAACCAGCGAATCGCCAGCAAGCTGGCTCCTACAGGGGGCGGGGCGATCGCCAGCGAGCTGGCGCCTGCATTCGGGGGCGAGGCGTCGTGATCCGGGGAAACTGTGTGTCGGGCGGCTGTCACCATCTTGCAATGCGTGCTCCACGTCACGGTCATGCAATCTGCCGAGGATGCCGGTTCCCTCCCCCAGCCAGCGGACCCGGACCATGACCGAGCGCCAGGAATCGTCGTACAACGCCAGCACCGACTTCGAGATCGAGGACAGCAACCGTTCCAGCAATCCGCACTTCTCCGATGTGCTGCGGGTCAATCTTGCCCGACGCAGGTTGGTGCAAGGCACGGCCGCTGTGGCCGCGGTGGGCCTTGCCACGCCGGTGGCGGCCAAGCTGGCTGCGGGTCTGGCGCCTGACTTCAGCTCGAACTATGTGTTTGGAAAGGAAGAGCTGAAGTCGCTGGCGATGCGGCCGAGCTTCCCGGCGATTGCAGTGACCCGCGACAACAGCATCACCGTGCCGAACGGCTACTCCGCGCAGGTGATCTGCAAGTGGGGCGAGCCGCTGTTCTCCGACGGCCCTGCCTTCCGCACCGACCGCGGCAACACGGCGGCCGATCAGCAGCAGCAGATCGGCATGCACCATGACGGTATGCACTATTTTCCGCTGCGCACCGGACGCAGCACCGACCAGCGCGGTCTGCTGGTGATCAACCACGAATACATCGACCAGGGCGCCATGCATCCGAACGGCGCCACTGTCGTCGACGGCGCACGTCCGGCCGAGGAAGTGGCCAAGGAAGTCGCCGCGCATGGCGTGAGCGTAGTCGAGGTGGTGCAGAGCGGCGGCCAGTGGCAGCAGGCCGACGGCCAGTACAACCGGCGCATTACCGGTGAGACCCTGATGGAGCTCAGCGGCCCGGTGCGCGGGCACGCCAAGGTGCGCACGAAGTTCAGCGCGGACGGCACGCAGACCCGCGGCACGCTGAACAACTGCGGCAACGGCATCACCCCGTGGGGCACCTACCTGACCTGCGAGGAGAACTGGGCCGGCTACTTCGCCAACCGCGATGCGGAACGCCCGCGCGAGCATGCGCGTTACGGCGTGCCCAGCGGCAACAGTCGCTACGGCTGGGATACCGCGCAGGAGCGCTTCGACGCCAGCAGCAAGGGCGCGTCGGCCAGCGCCGACTTCCGCAACGAGCCGAACACCTTCGGCTACATCGTCGAGATCGACCCCTTCGATGCCAAGTCCGTACCCAAGAAGCGCACGGCGATGGGCCGCTTCGGCCACGAGGGCTGCATCTACGCGCCGCCCAAGGCCGGCCGCCCGGTGGTCTTCTACAGCGGCGACGACGCGCAGAACGAATACATCTACAAGTTCGTCACCCAGGGCGCATTTGTGCCGCTGCAGTCGGGGCTGCGCCGCGACCTGCTCGACAGCGGCACGCTGTACGTGGCGCGTTTCGCCGCCGACGGCACTGGAGAGTGGCTGGCCATCGACATCGACAACCCGGCGCTGCAGGCCGCTGCCGCCGCGGCGGGCGTGAGCTTTGCCGATCAGGGCGATGTGATCCTCAATACCCGCCTTGCCGCCGACCTGCTCGGCGCGACCAAGATGGACCGTCCGGAGTGGGGCGCGGTCGATCCGATCTCGGGCGAGGTCTACTTCACCCTGACCAACAACAGCCGTCGCGCTGCCGATGCGGTCGACGCGGCCAATCCGCGCGGCCCGAACGCCTTCGGCCACATCCTGCGCTGGCGTCCCACGGGCGATGACCACACCGCCGATGGTTTCGCCTGGGAGATCTACGTACTCTCCGGCACCGAGTCGGACAGCGCGATCCTTCCCGGCGCCGGTGGCAACCGCAAGCTAAGCGCAGACAGCATCCATGCCAGCCCGGATGGGCTGTGGTTCGATCGCGGCGGCATGCTGTGGATCCAGACTGATATGAGCGGCAGCCAGCTGGCCAGCGGCCCGTTCGGCAACAACGCGATGCTGGCGGCGGATCCGGTGAGCGGCGAGATCCGCCGCTTCCTGGCTGGCCCGGGCGGCTGCGAGGTCACCGGCATCACCATGACGCCGGATATGCGCAGCGTCTTCGTCAACATCCAGCATCCGGGTGAAGGCGGCGGCGACAGCTGGCCGGACGGCGGCAGCGCGCCGCCGCGCTCGGCCACGGTGGTGGTCACCCGCAACGACGGCGGCATCATCGGTACCTGAGGCTGACCAGGCATCCGGCCCCTTCGGGGTCGGATGACGGCTCGCCGGGGCGGCGGGCAGCATGCAGAATGCGTGCATGTCGATCAGCCCCCGCCCCGCTCCCTTCGCCCCCGGCCGCGTCCTGCTGCTGGGGGCGAATGGTTTTATCGGCGGCATCCTCGGCGCCCGTCTGCGTGGTGCAGGCTGGACGGTGATCGAGGCACAGCGCGGCGCGCCGGCGAACGCCAGCCAGCGTCAGATCGATCTGCGCCAGCTGCCCGACGACGCCGCATGGCTGCCCCATCTGCAGGGCATCGATGCCGTAGTCAATGCCGCCGGCATACTTCAGGAGCGCGGCAGCAACCGCTTTGACCGGGTGCACGAGGTCGCGATCCGCGCGCTAGGCGAAGCCTGCGTACATGCTGGAGTGAAACGGCTGGTTCAGATCTCCGCGCTTGGCGATCCGCGCGACGGCGAGTTTATCGCCTCCAAGCATCGCGGAGATGCCGCCCTGCTCGGCCTGCCACTGTCGGTCGCCGTGCTGCGCCCTTCGGTGATCTACAGCACCCGCGGCAGCCATGGCGGCACGTCCCTGCTGCGCGCGCTGGCCGCCCTGCCCGGCGGCCTGCTGCTGCCCGCCGGCGGTGCCCAGCAGCTGCAGCCGATGGCGGCAGAAGATCTGGCCGACCTGGTCTGCGAAGCGCTGGGTGGGGCGCAGCAAGGTGTATTCGAGTGCGGCGGTCCTGAGGCGCTGAGCCTTCGCGACTATCTGCTGGCCTGGCGCGGCTGGCTGCTGGGCGATGCGCGCGCACGCTGCCTGAGCGTGCCGCGCTGGCTGGTGGCGCCTGGTATGGCAGTCCTGGAGCACGCCGGCCGCGGACCGATGAACGCGACCATCTGGCGCATGCTGGAGCGCGGCAATGTGATCGCGCCGGACTCGATGGCGCGCACCGAGGACGCCTTTTCCTTGCGCCCCGCCGCGCTCGACGCGCACCTGGCCGCGCAGCCGGCGCAGACTCAAGATAGATGGCATGCCGGCTTGCTCCTGCTGGCCGGCCCGCTGCGCTGGGCGACCGTGCTGCTCTGGCTGATCTCGGCCGCGGCCGGGCTGCTGACGCCCGCCGCGCAGATCGAGGCCATGGTCGCTGGATCGCCGCTCGCCAGCGTAATGCCGGTAGCGATGGCCCGCGCAACCGGCGCGCTCGACCTGCTGCTGGCCCTGTGGCTTGCCAGCGGCTGGCGCCCGCGACCGGCCGTTGCCTTGATGCTGCTCAGCGTGGTCGCCTACACCCTGGCCTTCGGACTGCTGCTGCCGGCGCTGTGGCTGGATCCGCTGGGAGGCCTTGCCAAGAACCTGCTGGTGCTGCCGGCCCTGGTCCTGCTCTGGGTGCAGTCGGGAGAACGCTGATCGACTACCTGCTGCTCAAGTGGATCCATGTGCTCAGCTCGACCCTGCTGTTCGGGACCGGGCTTGGCATCGCCTTCTTCTGCTGGACCGCCCACCGCGGCGGCGATCCGCGGGTGATCGCCGCGACGGCGAAACAGGTGGTAGTGGCGGACGCGATTTTCACAGCGCCAGCAGTGCTGGTCCAGCTGGGTAGCGGACTGTGGCTGCTGCATCGGCTGGGCATCGGCTTCGAGCCGTTCTGGGTGCGCGCGGCGCTGGGCCTGTTCGTGCTGGTCGGCGCCTGCTGGCTGCCGGTGGTCTGGCTGCAGTGGCGTGCCGCGCAGCTGGCGCGCACCGCCGTCGAGCAGGGAACTCCGCTCCCCGCCGAGTACTACCGCCTGATGCGCTGGTGGTTCGCGCTCGGCTGGCCGGCCTTCATCGGCGTGCTGTGGATCTTCTGGCTGATGGTGGCCAAGCCGGCCTGAGCGGCGTCATACCCGCAGCCACGCCCCGGATTGCATGCGCAGCGCATGGTGTGCGGATTGCGGCGCAAGGACGCTGCGCACACCGTCAAGGTCGCTGGCGAACTTGCTCTGGGAGTTGGAAGGCGACTTTGGGCGCATAGCTGCCGTTCGCCGGGGCCGGCGAATGAGGCCTTTTCGCATTGC
>CAYGMG010000090.1:0-16637 GCA_964350895.1 uncultured Lysobacter sp.
GATCGTGCCCACGTTCACGTGCGGCTTGGTGCGCTCGAACTTTGCCTTGGCCATTGCCTGAACCCTTTAACTGACTATGAGGAGATATAAGGTGGTGCTCATGACTGGAATCGAACCAGCGACCTCTTCCTTACCAAGGAAGTGCTCTACCGACTGAGCTACATGAGCAAATTTTTCTTTACCTTCAGACCGTCGCCGTGGGATTCAATGGAGCGGGAGACGGGAATCGAACCCGCACAATCAGCTTGGAAGGCTGAGGTTCTACCATTGAACTACTCCCGCCCGGCGGGCGATCTGGTGGAGGGAGGTGGATTCGAACCACCGAAGGCGTGAGCCAGCAGATTTACAGTCTGCCCCCGTTGGCCGCTTGGGTATCCCTCCGCAACAGAGCCGCTTATTCTCATACGTTGAGAAAGCCTTGTCAACGCAGTTCTGCGGGTGAATTGCGCCGGCTCGCCGGGCGAAACGCTTTGCCTGCCACCGGCCCTCGATGGCATCACGGTCTGCCAGGGCCTGGCCAAGCGTTGCGGCCTGTCGCATTCGTCCGGCTGAAAACGCTCGATTGGTTCCCTGCTCCGCCGACGTCTAGACGTTGAAGCGGAAGTGCAGAACGTCGCCTTCCTGGACGATGTAGTCCTTGCCTTCGAGGCGCAGCCGGCCGGCTTCCTTGCAGCCCGCCTCGCCCCGGTACTTGAGGAAGTCCTGCAGACTCATGGTTTCGGCACGGATGAACCCACGCTCGAAGTCGGTGTGAATCACGCCAGCCGCCTGCGGGGCAGTAGAGCCGCGACGCACGGTCCAGGCGCGGACCTCCTTCTCGCCGGCGGTAAAATAGGTCTGCAAGCCAAGCAGCTTGTAGGCAGCCCGGATCACCCGGTTGAGGCCCGGCTCCTCGAGCCCGAGGTCGGTAAGGAAGGCGCCCTGGTCCTCGGGCTCCAGCTGGGCCAGCTCTTCCTCGATTGCCGCACACACCGCGACCACCTCGGCGCCTTCGCCAGCGGCGCGCTCGCGGACGCGGTCGAGGTGCGGATTGCCCTCGAAGCCGTCCTCACGCACGTTGGCGACGTACATCAGCGGCTTCAGGGTGAGCAGGAACAGGTCGCGCACCTGGGCGCGATCCTCGGCACTCAGGTCCAGCCCGCGCGCCGGACGCCCGTCGTCAAGACCCGCGCGTACCCGCTGCAGCACGTCACGCCGGGCGATGGCGTCCTTGTCGCCGGCCTTGGCCGACTTCTCGGCGCGGCTCAGCGCCTTCTCGACGGAATCGAGATCGGCGAGGCAAAGCTCGGTATCGATGGTCTCGATATCGGCGATCGGATCGACCTTGCCGGCAACATGCACGATGTCGCCGTGCTCGAAGCAGCGCACCACATGGGTGATTGCATCGACTTCGCGGATATGGGCGAGGAACTTGTTCCCCAATCCCTCACCCTTGGACGCACCAGCGACCAGGCCGGCGATGTCAACGAACTCGACCGAGGTCGGAATGACCTTTTGCGGCTTGGCGATCGCCGAAATCTGCTGCAAGCGCTCATCCGGCACCGGAACCACGCCGACATTCGGCTCGATGGTGCAGAAGGGGAAGTTGGCCGCAGCGATTCCCGCCTTGGTCAGTGCGTTGAAGAGGGTGGACTTGCCAACGTTGGGAAGTCCTACGATGCCGCACTTGATGCCCATGGGAGTACTCCGTGATCCTGATTGCGTTGTCGCGGGAATCGGCGGCCGGTCGCGCTTGCCTGCTGGCAGCGGCGTTCTAGGCCTCGCGATCCACGCGGGTATGGAGGCGCTTCATCGCCTCGTTTAGTCGATCGTCGAGCACCAGTGGCAAGGCCTTCCGGGCATCGTCGATGGCGCGAAGCATGCTGGCCTCGTCGTCACGCCCGGGCCGGCCGAGCACCCAGCTGGTCACCCGGTCCTTGTGGCCGGGATGGCCAATGCCCAGACGCAGGCGGTGGAAACGACCATGTCCGAGCTGGGCGATAGTGTCGCGCAGGCCGTTCTGTCCGCCGTGCCCGCCGTCAAACTTGAGCCGGGCAACGCCCGGGTCCAGATCAAGATCGTCGTGGACCACCAGCATCTCGGCCGGATCGATCTTCCAGTAGTTCAGCGCCGCGACAACGGCGCGGCCGCTGCGATTCATGAAGGTAGCCGGCTTGAGCAGACGCAGGTCGTGGCCCGAAGGGCGGACCCGCGCACTCTCGGCGAACAGCCGCGACTCGGCCGAGAACCGCTCGCCCTCACCCTCGGCCAGCGCGTCAACAAACCAGAACCCGATGTTGTGTCGCTGCGCGGCGTGTTCCGGCCCGGGGTTGCCAAGGCCGACGATCAGTCGGAGCACCAGAAACTCCCGCTCGGTGTTTCACCCTGCAAGCAGCGCGAGGCCCTTTGCGGGCCCCGCGCGCCTGACACGGCTTACTTGCTGGCTTCGTCGCCTTCGGCTTCGCCTTCGCCCGCCTCGTCGCCATCGGCATCGCTGCCGCCGCGCTGCTGACGCGCGATGACCACGGCGATGTCGTGCTCCTTGCCCAGCTTGAGGTCGGCCACGGTAACGCCGGCCGGCATCTTGACCTCGGACAGGTGGATCACATCGCCTTCCTTCAGCGCCGAAAGGTCGACTTCGATGAACTCAGGCAGATCCTTGGGCAGACAGCTGATTTCCACTTCGTTGAGCTCGTGGGTGATGACCACGCCCGAGGTCTTGCCCGCCGGCGACTTCTCCTGGTTCAGGAAGTGCAGCGGAATACGGGTGTGGATCGCTTCGTTCTCGGAAACGCGCTGGAAGTCGAGGTGGAGGATCTGCGGACGGAACGGATGGCGCTGCAGGTCACGCAGCAGGACCTTCTGCACCTTGCCATCGACAGACAGATCGATGATGCCGGAGAAGAACCACTCGTGGGCCGAAGCCAGATACACCGAGTTGTGCTCGAGCTGGATGCTCTGCGGATCCTTGTGGGCGCCATAGACGATGGCCGGCACCTGGCCGGTCAGACGGAGGCGGCGGCTCGCACCCTTCCCTTCGTCCTTGCGGCTGGTGGCGGTGAGCTTGTGTTCGGTAGACATGATTGTTGCCTTTTCTGGGGATAACCCGCCTCGCGGCGGTGGATCCTCATCCGCGACCAGATGAGGGGGTGGATGGCCGGGAGTCGGCTATCGGGAATCGACTGTCTGCCCGCGCGCGGGTGGCGCCTGCGGATGCCGATTCCGGATGGCCGTCGCCCGTCGTCAGTCGACGTAGAGGGAACTGACCGACTCTCCGAATGCAATACGCCGGATGGTTTCGGCGAGCAACTCGGCGACGCTGAGCTGGCGGATCCTTCCACACTCACGCGCATTGGGGTTGAGCGGAATGGTGTCGGTGACCACCAACTCATCCAGCGCCGAGCCGGTGAGATTGGTGATGGCCGCGCCCGAGAGCACCGGATGGGTGCAGTAGGCAAGAACCTTGCGCGCGCCGTGCTCCTTGAGCGCCGCTGCGGCAGCACACAGCGTTCCGGCCGTGTCGACGATGTCATCAACCAGCACGCAGTCCTTGCCTTCGACGTCGCCGATGATGTTCATCACCGTCGCCACGTTGGCCTTGGGACGACGCTTGTCGATGATGGCAAGGTCGGCGTCGTCGAGCCGCTTGGCGATGGCACGTGCGCGCACCACGCCGCCAACGTCAGGACTGACCACGATCAGGTTGTCGGTGCCGATGCTGCGCCAGATGTCCGCCAGCAGCAGCGGCGAGGCGTAGACGTTGTCGACCGGCATGTCGAAGAAGCCCTGGATCTGGTCGGCATGGACATCCACCGTCAGCACCCGATCGGTACCCACAGCGCTGAACATCTTGGCCGCGACCTTGGCCGTGATCGGGACGCGTGCCGAGCGCGGCCGGCGATCCTGCCGGGCGTAGCCGAAATAGGGCACTACCGCTGTGACGCTGGCCGCCGAGGCGCGCTTCAGCGCGTCGATCAGGACCAGCAGCTCCATGATGTTCTCGGCGCTTGGCGCGCAGGTCGGCTGGATGACGAACACTTCCTGCCGACGGACGTTTTCCTCGATCTCGACCTGAACCTCGCCGTCGGAGAAGCGGCCGACCAATGCCTTGCCAGGTCGAATGCCAAGCTCGCGGCACACCGCGTGCGCCAGCGGCCGGTTGGCGTTGCCGGAAAAAACCAGCAGCCCATCGGTGTTCACCGTCATTTGCGTTCCCGCCTCGCAGCAGCCCGAAGAAGTGTCACGCGACGTGACGCGGCAAGTGGCTGGGGCGGCAGGATTCGAACCTGCGAATGCCGGAATCAAAATCCGGTGCCTTACCACTTGGCGACGCCCCACCAGCAGTCTTGCGCGCATTGTCGCGCATGCAGCGCTTCATGCGCCCGGCGGCTGCGCCAGCTCGTTCAGCCGGCTGCGCGCCACCGTTCCAGCTGATCGTGCAGCGGCGAGCGGTTCACGCCCCGCGCCACGATGCAGCGACCCAATCCATCCAGTTCGGCCTCCAGCTGCGCGGCCCAAGCCTCCGCCTGATCTTGCGATCCGGCCATCAGAAAGCATCCGCCGCCGCTGCCGGTCAGCCCCGCCGGACCGCGCCGCTGCAGCGCGTCAAGCCATCGCGACAGCGCGGTACTGCGGGCGCGAGCCGGCCGGGCAAAGGCATTGCTGCCCACCCGGTCGAACGCAAAGTCCGCCATTTTCAGTGGTGCTGCATTCCTTGTCAATTCAGGCGCTTGGAACAGCTCGCCGGTGGCCATGTGGATGCCGCTGTCGACCAGCACGAACCAGCGCTCGGGCAGCGACATCGGCGTCAGCCGCTCACCGATGCCTTCGGCCCAGGCGCTGTGGCCGCGCACGAACAACGGCACATCGGCACCAAGCTGCAGGCCCATGGCCGCCAGGGCATCCTGATCGAAGCCGCATCGCCAGAGCAGATTCAGGGCGCACAGCACGCTGGCGGCGTCCGAGCTGCCGCCGCCGAATCCGCCGCCGGCGGGAATCCGCTTGATCACCCCGATATCCGCGCCTTGGCGGCAGCCGGATTGCTGCTGGAGCAGGCGCGCCGCGCGCACCGCGAGGTCCTGCTCCTCGGGCACATCCGGCAACCCGGCAACTCGAGTGATCTGGCCATCGGAGCGCGGCGATAGAGCGATCTCGTCGCCCCAATCAAGCAGCTGGAACACCGTCTGCAGCAGGTGGTAGCCGTCGGCCCGTCGACCGACCAGCTGCAGGAACAGATTCAGCTTGGCCGGGGCTGCCCAGCGCGATAGCGACTCATTCGCCATCGCCCACCTGCCAACGGCGGACCAGCAGCCGGACCCGCTGCTCGCCGGACTCGGCCTCGATCCGCCGCGGCAGGGGCGGGTCGAGGCTGCTGTCCCAGCCGCGGTACTCGACGACCCATCCGGCCTCGGTGATCCGCTCGGGCAGGCCAGCCGGATCCAGTTCCAGCTGGGCGTCCGGGCTGCCGCGCAGGCCGCGCACCCAGCGCGAGAACAGGTCCAGCGGAACGTCCCAGCCAACCGATTCACGCAGCAGACGGTCAGCGTCGCTGTCCTGCCGCGGCCCACCTTCGAGTCCTTCGAGCCGCGCGCCGTCGGCAGTCACCTGCAAGCGCCAGCCCTGACCGCTGACCGGGGCGCGCAGTGCGACGAGCAGGTCACGGCCGTCGACCGCCCAGTCGAGCTGGCCGGAGCCGCCGTCACCGCCCTGGCGAACCGCAACCCGACCTTCAAGCTGCCAACGGATTTGCGCTTCGAGCATGCGTTCGCGCTCGGCCTGCGCTGCCAGCTCAGCCGCCTGCGGTGGCGTGGGACGCTGCGCCGGACCGGCGCAGCCGGCAAGCAGGGCCACGGCGAGCGTGGCGGGCAGCGCCCAGCGACGCAGACTCACGGCGAGATTCCGTGCTGCTCGATGCTGCGCTTCAATGCGGGGTTCTCGGCATCGATCTCGAGACCCAATCGCCAGATCGAGCGCGCCTCGTCCTGCTGACCGCTGGCCCAAAGCGCCTCGCCAAGATGCGCGGCGACTTCGGCATCGCGCTGCAGGTCAAAGGCGCGCCGCAGGTGCACCAGAGCCTCGTCGACCCGACCCATGCGGAACAGCACCCAGCCCAGCGAGTCGATGATCGCCGGGTTGTCAGGCCGCAGCGCATAGGCCTGGCGGATCAGCTCGTAGGCTTCGGGGAAACGTTCGGTGCGGTCGGCTAGGGTGTAGCCGAGCGCGTTCAGCGCGTCGACGTTCTCCGGGTCGAAGACCAGGATCAGGCGCAGGTCGGCCTCGGCCTCGTCTATCCGGCCGAGACGCTCAAAGGCCAGCGCCCGGCCATACAAGAGTGCGGGCTCATCCTCGAACACCGCCAGCCCGCGGCCATAGGCCTCGATGGCCTTGGCATGCTGGTCGTGGCGCTGCAGCAGCTGGGCCTCGGTGAGGTAGGCGTCGATCAGCAGTCGGCCGTTGTCGGTCTCGCGCTGCTGCAGAGCGCGCAGCACCCCGAGCGCGGTTTCGTGCTGTCCAGCGTCATCGGCAAGGATCGCGATGCGCAACTGGGCCTCGTCGGCGCGCGGTCCTTTGGCCAGGGCGCGGTACCAGGCAAGGGCGGCCTCCTTGCGGCCGATCAGTTCAGCCAGCTGGCCGAGCAGGAACAGGCGCTCGCTGGATGGGTCGACAGCGCTGGCGGCCTCGATCTCCGCGTACAGCGCGCTCAGCGACTCGTCATCGCCCGCGCGTGACAGGAAGGCCGCGCGCCCGGCCCAGGTCGCCTCGTTCTGCTCGCCGCCGGACAGCGCTTCGGCGGCAGCCTGCTGTTCGCCCAAGGCCCCCAGCATGCCCGCTGCGGCCAGCCGCATCTCGGCATCGAGATCAGGCAAGGCCAGCGCCTTGTTGATGGCGACGAGGGCTTCGGCCGGCTGCTCCTGCTTGCGCAGGATCTCCGCCTGCCACAGCCAGGAGCGCGCGCGCTGCGGGTGCAGATCAGTGGCCAGGCGACCGACTTCGGTGCGCAGACCGTCAAGGGCCAGTCGGTCGGCAAGTCCGCCGGCAGCCAACAGCGCCTGCAGCGAAGCGCGCACCTCGGCGCTGTCCAGCATTTCGCTGAGCAGGGTCGGAACCAGCAGGCTGGTGCTGTCTCCGGCCATCGCCTGCAGGACCGGCTGCCAGCCCGCCGGGGTTGCCAGCAGCTTGTCCATCGCGCCGCGCGCTGCTTCGGCGTCAGCCTCACGCAGGGCCACCACCAGGGCGATCTGCTGGCCGGCCGCTGCGTCGGGTTCCAGCTCCAGCCAGCGCATGAGAAGACGCCGGGCGGTCGCCACGTCGGTATCCATCAGCGCCAGCCGGGTTGCCCGCTCCAGCAACCGCGGGTCGTTGCTTTCCAACGCTGCTTCGGCGTATTGCGCGGCGGCCTCGCCGGTGCGCCCCTCTTGCAGGGCAAACTCGCCGCGCAGCAGCGCCTCAAGCGGGTCGGATGCCGGCAACGGCGCGGCGCCCGCGGCGGCGGACAGGTAGAATAGCGCCGGTACCCACCAGCGCTTCGGGCCGCGCAGCCGCCGGGCCTCCGGTCCGCAGGGCAGATGCGGGTGCGACATGTGACTCCTCGGGTCTTCCGTTTCGACAGCGCGCTAGCTTACTGCATGCCCTTATTCGCCCTTGGCCTCAATCACGCTACCGCGCCGCTTGCCTTGCGCGAGCAGGTGGCGTTCGACGCCTCGGCGGCTGGCGCGGCGGCGCACGGCCTCTCGCAGCGCGAGGGAATTCGCGAAGCGGCGGTCCTGTCGACCTGCAACCGCACCGAAATCTATTGCAGCGTCGAATCCGGCCGGGAACGCGAGGTCTCGCGCTGGCTGGCTGGTCATCATGGCTTGGCCGACGAGGCGCTCGACGACTACCTCTACCAGCACCACGACGAGGCCGCGGTGCGCCATCTGTTCCGCGTCGCCACCGGGCTGGACTCGCTGGTGCTGGGCGAGCCGCAGATCCTTGGCCAGGTCAAGCAGGCCTGGCAGGCAGCGCACCAGAGCGGCAGCCTGCAAGGCGGCCTGGACCGCCTGTTCCAGCACGCCTTTGCGGTCGCCAAACGGGTCCGCACCGATACCCAGATCGGCGCCCATCCGGTGTCGGTGGCGTTCGCCGCGGTGCGCCTGACCCAGCAGGTGTTCGCCGAGCTGGACCGAGCGACCGTACTCCTGGTCGGCGCCGGCGACACCATCGAGCTGGCCGCCCGGCATCTTGCCGAGCACGCCACCCAGCGTCTGCTGTTCGCCAATCGCACCCTAGCCCATGCGCAGACCCTGGCCAGCCGCTTTGGCGGCTTTGCCTTGCCGCTGGGCGAGCTGGGTCGCCACTTGAATGACGCCGACATCGTGTTCAGCGCGACCGCCTCGCGCGATCCGGTGATCTCCACCGCGATGGTCAGCCAGGCGCTGAGAGCGCGGCGAAGGCGGCCGATGCTGTTCATGGACCTGGCCGTGCCGCGCGATGTGGAAGCCGGCGTGGCCAAGCTCGATGACGTTTACCTGTACACCGTCGACGACCTCGATCAGGTGGTCGAAGAGGGCCGCCGCTCGCGTCGCGAGGCAGCCGATGAGGCCGAGGCGATCATTGAACTGCAGGTCGAGCACTTCATGGGCTGGTGGCGAGCAAGCGATCGCCACGAGGTGCTCAAGTCGCTGCGCCGCGAGGTCGGCGTGCAGCGCGACCAGGCCTTGCAGCGGGCGCGTGAAGCCCTGGCAGCCGGCCGCCCGGCCGAGCAGGTCATCGAGCTGCTCGCGCACGGGCTGAGCAACAAGCTGCTGCACGCGCCCAGCGCCGCCCTGCGCCAGGCCGCCCTGCGCGGCGACCTCGACCTGCTGCGCAGCGCGCAGCGCCTGTTTGACCTCGAATCGCCCACGGACAAGGACGCCGATGACACCGGGCATACGCCGTAAGCTGGAGGGGCTGGCCGAACGCCACGAGGAAGTCGGTCGCTTGCTGGCCGAACCCGACGCCCTGTCCGACCCGAAGCGTTTCCGCGCCCTGTCGCAGGAATATGCGCGGCTGGAACCGGTTGCGTCCGGCCTTGGCGACTACGACGCGGCCCTGCGTGAACTGGCCGCGGCCGAGGCTATGCGCAAGGATCCGGAGCTTGCCGAGCTGGCCGAAGACGAGGTGGCTACCCAGTCAGCGCGGCGCGACCAGCTGGAGCGCGACCTGCACCTGCTGCTGATTCCCGAGGATCCGCGTGACGGCGCCAACCTTTACCTTGAGATCCGCGCCGGCACCGGCGGCGACGAGGCGGCGATCTTCGCCGGCGATCTGTTCCGGATGTACTCGCGCTTCGCCGAACGCCGCCGCTGGCGGGTCGAGGTGGTGACCGCCAACGCCGGCGAGCACGGCGGCTTCAAGGAGATCGTCGCCCGCGTCGAGGGCGACGGTGCCTACTCCCAGCTCAAGTTCGAGTCCGGTACGCACCGCGTCCAGCGCGTGCCGGCGACCGAATCGCAGGGGCGCATCCATACCTCGGCCGCGACCGTGGCCATCCTGCCGGAGATGGAGGAGATCGAGGACATCGAGATCCGCGACGCCGATCTCAAGGTCGACACCTTCCGCGCCTCGGGCGCCGGCGGCCAGCACGTGAACAAGACAGACTCGGCTATCCGCATGACCCACCTGCCGAGTGGCATCGTGGTCGAATGCCAGGACGAGCGCAGCCAGCACAAGAACCGTGCCCGGGCGCTGTCCCTGCTCAAGGCCAAACTGCTCGACGAGCAGCGCAGCAAGCAGACCGCAGCGCAGGCTGAATCGCGGCGCCTGCAGGTCGGCTCGGGCGACCGCAGCCAGCGCATCCGCACCTACAACTTTCCCCAGGGACGGATCACCGACCATCGCGTCGAGGGCCTCACCCTGTATCGGCTGCCGGAAATCCTCGAAGGCGAGCTCGACGAGCTGGTCCAGCGCCTGACCCACGAGTATCAGATCGACCAGCTGGCGGCCCTGAGCGCCGACTGAGGCGATCCAGCCAGCTCGGGCCAAAGCCGCCAGCGGCCGGCGGAGCGCCACGGCGCGCCGGCGCAAACCAAGCCGACGGGCTTCGTCCATAATCGGGGTCGCGCGGGCCGTTGCGCAATGCGCATGCGCGCGGCATGACTTGCTCCCGACGGCGAGCTGCGCAAGCCAGTCCAGTCCATGGAGAACGCATGAGCATCGAAGTCCGCCGCGCAACGCCCGCCGACGCCGCGACGCTGGCCGGCCTGTTCGATGGCTATCGCCGGTTCTACGGCCAGCCGGCCGACCTTGAGCGGGCGCGGCGTTTCATCGACGAGCGCCTCGCCGCGGGCGATTCGACTCTGCTGCTGGCTCTCGACGGCAACACCGCGCAGGGCTTCGCCCAGCTGTTCCCGAGCTTTTCCTCGGTGCGCACCGGCCGGCTGTGGATCCTCAACGACCTCTATGTCGATCCGGGCGGACGCCAGCGCGGCATCGGCCGCGCCCTGCTTGCCGCCTGCGTTGCCCACGCCGAGCAGAGCGGCGCCGTGGGCCTGCAGCTGGAAACCCAACGCACCAACACCGTCGCCCAGGCGCTCTACCTGGAGCAGGGCTGGGAAGCCGATGAGGAGATCTGCAGCTATCACTACCCGCTGGAGGAAAAGGCATGAGCCATTCTGAACACCTGGTTCCGCTGGGCATAGCCGTACTGACGGTGTCCGACAGCCGCAGCGCCGACAACGACACCTCGGGCGACTACCTCGCCGACCAGGTGCGCGAGGCCGGGCACCTGGTGCTCGACCGCCGGCTGTGCCGCGATGACCGCTACCTGATGCGCGCGGTGGTCTCGCAGTGGATCGCCGAGGAATCTATCAATGCCGTGCTGATCACCGGCGGCACCGGCTTCACCGGACGCGACAGCACGCCGGAGGCAATCCTGCCCCTGCTCGACAAGCAGATGCCGGGCTTCGGCGAGCTGTTCCGGCAGGTCAGCTTCGAGGAGATCGGCACCTCGAGCATGCAGTCGCGGGCGTTTGCCGGGCTTGCCAACAACACCTTCGTGTTCGCCCTGCCCGGCTCGACTTCGGCCTGCCGGACCGCCTGGACCAAACTGATCGCCGCCCAGCTGGATGCCCGCACCCGCCCCTGCAACCTTGCCGCGCTAACCCCGCGGCTGCGCGAGATCTGAAGGAGTTGACCGTGGCCAAGAGCAAGTCGAAAGCCGGATCGAAATCCGCCAAGAACACCTCGCGCAAGTCGGGCAAGAAGTCCACAGGCGGAGAGGACAAGCTCAAGAAGAAAGACTACGAGGCGCAACTGGAGCCGATGCAGGTCGAGCTCAATCGCGTGCATCGCTGGCTGCAGCACACCGGCAAGCGCCTGCTGGTGATCGTCGAGGGCCGCGATACCGCCGGCAAGGGCGGGGTGATCAGCGCCATCGCCGACTGCCTGAATCCGCGCAGCTGCCGGGTGGTCGCCCTGCCCAAGCCGACCGACCGCGAGCGCGGCCAGTGGTACTTCCAGCGCTACGTCGCCCATCTTCCGGCTGCCGGCGAGATCTGCCTGTTCGACCGCAGCTGGTACAACCGTGCCGGCGTCGAGAAGGTCATGGGCTACTGCAGCGAGGCCGAGTACCGCGCCTTCCTCAAGCAGGTGCCGACCTTCGAGGAGCTGCTGATCGAGGACGGCATCCTGCTGTTCAAGTACTGGCTGGCGGTAGATCAGGAGCACCAGGAGGAACGCTTCGCCGAGCGCGCGGACGACCCGCTCAAGCGCTGGAAACTGTCTCCGGTCGACCTCAAGGCCCGCGAAAAGTATCGCGAGTACGGCGAGGCCCGGGACGCCATGTTCGAGGCAACCCACAGCCAGCGCGCGCCGTGGACCGTGGTCCGCTTCGATGACCAGAAGCGTGGCCGGCTGGCCCTGATCCGCGACCTGCTCGACCACCTGCCCGACGTCGCCGTTCCCGAGCAGCCGCTTGTGCTCCCGCCGTTGAAGCACAAGCCCGGGAAGGAGCACTATCGGGGCGGGGTCAAGCCGATCAATTCCTGAACGCGGCGTTTCATCGAACAAGGGCGAGCATGGAAACCCTGCGTATCGATCCGCCAGCAGCTTCGCCGCCGGCTACTCCGCCGGCCCGACGCAGCAGCCTGATCATGGCCTTGGTCGGTGGGTTGCTGGCGGTGGCCGCCCTGCCCTTCGCGCTCGCCGCATACCAGATCCTGCTGGCCCGCGACAGCCTTGTTGATCAGACCCAGCTCACCCATCTGATTGCCGCGCGCGCTTCAGCGGACCGCTTCGCCACCCTGCGCGGTCGGCTGTCCGGCAGCGCGAGGGCTGCAGCGCAGAATCCGCTGCTCTTCGACCAGCCGCAGTCGACCGAGGCCGGCGAGGTGCTCAGCGGCATCCTGGTCGGCGAGGCCCAGGTTCTGGCTGCGGCGACCTTCTACCGCGACGAGGACGGCGCCGACCATCTGGTCCAGCTGGCCCGGCGCCCCGAGGCGCAGGCCATCGACGGCTCCCAGCTGCAGGCGCTGACCGGCGACATGCTGTTCGTCGAACTGGGCGGCCTGCGCTTGCTCGGCATGGCCGAGGCGACTGGGCGCCCTGGCCTGCGGCTTGCCGTTTTCAGTTCCGCTGCGGGCCTTGAAGCCCTGCTCGACGCGCAGGAGCTGGGCACCTCGGCCGAGTTGCTGCTGGTCGACGGCGCACTGCCCCACCCGCTGTTTGGCGCAGCCCAGCTGCCGCCACGGCTGCAGGCAGCGCTGGCCCGGCCCGAAGTGGTCGCCGATGCGTTCACCCAGGACGGCCCCAACGGGCGCGAGATCAACGCCTTCGCCCGGGTGCCCGGCAGCCGCTGGGCGATCGTCTCCCGACAGCCCGCCGCGGAAGCCGAAACCGCTGCGGCCGCGATGCGCCGCGGCGCCTTGATCGCCGCAGGGGCGGTACTGCTGCTGGTCGCCGGCCTTGCCGCGCTCGCATGGCGGCGGGTGGTGCGTCCGGTGCGCGCCCTGCTCGACTGGCAGCGCAGCCAGCTTCCCGGCCAGCGCGAAGGCGGTGACCTTGCCCAGCTGCAGACCGCGTTTGCCGAGATCCAGCGCCTGCAGCGCAATCGCCAGGCAATCAGCGAGGTTTTTCTCGGCCGATACAAGCTGCTCGGCACGCTTGGCCAGGGCGCGATGGGCTCCGTGTTCCTGGCCTGGGATCCGCGGCTCAAACGCCATGTGGCGATCAAGACCATCCACCTCGACGCGCTCGATCCGGCCTTGCAGCAGTCGCTGGCCAGCACGCTTGAGAACGAGGCGGTGGCGGTGGCCCGGCTGCAGCACCCGAACATCGTCGCCGTGCATGATCTGGTCGCCGCGCGGCAGTTCGCCTTCGTGGTCATGGAGTACGTGGAGGGCGGCAGCCTGCGCGCGGTGATCAGCCGCCACGGCGCGCTGGGCCCCGGCGAGGTCGTGCACATCGGCCAGTCGATGCTGCGCGCCCTGCAGACCGCCCACGGCGCCGGCCTGCTGCACCTCGACATCAAGCCCGGCAACGTCCTGGTCCCGCCGCGCGGCGAGCTCAAGCTAGCCGATTTCGGGGTCGCCGCCTGGCGCTCCGAGATACCCGCCCTGATCCGCCGCGGCGGTCTATCCGGGACGCCCGGCTTCATCGCACCCGAGTATGTCGCCGGCGCGCCGCCCAGCGAGCGCTCCGACCTGTACTCGCTCGGCCGCCTGCTTCTGGAATGTCTGACCGGCATGCCGCAGCATTTGCCCGGTGCCGGCACCAATGACCTGCGCCAGCGCGCCGGCCGCCCGGTGGAGTTCCCCGACGTGCTGCTGCGCGAGCAAGCGGCTCTGTGCGGCCTGATCGCCGAGCTGTGCAGCGATGATCCAGCGCAGCGCCCGGCCAGCGCTGAAGCCGCGCTCGCCCGCCTCGACGAGCTGCCTTGCGAAGGCGCCGCTGCACAGCTGGCAGCGCGCGCGCGCGCGCTGTCCGACGATCTGCTCGGCGATGATGAGCCGGTCGACTACCAGAACGTCGATCCGGAAGCGGCGACACTTCGCCCGGGGGCGTCACCCGGCACCACCCGGCCGCCGCCCGACGCCGCAACCACGCGACCACCGCCCGACCCCGCAGCAACCCGGCCGCCGCCGGTGTACGATCCAGACCAGACCCGCCCGCCGCCCTCCCGATGAGCCTGCTGCTATCCGGTGTCGTCCTTAGCCTCAGCCTCGCCACCGCGCCAGCCGAGCTTGCACCTGGCGCCACGCTGGCTGACGCCCTTGGCCTGCAGGTCGAGGCCGGGTCTCGCTACGGTCTGGGCGGCGCCCCGCCCGGACCACGCGGCAAGCTCCCGAACGCGCCCGCGGAGAACGGCGAGCATTTCCTGATCACCTACGCCGATGACGGCAGCCCCGCACGCTGGCAACGCTTCATCGTGACCGGCGGCAGCGCTGGCGAGAGCACCTTGCTCCTGCACATCGACCGCCAGCCGCCGGCGCTAACCCTGCGTGTCGATGGCGCGCTGCAACGCGGCGATGCGCTCTACGCTGGCCCCGCGGCGCGACTGCGCATCGAGGCCTCCGACCCGAGCGGCCTTGGCGACGGCCCGCAGCTGAGCATCGACGGCGCCGCAGTCGACGATCCGCAGAACATCCGCTGGCCAGACAGCGACCAGTTGCTGCGCATCCAGGCCGAGGGCAGCGACGCTCTGGGAAATCGAGGCGTCTCGGAAACGCTGACCCTGCACTTCGACCGCACGCCACCGGAACTGCAGGCCGAACGCGTCGACGAACTGCCCGGCGTGGCGCCCGACATCGTCGCCCCCGGCGAAGCGATCCGTCTCCAGCTGAGCGATGCTGGCTCGGGACTGGCCAGCCTGCAGCTTGGCGATACGCAGCTCGATCTGGCCGGCGATGCAACACAGGTCGTTGCACTGGAGATGCCCACGAGTACCGGCTACACGCTGGGTGATCGTCTCGGCAATACGCGCATCGCCGAGCTGCCGCTGCGCCTGGATGACGCGCCGCCCCAGCTGCAGCTGGTGAGCGACGGACAGGCGCAGATCGCCAGCAACGGCGCCCGGCTGCCGCGCTCGGAGCGCCTGGACCTGGTGGCGCTGGATGCGCTTTCCGGCGTTGATCGGGCCTGCGTCGAACTATCCATCTGGTACGGCGACTGCCGAGCGCTGCCGCTGAGCCTGGTAGGAATCGACCCGGGGCGCTACCGCTTGGTCTTCCGAGCCAGCGACCGCCTCGGCCACAAAGCCTACGAGCGGCTTGAGATCGAGGTGTTGCCGTGAGGGGCATTGTCCTGCTGCTGTGCCTGCTGACGACAACCGGCCACGCCCAGCCGACCTATCAGGACAAGGTGGAACCCTATGTGGTGAAGCCCGGCGACACGATCAGCCACATCACCCAGCGCCTGCTCGGCGACGCTACCTTCTGGGAGGACAACTGGAAGCTCAACCCCCAGGTCCGCGACCCCGACCGCCTGCGCATCGGCCAGGTTCTGCAGATCATCACCGAACGCAAAGTCATCGCCGAGTCGGCGCGCGTTGTCGAGGCAGTCAACCGGGCCGAAAAGCTGTTGCGCGCCAGCGAATGGGAACGCGCTGCGGTTGGCGATGAGCTCGGCTCCGGCAACGGCCTGCGCACCCGCGAGAACTCCACCGCCGAACTGCGCTTCAACGCCGAGAGCAGCCTGCGCCTGGGCGAGTTCTCGCAGGTGTTCCTGGCGCGCAAGGACACCAGCCTGCGCGGCGTCGACCGCGGCCAGGTCACGGTGGAACAAGGTGCGGTGGATCTGGTCTTCGAACCGCTCAAGCGCAGCCGCACCGAAATCGAGCTGATCGCCGGACCAGCCAGCGCCCGGCCTACCCTGCAGGCTGGCCAGAAGGCCGAGATCCGCGCCGGTGCCGACGCCGACGGCGGCGCCCGGGTCATGGTCTACCAGGGACAAAGCGCGGTCAGCGCGGCCGGCGCCGAAGTCGCGGTCAAGCAGGGCATGGGCACCGCCGTCCCCGAGAAAGGCCCGCCGGCAGCACCCGAAAAACTGCTCGCCGCGCCCGTAATCAGCGAGCCGGCGTTGGTATGGAACTACAGCAACGGCCTTCTGCGCTGGACCCCAACCGAGCGCGCCGCCAGCTACCGCATCGAGGTCTGCGCCGACGCCGACTGCCGCAGCCTGCTGCAGACCGCACAAATCAACGCCGAGGCCGCGCAGCATCAGGTTTCACCCCTGCCCGAGGGCAGGCATTTCTGGCGCGTCGTCGCAGTCAGCGAAAGCGGTCTCGACGGCTACCCCAGCGCCGCGGCCAGTCTGCAAGTCACCGACCCGGCAGCCGACCTCGCCGCCCCCCTGCTCGCCCTGATCCCGGTTTCCGGCTTCGTGCAGGACGCCGCCGGCGCCATCCGCCTCGGCCCCAAGGCCGTCCTGCAAATCCAGGCCCACGACGAGCAAAGCGGCGTCGAACGCATCGAAATCGGGGACGGCCAAGACTGGCAGACCCTTGAGCCCGATGCCAAACTCGACCTCAGCAACGTCGCCAGCGGCACACAGCTCCGCGCGACCGATAAGCTCGGCAATCAAGGTCTGCAGATCATCGAGCAGGTTGCCGCGGACTGAGATCGCAAGCACGGACGCAGCAGAAACGCAGGGCGGAGTCAAGCTCGAAGTGCAACACATCGGCTATTGCACTCTCGTGCTCGTTG
>CAYGMG010000091.1:0-16611 GCA_964350895.1 uncultured Lysobacter sp.
GATCTAGGAGCCGTGATTCGTGATTCGTGATTCGTGATTCGTGATTCGTGATTCGCAAGAGCGCCGTGTCACCCACCATGGCGGCCAGCTTGCTGGCGATCAGGGACTCCAAACCGCCGTTCGCCGGCGAGCTGGCTTCTACTCTTCACAATTCGGTGCTTTGACAAATCACGAATCACGAATCACGAATCACCGCTCCGCCTACACCTTCCTGAAATCCTTGGAGCGCTTGGCCACCAGTTTCAGCGCCATGCGGTCCGGCAGCAGGCTGGTGACCGTCTTGATCAGCCGATTGACCTTGCCCGGGACCCAGACGATCTCGCCGCGCTGCCAAGCATCGATTCCTTCGCGGGCGACATCCGCGGCATCCATCCACATGTAGTCGGGCATCTTCGAGACCTGCTCGCGGGTGCCGGTGATGTCATGGAACTCGGAGTAGGTGAAGCCCGGACAAAGCGCGCACACACGCATCCCCGCCTCGGCATTCTCAAGCGCCAGAGACTGCGAGAACTTGATCATGAAGCTCTTCGCCGCCGCATACAGGGTGTGGCCTGCCGATCCCGGTACATGGCCGGCCAGCGAGGCGACATTGATCACCCCTCCGGCATTGCGCTGCAGCTCGGGCAGAAAGCGCCAGCTCAGCTCGCACACCGCATTGATCATGATCTGCAGGAAGCGCGCGTGGCTGTCCCATTCGACCGCCCCGAACGCGCCAGGCACGCCGTAGCCGGCATTGTTGACCAGCAGGCCGACCTCGATGCCCTGGCTTGCGATCTGTGCCTGCAGTTCCGCCGGCGCCGCGGGATCTTCAAGGTCGGCGACCAAGACCCGGCAGTCGACCAGTCGGGACAGCTCTTCACGCAGGGCTTCCAGACGATCCGCGCGGCGCGCGGTGAGAATCAGCGGGTGGCCGCGACGGGCCAGCTCGCGGGCCAGCGCGCTGCCGATCCCCGCGGACGCGCCGGTGACCAGGGCATGACCACGTGCTTCCTTGGCTGAGTGCATCGAAGCCTCCTCGGCGATTTCATGAACCTGCCGCTATGATGGCGGCTATCGACGAACGTGGATAGGCGAATGCCCCGGACAGCATGCAGGCAAGCTCTTGGCGCCTTGCTCGGCGTGTGCGTTTGCGCTTCCAGCCTCGGCGGCAGCCTTGAGGTGCGCGTGTTCGACGGTGAGCAGGCGGTGCCGGCAGCAGTGGTCGAGCTGCTCGGGCCGGCGCTGCCGGCGCCAAGCCCTGCGCCCGGAATCATGGACCAGATCAATTCCGAGTTCGTGCCAAGGCAGCTGGTGGTCACCCGCGGCTCCGAGGTCAGCTTTCCGAACAGCGATGTCACCCGTCATCAGGTGTATTCGTTCTCGCCGACCAAGCGATTCGAGCTGCCCTTGTACAGCGGCACGCCACCTGATCCGGTTCGCTTTGACAGCGCCGGCGTGGTCACCCTGGGCTGCAATATCCACGATGCGATGATCGGCTACATCGTGGTGGTCGACAGTGACCACTGGTCGCAGACCGGGGACGACGGCGTGGCCCGGCTGCAGGGCCTGCCGGAGGGCGACTACCGCCTGCGCATCTGGCACGAGCGGATCGCCGCCGAGCCGGAAGGCCTGACGGTCAGCGTGGCCGGAGAGCAGCCGGCGCAGGTCGACGTGACCCTGCAGCTCAAGCCACAGGCGCCGCCGCGCGGAGACGAGCGGCTCCGCGCGCTGCAGGAACGCTTCCGCGCGATCAAGCGTGACTGACACGGCTTCCCGTTCCGGCAAAACGCCGCGCCGCTTCGGGCGTCGGGTCGTGCTCTCGATGCTGGCGATCATCATCGCCTTCGGACTGACCGTGCTGGTCACCACCCGCTACGCGGTGTCGACCGCGGTCGATCAGCAGCTGCATCGACAGCTTGAAGTCGGCAGCCGGGTCTGGAACCAGTCGCACGACGCCCAGCTGGCCCAGCTCACCGAGCGGCTGCTGCTCACCGCGGAGGATTTCGGCTTTCGCCAAGCCGTCGCCACCGCCGACCCGCCGACGCTCGAATCGGTGCTGGGGAATCAGGTCGAGCGGCTCGGCGTGCAATACGCGATCCTGCTCGATGTCGACGGCCAGACCACCAGCCGTTACCTCCCCGATTCGGTGAAACTACCGGATGTGGATTTCGGGACGATTCTGCGAGCGGCGCGCCGGGATGGCTTCGCGGCCGGCGTGGTCTCCCTCTCCGGGCAGCCGGTGCGTTTTGCCCTGGTGCCGGTGTTCGCCCCGCAGCTGGTCGCCTGGGTGGCTGTGGGAGAGCGCATCGAGCGCGACACCCTGGAGCGCTTCGAGCTGATTTCCGGCCTCGACGCCGGCCTGCTGGTCGGGTCCGACTGCCAGCTGGCGGCAGCGTCCGGCCCGCTTTCCAGTCTGCAGCAAGCGCCCGGCTTCTGCGCACAGGTCGATGCTGGCCTCGCGGCGCAGGAATGGAACGAGGTCGAGGCGCTGGGTGGCAGGCCGCTGCTGGCGATACGCCTGAGCGCCGAGACCGCGACGCCGGTCTGGCTGTTGATGAGCAGCTCGCGCGAGCTTGCGATGCGGCCGTTCGAGGGTCTGCAGTCGCGGGCACTGTGGCTGGGCATCGGGGCGGCATTGCTGACCCTGGTGCTGGCCAGCTGGATCGGCGCAAGGGTCTCGCGGCCGGTGGCACGTCTGGCCGAGGTCGCAGCAAGGATTCGCGAAGGCGAGTACGACTCCGATCTGGCGGTCAGCGGCAACGACGAACTCGGCCAGTTGGCCGATGCGTTCTCATCGATGCAGCGGGCAATCGCCGAGCGCGAGCAGCGCATCCTGCACCAGGCCGGGCATGACCGGCTGACCGGCCTGCCCAATCGCGAGCAGGCGCTGGGCCGACTGTCCGGGATGGTCGGCGCAGCGGGGCAAGACAGCGCTCCCGGCGCCGTGGTGCGGATCGACATCCGGCGTTTTCGCGAGGTCAATGATCTGCTCGGCCACCAGTTTGGCGATGAGGTGCTGGTGCACTGCGCCGAGCGCCTGCGCGGCGTCGTGCGTGGTGATGATCTCGTTGCAAGGGTCGGCGGCAACGAGTTTCTCGTGCTGATGCAGGGCATCTCGCCGGCTGATGCCCTGGACCGGGTCGGCCGGCTGACGGCCGCGATGCAGGCGCCGCTGCTGCTCAGCCGCACCGAGCTGAAGCTGGACGTGTCGGTGGGCATCGCGCTGTTCCCGGATGACGTAGTCGATGCCGCCCAGCTGTTGCGCCGCTCGGACATCGCCCTGGCCTCGGCCAAGCGCGGCGGTGTGCCGCTGGCGGTGTACGAGTCGGGCAAGGAAGAGGCCCATCTGCGCCGGCTGCGGCTGATCGGCGATCTGCGTCACGCAGAGGAACGGGGCGAGCTGCACCTGGCCTTTCAGCCGCAGGTAGCGCTTGATGGCGATGTTAAGTCGCATGCCGAGGCGCTGTTGCGCTGGCGGCATCCCGAGCTGGGAAACGTGCCGCCTGACGAGTTCATCGCCCTGGCCGAGTATGCGGGCCTGATTCCGTCGATCACCCGCTTCGTGATCGACCGCGCCTTGCAGCACCTGTCGGCGTGGCGTTCATCGGGCATGGACTGCGGCGTCGCGGTCAACCTGTCGGCGCTCGACCTGCTGCGCCCCGAGCTTCCCGAGGTGGTCCTCGAACTGCTCGGCCGCTATGGCGTGCCGCCCGGCGCGCTAGTGGTCGAGGTGACCGAGAGCGCGGTGATGCAGGACCTGGCAACCTCGATCGCCGCACTGCAGCGACTGCGTCAGGCCGGCGTACTGGTTGCGGTCGATGACTTCGGCACTGGCCAGTCTTCGCTGGCCCAGCTCAAGCGGCTGCCGGTCGACCAGCTGAAGATCGACAAGAGCTTCGTCATGGGCCTTCGCGCTGGCACCGATGACGAGCAGATCGTCGGCTCGATCCTGCAGCTGGCGCACGGCCTGTCCCTGGTGGTGGTTGCCGAGGGCGTGGAAACCGAGGATGGCCTCGCCGTGCTGCGGGCACGCGGCTGCGAACTGGCCCAGGGCTATCTGCTGTCGCGACCGCTCTCGGCGGAGGACTTCCAGCAATGGTTGCAGCGCAGCCAGGGCGGCGGCGCGCTTGCCGCTGGCCCCTAGAGCCGGCCATCATGCGGGCATGAGGCTGCTCGTGCTGATTCGGAACCTCCTGTCGTGGTCCTTGCTGCTTGGCATTGTCTGGGCGCCTGTCGCGCAGGCCGCAGGGTCGGCGTCGGTAGGCTGGGCAGGACGCCTGCTCGCCACGGGCGGCGCCAGCAGCATCGAGGGTGGCGCCGGAGGCGGCATCGTGCCCTGGGCGGTGATTGCTGGCTACGGCAGCGAAGGGCAGTGGGGTGGCAGCGTGATGCGCACCCGCGTCGAAACCGATGACTATCAGCTTGATGTCCATGGGCTGGCGCTGGGCTGGAACAACCGCGTCGAGCTGTCCCTGGCCGAGCAGCGCTTTGCCTTGCCAACCCTTGCCGGCGCTCTTGGCCTGCCGGTCGATCGCTTCCGCCAGCGCATCGTCTCGGCCAAGCTCCGGCTGGCAGGGGACCTCGTCTACAGCACTTGGCCGCAGCTGTCGCTGATGGCCCAGCACAAGCAGCAAAGGGACTTCGCCGTGCCCGCCCTGGTTGGCGCCCGCGAAGATTCGGATATCGACTGGGTGCTCGGCGGCAGCAAGCTGTGGCTGGCCGGTGTCGGTGGCTTCAACCTGCTGGGCAGCGTGAATCTGCGCTACTCAAGGGCCAATCAGTCTGGATTGCTGGGTTTCGGGGGCGACCGCGGTTCGGATCGCGACCTGCTGCTCGAAGGCTCGCTGGCCGTACTCTGGGATCGCCATTGGGCGCTTGGCGTCGAGTATCGGCAGAAGCCGGACAATCTCGGTTTCGCTCGCGAGGATGACTGGCGTGACCTGTTCCTGGCCTGGTTTCCCAGCAAGCGCCTGGCGCTCGTCGCGGCATGGGCCGATCTGGGCAGCATCGCCACCCTTGATGATCAGCGCGGCTGGTATCTCAGCTTGCAGGTCAGCCAATGAGCCGACTGTGGATGAGCGCCTCGCTCGCCTTGCTGCTGGCCGCCTGCGCGACGCAGCCGGCGCCCAGGGATGACTCGCTGTACCGCGCTCTGGGCGGGGAGGAGGGCATCTCCGCGATCGTCGAGGGCCTGCTGTTCCGACTGGTCGAGAACCCCCGGATCGCCCACCACTTTGCGCAGACCGACATCATCCAGCTGCATCAGAGGCTGGTCGAACAGTTCTGCGTCGAGGCTGGTGGACCCTGTCGCTACGAGGGCCTGGACATGCGGGCGGCGCACTCCGGCATGGCGCTTGATGAGGCCGACTTCAATGCCCTGGTCGAGGATCTGATTGACGCCATGGAAGCGCTCGACGTTCCGACCACGGCGCAGAACCGGCTGCTGCGAAGACTCGCGCCGATGCGCAGCGACATCATCCATCAGTAAAGCGCGCAGCGCGCCGGCGCGACGCGGCATTGTAGTGCGCGGGTGGGGCCGGTATCCTCGCGCGCCTTCACCAGGGCGAGGGAGTCAGCATGCGCAAGCCTATCGTGGCCGGAAACTGGAAGATGCACGGCAGCCTGGACAGTGCGCGCGCGCTGGCTGGCGAGGTCGCGGCGTCGGCGGCGGCCCATCCCGCGGTGGGCATCGTGGTCATCCCGCCGTTCGTCCATCTGCAGGCGGCCCGCGACGCCATCGGCGATGCGCCCGTCGGGCTTGGCGCGCAGGACGTTTCCCCGCGCGAAGAGGGCGCCCACACCGGCGAGGTGTCGACCCGGATGCTGCGTGATGTCGGCTGCCGCTACGTCCTTTGTGGCCACTCCGAGCGGCGCCAGTACCAAGCCGAGAGCAACGAGCTCGTCGCGCAGAAGTTCATGGCCGCGCGGCGCGCGGGGCTGCTGCCGATCCTGTGCATCGGTGAGTCCTTCGATGAGCGCGAGCGCGGCGAGACCGAACAGGTGCTACGCGCGCAGATCGAGCCGGTGCTGAGGCTCGGCGGCCCGGCGGCCTTCGAGAGCGCCCTGTTGGCCTACGAGCCGCGCTGGGCCATCGGCACCGGCAAGACCGCCAATCCGGAACAGGCACAGACTGTCCACCATTTCCTGCGTAGCGAAATCGCTCAGTACAGTGCTAACATTGCGGACTTGCTTCCGATTATTTACGGCGGAAGCGTCAAGGCCTCCAACGCCGCCGAGCTGTTTGCCCAGCCAGATGTCGATGGCGGGTTGATCGGCGGAGCTTCGCTGCTCGCCAACGAATTCATGGGCATCGTCCAAGCGGCGACGCCCCGTAACTGATACCGGACATGCTGCTGACATTCGCCAACATCCTCTACGTCCTCGTCGCTGCGGCGATGATCGTTCTGATCCTGCTGCAGCGCGGCTCCGGAGCCGCTGCTGGCTCGGGCTTCGGCGGCGGTGCATCGGCAACCGTGTTCGGCTCGCGCGGCTCGGCCAATTTTCTGTCCAAGTCGACGGCAGTTCTGGCGACCCTGTTCTTCGTGATCAGCATGGGTATGGCGATGTATGCCAGCCGCAGTGCGAACATGGGGCCGGCGGTCGATGACCTCGGCGTCATGGGTACGATCGCCCCGGCGGCCGAAGTACCTGCTGCGCCTGAGGACTCGCTGCCGGTGCCTAGCGAAGTTCCGCAGCCTGCTGAGGGCGAAGCGCCAGCGCCGGCGGATGCCGCGACCGAGACCCCTGCGCCCGCGCAGGACGGTGACGTGGAGAGCGCAAAAAGCGAATGACGAAGGCTCCTCGGCAGGTCCCTCGCCTGCTACAATTCAGCGCCTTCGGCGGGCCTTCCCGGCCAGCCTGAAAGATCAAAGCCCAGATGGTGGAATTGGTAGACACGCTATCTTGAGGGGGTAGTGGCGCAAGCTGTGTGGGTTCGAGTCCCACTCTGGGCACCAGGCTTGATGAAGGTCCCTCACCGGGCCTCAAGTTGTTCGCTAACCGGGCCGTCCCTCGGCGGCCGCATGGAAGCGCCCGACAGGGTGCGGGAGGCATCAACCCCGTGTTGGCAGAATATCTTCCAGTCCTGCTTTTCCTGATCGTCGCGACCGCCATCGGCGTGGTCCTGTTGACGGTTGGCTGGGTGCTCGGTCCGAAGCGCCCTGATGCAGAGAAACTGTCCCCCTACGAGTGCGGCTTCGAGGCTTTCGAAGACGCGCGCATGAAGTTCGATGTGCGCTACTACCTCGTGGCCATTCTTTTCATCATCTTCGATCTCGAAATCGCGTTCCTGTTTCCCTGGGCGCTGGTGTTCCGGGATATCGGGATGACCGCCATCGTTGCGATGACCATCTTCCTCGGAATCCTCGTCGTGGGATTTGCCTACGAGTGGAAGAAGGGCGCGCTGGAGTGGGAGTAGGGCATGGGTATCGCGCAGTTTTTCAATAATCCAGAGCCGGTTGGGCGGGTCGATGACATCCTTCGTCCGGAAGGCGACAATCCGCTGCTCGAGCGGGGCTTCGTCACCACGTCGGTCGACACCCTGGTCAACTGGGCGCGCACGGGTTCGATGTGGCCGATGACCTTCGGCCTTGCCTGCTGTGCGGTCGAGATGATGCACGCCGGTGCGGCACGACTGGATCTTGACCGCTTCGGGGTGATTTTCCGGCCCAGCCCGCGACAGTCCGACGTGATGATCGTCGCCGGCACCCTGGTCAACAAGATGGCTCCGGCGCTGCGCAAGGTCTACGACCAGATGCCGGATCCGAAGTGGGTCATCTCGATGGGCAGCTGCGCCAACGGTGGCGGCTACTACCACTACTCCTACGCCGTGGTTCGCGGCTGTGATCGCGTCGTGCCGGTCGATGTCTACGTGCCCGGCTGTCCGCCGACTGCCGAGGCACTGATCTACGGCATCCTGCAGCTGCAGAAGAAGATCCGCCGCACCAACACGATCGCCCGCTGACTTCCGCCGATCCGGGATAGCTATCGCCATGCCTGAGCAACAAACGGCCCTCTCCGAACGCCTCCGCGCCCGTCTTGGCGAGAAGCTGCAGACGCTGCGCGTTGATCGCGGCGAGGTCACCATCGAAGTCGCCCCGGAGCAGTGGCTGGACGTCGCCCGCACCCTGCGTGACGAGGCCGACCTGCGCTTTGATACCGCGATCGACCTGTGCGGCGTGGACTACCTTGGCTACGGCCAGGACGAGTGGGATACCGATGACGTGTCCTCGGAAGGCTTCTCCCGCGGCGTGGAAGGTTCCGGTCCGGGCCGTTTTGACTGGGCCGACCGCCCGCGTCCGGCCTCCGACCCGCGACGCTTCGCGGTTGTCCTGCATCTGCTTTCGGTGGAGCTGAACCAGCGCGTCCGTGTGCGCGCCTTCTGCCCGGACGACTCGCTTCCGGTGATCGGCTCGCTGACCGATACCTGGCCGGGACTGAACTGGTTCGAGCGCGAAGCCTTCGACCTGTTCGGCATCGTCTTCGACGGCCACCCGGATTTGCGTCGCCTGTTGACCGATTACGGTTTCGTCGGACATCCGTTCCGCAAGGATTTCCCGCTGATCGGCAATGTCGAGGTCCGCTACGACGCCGAGAAGGGCAGGGTCGTCTACGAGCCGGTGACCTCGGTGGAACCGCGGGTATTGGTGCCGCGGGTGGTCCGCGAAGACTCGCGCTACGAGCAGTCGCGCGCCGAGCAGGGAAGCTGAGCCATGCAGGAAATCCGCAACTACACCCTGAACTTCGGTCCCCAGCATCCGGCTGCGCATGGCGTATTGCGCTTGGTGCTGGAGATGGACGGCGAGGTCGTGCAGCGCGCCGACCCGCATGTCGGTTTGCTGCATCGGGCCACCGAGAAGCTGGCCGAGAGCAAGCCGTTCAACCAGTCGATCGGCTACATGGACCGCCTCGACTACGTCTCGATGATGTGCAACGAGCACGCATACGTGCGCGCCATCGAGTCGCTGCTCGGCCTTGAAGTGCCCGAGCGCGCGCAGTGGATCCGCACCCTGTTCGACGAGATCACCCGCATCCTCAACCACCTCATGTGGGTGGGCACCAATGGCCTGGATCTCGGCGCCATGGCCATGTTCCTGTATGCGTTCCGCGAGCGCGAAGAGCTGATGGACTGCTACGAGGCGGTCTCCGGCGCGCGCATGCACGCGACCTATTACCGCCCCGGCGGCGTCTACCGCGACCTGCCTGACAGCATGCCGCAGTACCGCGAGTCGCCTTGGCGCAAGGGCAAGGAGCTGCAGCGGATCAATGCCTGGCGCGAGGGGTCGATGCTCGATTTCCTCGACGCCTTCTGCGCCGATTTTCCGCGTCGTATCGACGAGTACGAGACCCTGCTCACCGATAACCGGATCTGGAAGCAACGCACGGTCGGCATTGGCGTCGTGCCGCCCGACATGGCCAAGGCCTGGGGCATGACCGGGCCGATGCTGCGCGGCTCGGGGGTCGCCTGGGACCTGCGCAAGAAGCAGCCGTATGCCAAGTACGCTGAAGTCGACTTCGATATTCCGGTGGGCGTCAACGGTGACTGCTACGACCGCTACCTGGTGCGCGTCGAGGAGATGCGCCAGTCGGTGCGGATTATGAAGCAGTGCGTGGACTGGCTGCGCGCCAACGCCGGCCCGGTGATGCCGAAGAACTACAAGGTCGTTCCGCCGTCCCGTGAGGAGATGAAGGACGACATGGAAGCGCTGATCCACCACTTCAAGCTGTTCACCGAAGGCTACAGCGTGCCCGCCGGCGAGGCCTATGCCGCGGTGGAAGCGCCCAAGGGCGAGTTCGGCGCCTACATCATCTCCGACGGCGCCAACAAGCCGTTCCGCCTGAAGCTGCGCGCTCCCGGGTTTGCCCACCTGTCGTCGATGGATGCGATCGTTCGCGGACACATGCTGTCCGACGTGGTGGCGATGATCGGCACCTATGACATCGTCTTCGGCGAGATTGACCGATGAGCGCCTGCGCCCGGTCCGGGAGTTTTTTCGCGCTCCGCGAGGATCGCGGCAGCAAGCATTCGAATCACAGGTTCCACGCATGAAAGCGAGCGGAAATTTCGAGGCGGTCAAGGACATCGACCCGCAGGTAGTGCTCAGTGAGCACACCCGCGAGCACATCGACCAATGGGTGGCCAAGTTCCCCCCCGAGCGCAAACGCTCTGCGCTGATCCAGGCGCTGTTCGTTGCCCAGGAGCAGAACCACGGGCACCTCACCGACGAGCTGATCGCTGCGGTGGCCGCCTACCTGGACCTGCCGCCGGTGTGGGCCTATGAGGTTGCGACTTTCTACTCGATGTTCGAGACGCGCCCGGTTGGCCGCAACAACGTCGCCGTGTGCACCAACATCTCCTGCTGGTTGAACGGCGCCGAGGACATCGTCCGCCACTGCGAGAAGAAGCTAGGCGTGCAGCTGGGCGAGAGCACCGCGGACGGCCGGGTCTATCTCAAGCGCGAGGAGGAGTGTCTTGCCGCCTGCTGCGGTGCGCCGATGATGGTGGTCAATGGGCATTACCACGAGAACCTGACGACCGATGAGGTCGACCGCATTCTCGACGGATTGAAGTGAGGAACACGATGGCAGTCGGTCCCGTCCCGCAGGAACACAACGTCGTCTACACCACGCTTCACTTCGATACGCCGTGGAGCTACGACAGCTATCTCAAGTCTGGCGGCTACCAGGCCTGGCGCAAGATCCTGACCGAGAAGATTCCGCAGGACGAGGTGATCAACATGATCAAGACCTCGGGCCTGCGCGGTCGCGGCGGCGCCGGCTTTCCGGCCGGCCTGAAGTGGAGCTTCATGCCGCGCAATGCGCCGGGACAGAAGTACGTGCTTTGCAACTCCGATGAGTCGGAGCCAGGCACCTGCAAGGACCGCGACATCCTTCGCTACAACCCGCATGCGGTGATCGAGGGCATGGCCATCGCCTGCTACGCGATGGGTTCCACCGTCGGCTACAACTACCTGCGCGGCGAGTTCCACCATGAGCCCTTCGAGCATTTCGAGGAGGCGCTCAAGGAAGCCTACGCCAATGGCTGGCTGGGCAAGGACATCCAGGGCAGCGGGGTCGACGTCGACCTCTACACCGCGCTCGGCGCCGGCGCCTACATCTGCGGCGAGGAAACCGCCTTGATGGAGTCGCTCGAAGGCAAGAAGGGACAGCCGCGCTACAAGCCACCGTTCCCGGCCAATTTCGGCCTCTACGGACGGCCGACCACGATCAACAACACCGAGACCTTCGCTTCCGTGCCGGCGATCATCCGCAACGGCGCCGAGTGGTTCCTCGGCCTTGGCAAGCCGAACAACGGCGGGCCGAAGGTGTTCAGCGTTTCCGGCCATGTCAGCCGTCCGGGCAATTTCGAGGTGCGCCTCGGGACACCATTCAGCGAGCTGCTGGAAATGGCCGGCGGCATCCGCGGCGGTCGCAAGCTCAAGGCGGTGATCCCCGGTGGCTCGTCGATGCCGGTGCTGCCGGGCGAGACCATGATGGGTCTGACCATGGACTACGACGCTCTGCAGAAGGCCGGCTCCGGTCTTGGCTCAGGCGCGGTGATCGTGATGGACGACAGCACCTGCATGGTTCGCGCCTGCCGTCGCATCTCGCAGTTCTATTACAAGGAAAGCTGCGGCCAGTGCACCCCCTGTCGCGAGGGCACCGGCTGGATGTACCGCGTGCTGTCGCGGATCTGCGAGCACAAGGCGACCCTTGAGGATCTCAGCCTGCTCAAGGCGGCTGCCGGGCAAATCGAAGGCCATACCATCTGTGCCTTCGGCGAGGCTGCGGCCTGGCCGGTGCAGGGCTTCCTGCGCCATTACTGGCACGAGTTCGAGTACGCCATCACCAACAAGCGCTTCCTGGTCGGTGACCAGGCGGCCGGCACCGTGAAGGAGGCTGCGTGAGCGCCCAGCCCAGCAACCCCAGCACCCCGCCGGATCAGGTCAACATCGAGATCGACGGCGTGGCGATGACCGCGCCCAAGGGCTCGATGCTGATCCAGGCCGCCGACAAGGCTGGCATCAGCATTCCGCGCTTCTGCTACCACGAGAAGCTGCCGATCGCCGCCAACTGCCGGATGTGCCTGGTCGATGTGGAGAAAGCACCGAAGCCTATGCCTGCCTGCGCCACGCCGGTGATGGAAGGCATGAAGGTCTTCACCCAGTCCAAGCGTGCGCTCGACTCGCAGCGCAACGTGATGGAGTTCCTGCTGATCAACCACCCGCTGGACTGCCCGATCTGCGATCAGGGCGGCGAGTGCGAGCTGCAGGACGTGGCGATGGGCTATGGCCGCTCGGTGAGCCGCTTCGTCGAGCGCAAGCGCGTGGTGCCGGATGAGGATCTGGGCCCGCTGGTCGCCACCGACATGACCCGCTGCATCCACTGCACCCGCTGCGTGCGCTTTTCCACCGAGATCGCCGGAACCATGGATCTGGGCGGCATGGGCCGCGGCGAGAATCTGTCGATCGGTACCTATATCGGCAAGTCGGTGAACAGCGAGCTGTCCGGAAACCTGATCGACGTATGTCCGGTCGGCGCGCTGACCAACAAGCCGTTCCGCTTCCGCGCCCGCGCCTGGGAGCTGAGTGCCCGCGAGAGCATCGGAACCCACGACGCGCTTGGTTCCAACCTGTTCCTGCATCTGCGCCGCGGCGAAGTGATGCGGATCGTGCCGCGCGGCAACGAGGACATCAACGAAGGCTGGCTGGCCGACCGCGACCGCTATTCGCACTGGGGTCTGAAATCGGAAGACCGCTTGTCCAGCCCGATGATCCGTGACGGCGACAGCTGGCGCGAGGCGAGCTGGGACGAAGCTCTGATTGCGGCAGCGGACGCGCTGCAGTCGGTCCCGGCAGACGAGCTGGGAATGCTCGTGCATCCGGCCACCTCCAACGAGGAGGGCCGGCTTATCGCCGCCCTGGCCAAGGGATTGGGCTGCGGCCATGTCGACCATCGCCTGCAGCTGGCCGACGCCAGTGACGGCGCGGTGGCAGCCGCATTCGAAGCCGGTCTTGGTGAGGTCGAGCAGTCCGACTGCATCCTGGTCATCGGCGGCAACCCGCGCCGCGAGGCACCGATCCTCGGCCATCGCATCCGCAAGGCCTGGAAGCAGGGCGCCAAGGTGATCCACGTCGACGCCCTCGACGAAGACCTTAACGTCGAGCTTGCGCACAAGGTCATCCGTGAACCGAATCGTTTGGTAGACGCGCTGCTCGCACTTGGCCACGCCCTCGGCGAGGGTCGCGATCAGGCCCCGCCCTCGGGGCTGGCTGCCGCCCTTGGCAGTGCCTCGGCTGATGACGCACTGGCGCCGCTGGTCGAGGCCCTGCGCAAGGCTTCGCGACCAGTGCTGGTGCTTGGCGAGCTGTGCCTGAATCACGCCCAGGGCAGCTGGCTACGCAAGGCCAGCCGCTACATCGCCGATTGCCTTGGCGCACCGCTGAACCAGCTCTGGGCCGGCGCCAATGCGCTGGGTTTGGCTGAGGAAGGCGTGCTGCCGGCCGGCATGCACGCCGCCGCGATGGCCCGCGAAGGTCGGGCAGGGTATCTGCTGTATGGCATCGAGCCGGATCAGGACGGCGCGCTGGCCGGCACCCTGATGCGCTCGCTGGCTGCAGCCAGGTCGGTAGTCGCGTTTTCCGCCTTCGACAGCGGGGCGCTGCGCAGCGTAGCCCGGGTTCTGCTGCCGATCGCTGCTCCGGCCGAGATGGCTGCCAGCTACCGCAACGCGCTGGGCATGCTGCAGCGTACCCAGGCTGGCGCCAAGGCGCCGGGTCTGGCGCGCGACGGCTGGAAGGTGCTCAGAGCGCTGGGCGAGGCGCTGAAGGTCAACGGCTTCGACTTCCTTGAGCCCTCCGCGTTGGCCCCGGTTGCCGCGCCGTCGCTGGTCGCCGGCGACATGCCCGAGCGCGCCACGCCCGGGGAGGGGCTTACGCGCATCGCCAGTACCGGTATCTACCGCTGCGATGCCGTCGTTCGCCGCGCCGCTCCGCTGGCAGCGCACGATCTCAACCGTCCTGCACAAGCGCGTATCCACCCGGAGGAGGCCTTGGCCCGCGGGCTGGCCGCCGGTGGCATCGTGCGCATCGAGGATGGCAATGGTCGCGCCAGTCTGCCCCTGGTCATCGACGCCGCCGTGGCACGCGGCGCCCTGTGGATCGAGAACGTCGACCCCGCCACCGCAGCGCTGGCCGGTACCGGCCACACGCTGACCCTGGCCAAGGCTTAACGCATGGATACGCTTCTTCTCCTCGCCTGGACCCTGCTGAAGATTCTTGCGGTCACCGTGCCGCTGATCCTGTCCGTGGCGTTCTTCACCCTGTGGGAGCGCAAGGTCATCGGCTGGATGCATGTCCGCCACGGTCCGATGCACATTGGTGGCGGCATCCTTCAGCCGTTCGCCGACGTGTTCAAGATGCTGTTCAAGGAAGTGCTGATCCCGACCAACTCGAGCCGCTTCCTGTTCCGGCTTGCCCCGGTGCTGACCCTGGCTCCGGCCTTTGCCGCCTGGGCCGTGGTGCCGTTCGAGGATGGCCTGGTGCTGGCCGATGCCAACGCCGGCCTGCTCTACCTGCTGGCGATGACCAGCATGGGCGTGTATGGGGTGATCCTTGCTGGCTGGGCGTCGAACTCCAAGTACGCCTTCCTCGGCGCGCTGCGCTCGGCGGCCCAGGTGGTCAGCTACGAGATCGCCATGGGTTTTGCCCTGGTCGGCGTGTTGGCCGCGGCGGGTTCGCTGAATCTGAGCGCCATCGTCAACGCACAGGCCGGCAACGCCGGCTTCTTTGAATGGTTCTGGCTGCCGCTGTTCCCGCTGTTCATCATCTACTTCATCTCCGGGGTCGCGGAAACCAATCGCGCGCCGTTCGACGTCGCCGAAGGCGAGTCGGAGATCGTCGCCGGCTTCCACGTCGAGTATTCGGGGGCGTCCTTCGCCCTGTTCTTCCTCGCCGAATACGCCAACATGATCCTGATCAGCTTCCTCGCCGCCCTCTTGTTCCTGGGCGGCTGGCTGAGCCCGTTCCAGGGCTGGGGTCTGGGCTTCTTGTCGGAGAGCGGGATCTGGTGGCTGTTCGCCAAGGCCTTCGCGTTCGCCTTCCTGTTCCTGTGGTTCCGCGCGACCTTCCCGCGCTATCGCTATGACCAGATCATGCGCCTGGGCTGGAAGGTGTTCATTCCGATCACCATCGTCTGGATCCTGGTGGTTGCACTGATGGTCTATTACCGTTGGTTTGAGATTGGGGTCTGATCCGTCATGAGTCTGGTTGCCGGCTACTTTCGTTCGTTGCTCCTGCTGGAGCTGCTTCAGGGCATGGTGCTGACCTGGCGCTACCTGTGGGCGCCGAAGTACACGATGCGCTATCCGATGGAGAAGATCCCGCAGTCGCATCGCTTCCGCGGCCTGCACGCGCTGCGCCGCTACCCGAATGGCGAAGAGCGCTGCATCGCCTGCAAGCTCTGCGAAGCGGTCTGTCCGGCGTTGGCCATCACCATCGATTCCGAGCCGCGCGAAGACGGCTCGCGGCGCACCACCCGCTACGACATCGATCTGTTCAAGTGCATCTATTGCGGCTTCTGCGAAGAGAGCTGCCCGGTCGATTCGATCGTCGAGACGCATATCCACGAGTACCACTTCGAAAAGCGTGGCGAGAACGTGGTCGACAAGCTGCAGCTGCTGGCTATCGGTGACCGACTGGAATCCGAGATCGCCGAACGCAAGGCCATGGACGCGGCCTTCCGCTGAACCCTCAAGCAGCGCTCGGCCGAGCCGTCCGCTGCCAACAATGGAAGCAACGAGTGATGGATTTCCCACTGCTGGCCTTCTACGTATTTGCCGGAGTCGCGGCGCTCGCCGGGCTTGGCGTCGTGACTGTGCGCAACTCCGTGCATGCGGCTCTGCTGCTGGTACTGACCTTCTTCAGCGTGGCCTGCATCTGGCTGCTGGCCGAGGCCGAGTTCCTGGCCATCACCCTGGTGCTGGTTTATGTCGGCGCGGTCATGGTGCTGTTTCTGTTCGTGGTGATGATGCTGGACATCAAGCCCGGAAGCGGTCGTGAAGGCGTGGCCCGGCACCTGCCTATCGCGATTGCCATCGCCGTGGTGATGGCGCTTGAGATGCTTGCCCTGATCGGCGTCCAGCGCACCGAGCAGATGTTCGGCAGCGTGGATCCCGCGGCGGCGGCCGGCGGCAACACCAAGTGGCTGGGCATGGCCCTGTTCACCGACTACCTGTATCCGTTCGAGCTGGCCGCGGTGATCCTGACCGTGGCGATCATCGCCGCGATCATGCTGACCCTGCGCCGCCGGCCGAACACCAAGCATCAGGACCCGGCGCGCCAGGTTCTGGTCCGCCGCGAGGACCGCGTGCGCATGGTCAAGATGGACGCCGAGAAGAAGGGGGGCGAGCAATGATCAGCCTGGGCCACTACCTGGCGCTTGGCGCCGTGTTGTTCTGCATCAGCGTGCTCGGCATCGTGATCAATCGCCGCAACGTGATCATCCTGCTGATGGCCATCGAGCTGATGCTGCTCTCGGTCAACATCAATTTCATCGGCTTCTCGCGCTATCTCGGTGATGTCGGCGGCCAGGTCTTCGTGTTCTTCATCCTGACTGTCGCCGCGGCCGAGGCCG
>CAYGMG010000092.1:0-16496 GCA_964350895.1 uncultured Lysobacter sp.
CCTGGTCGCCCTGGATCGCGCCCAGGCGCACCGCGCGCAGCAGCGGTCGTCCGTCGGCGGCGGGGACGTAGACCGCGGTCACCTCCGAGCGCCGTACAACGCTGGCTGCCGGAACCACCAGGGCCTGCCGGATCGGGGCGGAGAAGCTGGCCGCCAGGGCCTGGCCTTCGCGGACCCGGCCCTGATCGTCCCGCAGCACGACGCGCACGGTCGCGGTCTGACTGTCGGCCTGGGTCGCAGGGAATACCCGCAGCTCGCTGGCGGCAAGTTGCTCGCCGGCGACCTCAATGCTGGCCGAGGCGTCGTCGGAAAGGGCGATCGCAGCGCTGCTCGGCAGCGATACATCGACCCACCACAGGCCCGGCGCGGCCAGCGAAAGCAGGGCCTGGCCGGGCTGCACGGCTTCCCCTGATTCGACGTGCCGTGCGGTGACTACCCCGGCATACGGCGAATCGATCCGCGCATAGCCCAGCGTTTCCTCGGCGGCGGTGACCGCGGCGCGCGCCGCGCGCAGCGCCGCACGGGCGGCATCGAAGCGCGCGGTGGCCTGGTCGAGCGCCGCCTGGGCGACCAGACCGCTCTCGCGCAGGGCGCGCACGCGTTCGATTTCCTTGCCAGCCTCGACCTGTTCGGCGCGCGCGGCACTCAGCCCGGCGGCGGCCTGGTCACGGCCGGCACGCGGTCCGGCATCGCGCAGGGCGATCAGCAAGGCGCCGGCCTCGACCTGATCGCCGACCTCGACCTCGATCCGCTCGACTTCACCTGCCGTTTGCGCGCTCAGCGTGGCGCTGCTGGCGGCGCGGGCGATTCCGGTCCAGCGCAGCGAAGCCTCCACAGGCATGCGCTTGACCGCAGTCGTGGGCAGGGCCGGCAGCGCGCCGCTCTCAGGGGCGGCGGGTTCGCCGCTGCAGGCGGCGAGGGCGAGCAGGGCAAGGCCGAGGCTGGCAAGGCGGATCGGGCTCACGGGAAGGCCGCGCCGCCGCGCAGACCGGCGCGGCGCAGGAATATCGCCGCCGGGCAGAAGCCGGTAAAGGCCGACTGCAGCAAGTTGAGCCCGACGAAGGCGCTCAGCGCCAGCCACCAGGGCGAGAACGCCCAGGCCAGCAGCAAGGAAAGCAGGATCATGCAGCCGGCGAAGGCAAGGACGGCGCGGTCGATGTTCATGAGGCGGCTCCGAACGGTCAATAAATTAGCTAGTGCTAATGTAGAGAGTATTGATGTAAAGTCAAGCCTGCTCTCCTGCCGACCGACCCCGACCGCTCCAATGCCTTCCGCCTCCGCCAAGTCCCGAACCGCGCCGAAGCGCAGCATCAATGCCGAGGCCATGGGCGCCCAGGCCGAGGCTGCGGCCGAGCTGCTCAAGACCCTCGGCAATCCGCAGCGCCTGCGTATTCTCTGCTTGCTGGTCGAGGGCGAGCGCTCGGTCGGAGAGATCAATGCGGCAGTCGCACTCTCTCAGTCGGCGCTGTCCCAGCACCTTGCCGTGCTCCGCGAGCAGGGCCTGGTCAGCACCCGGCGCGAGGCCCAGACCATCTACTACCGGCTGGAGGACGGGCCCGCGGTGGCCGTGCTCGACACCCTGCACGCGCAGTTCTGTCCGACCTAGTCAGCGCCTGCTTCCTCGTCGCTGCTACCCGCATCCCCGCGCGGCTGCGATCATGTCCGGCCATGAACACCCCTGGACCCGGCCGCCCATGCGCCTGAACAAACACATCGCCGAGACCGGCTACTGCTCGCGCCGCGAAGCGGATCGGCTGATCAGCGCCGGCCGGGTCACCGTCAACGGCCATCGCGGCGGCATCGGCAGCGAAGTCGGCGAGGACGACGAGGTGCTGCTCGACGGCCGCCCGCTGCCGCGCCGCGAGGCCAAGTCCGGCCGCAAGCATGTCTACATCGCGCTGAACAAGCCGGTCGGCATCACCTGCACTACCGACACCTCGATTGGCGGCAACATCGTCGACTTCGTCGGCCATCAGCAGCGGATCTTTCCGATCGGCCGGCTGGACAAGGACAGCGAGGGCCTGATCCTGCTGACCAGCAATGGCGACATCGTCAACGAGATCCTGCGCGCCGAGAACAAGCACGAGAAGGAATACCTGGTCGGAGTCAACAACCCGGTCACTCCGGAGTTCCTCCAGGGCATGGCCCGCGGCGTGCGCGTGCACGGCCAGATGACCCTGCCATGCCGCACTGCGAGGCTGGCCAAGTTCGGCTTCCGCATCGTGCTCACCCAGGGACTTAACCGGCAGATTCGCCTGATGGCCCAGGCCCTCGGCTACCGGGTAAAGCAGCTGCGCCGGGTGCGCATCGACAACATCAAGCTGGGCACGCTCAAGCTCGGGCAGTGGCGCAACCTCAGCGACGCCGAGTTGCGCGGCCTGCTGCCCGGCCGTAGCGAGTGGTAGCCGCTGCAAACCTTGAACCGGCCGCCGGTGATCGGCGATCCTGACCGTTTGAGATTCGAGGAAAACCCGCGTGCGCCTTGTCTGTCTGCTCCTGCTCTGTCTCTTCTGGCCGGCGATCGCCGCTGCCGGCCTGCATAAATGCACCGAAGCCGACGGCAGCACGCGCTATTCCGACCAGCCCTGCGCCGCGGACGAGGCAGCCGAGCAGCGCGAGATGCCGGGCATCGACGGCGGCGCAGCGGTCGGCAGCGGCGAACTCAAGATCCACTTCAGCTGGATGCGTACGCCATCAATGCTGCCCGCCGACTGGCAGTGCCAGGAGCAAGGCTGTCTGTGCAACGGACGCCACGAGGCCCTCGACGCCGACCCGACCCGGCGCCTGCTGGATGCGCTGGGCAACCTGAGCAACAGCTGGCGCAACCACCAGTCGCGACTGGATACCTTCACCTCCCGCGGTGGCGCGCAGAGCGCTCGCGCAGCAGAGATGCAGAGCGGCGTGGCCGACTCGGCCTGCGGCGTCGCCAATCACCAATGGGTGGTCAAGCAGCTGCATCCCGGTCTCACCCGGGATCTGCTCGACGGCCACGCACACAACGAGTACGTGCGGCAGACTCTGGAATCGACCTGCCGCAAGCCCGAGGAAACCGGCTGGACCCAGTCCGAGGAAGCCAAGGAGTACGTGCGCTGCCTTGGCCAGACCAGCAGCCGGCGCAACGAGGCGGTGCGCGCTGCCAAGCTCACCGGCAATACCGAAGCCGCCCTGCGCCGCGCCCTGTCCGAACTCGGCTTCGCGCGCAGCGACACACCGCGCTGAGCCGCCCTGGCCGCGGCAGGCAGGCCACGCCTTCCGCGGCCAGCCGCTTGCAGGTATCGTGATGCGCCGCACCATGCCCCGGCCCACCATGCTGTTGATGATCGACAACTACGACAGCTTCACCTGGAATCTCGTGCAGTACCTGCAAGAGCTCGGTGAAGAGGTCAAGGTCATTCGCAACGACGAGCTCGATGTCGCGGCGATCGCCGCACTGCGGCCGGAGCGGATCGTCATCTCGCCGGGGCCATGCACGCCCAACGAGGCCGGCGTGTCGCTGCAGCTGCTCAGCGAGCTGTCAGGGCGCATCCCGCTGTTCGGCGTCTGCCTGGGCCATCAGGCGATCGGCCAGGCCTTCGGCGGCAAGGTGATCCGGGCCAAGCGGATCATGCATGGAAAGACCTCGATGATCCGCCACCGCGGGCAGGGCGTGTTTGCCGGCCTGCCGGACCCGTTCGAGGCGACCCGTTATCATTCGCTGGTGGTCGAGCAGGACAGCCTGCCGGATTGCCTGGAAGTGACCGCCTGGACCGAGAACCCCGACGGCAGCGTCGAGGAGATCATGGGACTGCGTCACCGCAGCCTGCCGGTCGAGGGCGTGCAGTTCCATCCCGAATCGATCCTCACCCAGCACGGTCACGCCCTGCTGAAGAACTTCCTGCAGCCGCAGCGGATGGCGGCCTAGCGGATCGTCGGCCCCGGCTCGCGCGGTCAGCCGGACGACCATTTCGAATCGACAGAACCGAACCAGGACAATCATGCCCATCACGCCCCAGGAAGCCCTGCAGCGCACCATCGAGCATCGCGAGATCTTCCACGACGAGATGGTCGAGCTGATGCGCCAGATCATGCGTGGCGAGGTGAGCGCGGTGATGAGCGCGGCGATCCTGACCGGGCTGCGGGTCAAGAAGGAGACCATCGGCGAGATCGCTGGCGCGGCCTCGGTGATGCGTGAGTTCTCCTCCAAGGTCGAGGTCGACGGCGGGCCGCATTTCGTCGATATCGTTGGCACCGGTGGCGATGGCTCGCACACTTTCAATATCTCCACCGCCTCGATGTTCGTGGTCGCCGCGGCCGGGGCCAAGGTCGCCAAGCACGGCAACCGCAGCGTCAGCTCGAAGTCCGGCAGCGCCGACGTGCTCGAGCAGCTCGGCGCCAAGATCGATCTGCAGCCAGAGCAGGTCGCCCAATGCATCAACGAGGTCGGGCTCGGCTTCATGTTCGCCCCGGTCCACCACCCGGCGATGAAGAATGTCGCCCCGGTACGCCGCGAGATGGGCGTGCGCACGATCTTCAACATCCTCGGTCCGCTGACCAATCCGGCGAATGCGCCGAACATCCTGATGGGCGTGTTCCACCCTGACCTGGTCGGCATCCAGGTGCGCGCCCTGCAAAGGCTTGGCGCGCAGCGCGCCCTGGTGGTCTGGGGCCGCGACGGCATGGACGAGATCTCGCTCGGCGCCGGCACCCTGGTCGGCGAGCTGCGTGACGGCAGGATCCGCGAGTACGAGGTGCACCCCGAGGACTTCGGCATCGCCATGGCCGCTTCGCGCAATCTGCAGGTTGCCGACGCCGGGGAGAGCGAGGCCATGCTGCGCGAGGCGCTCGACGACGCCGACGGCCTGCCGCGCGAGATCGTTGCGCTGAACAGCGGCGCCGCCCTGTATGCCGCCGGCGTCGCCGAGTCGATCGCCGAGGGCATCGCACGCGCCCGCGACGTCATCGCGAGGGGGCTTGCCCGCGACAAGCTGCAGCAGTTCATCGACTACACCTGTCGTTTCGCCTGAGTACTTGGCCGTGGACCGATTCGCCGACACCCCGGCGCCGCCCTACTACGCGGTGATCTTCACCAGCCAGCGCAGCGCGGTGGAGGAAGGCTATGAAGCCACCGCCGAGCGCATGGCCGAGCTGGCCGCCGGTCAGCCTGGATATCTGGGCGTGGAAGCGACCCGCGACCCGCAGGGGCTGGGGATCACGGTCAGCTATTGGGAAACCGAACAGGCCATCCTGGCCTGGAAGCACGAGCTCGAGCATCGCGCCGCGCGGCAGCAGGGGCGCGAGGCCTGGTACACGCAGTACGAACTCAGAGTGGCACGGGTCGAGCGCGCCTACGGCTGGCAACGCAAGGAAGCGAAATGAGCGACATCCTCAACACCATCATCGCCCGCAAGCACGAGGAGGTCGCCGCGCGACGCAGCGTGATCTCCCAGGCCGAGCTGCGCGCCCGCGCCGCCGATGCCCCGGCCTGCCGCGGCTTCGCCCGCGCGCTGCGCCAGCGCGTCGAGGGTGGCGGCGCAGGGGTGATCGCCGAGATCAAGAAGGCCAGCCCGAGCAAGGGCGTGATCCGCGCCGACTTCCATCCCGATGAGATCGCCCGCAGCTATGAGCGGGGCGGTGCTGCCTGCCTGTCGGTGCTGACCGATGTCGACTTCTTCCAAGGTAGCGACGCCTACCTGCAGGAAGCACGCGCTGCCTGCGCCCTGCCGGCCCTGCGCAAGGACTTCCTGGTCGATGCCTGGCAGGTCTACGAGTCGCGCAAGCTGGGCGCTGACTGCGTGCTGCTGATCGTCGCCGCGCTCGCTGATGCGCAGATCGAAGAGTATGCCGGGCTTGCCGCCGAGCTCGGCATGGACGTGCTGGTGGAAGTGCATGATGAGGCGGAGTTGCAGCGCGCGTTGCGCGTGCCGGCGCCCCTGCTCGGGATCAACAATCGCAGCCTGCGCACTTTCGAGGTCTCGCTGGACAACACCCTGCGTTTGCGCGAACAGGTGCCGGCCGACCGCCTGCTGGTCACCGAGAGCGGCATACATTCGCCGGAGGACGTGCGCCGCATGCGCGACAACGGCGTGCACGCCTTCCTGGTCGGCGAGGCCTTCATGCGCGCGCCGGATCCGGGTACCGAGCTGGCCCGCCTGTTTGCCTGAGCGGCAGTCCAGCGAGGGTGCGGTGCTGTTCGATTTCGATGGCACCCTGGTCCGCGGTGACTGCATCGCCGGCTTTCTGCGCTGGCAGCTGTCGCGGCGCCCGCTACGCCGCGCGGCCGCCGTGCTGTTGCTGCCCTTGTTGCCCCTGCTTGGCCATTGGCGCAGCGCCTGGCTGCCGGCCTCGGCGTTCAGCTGGCTGCTGACCATCGGCCGCGACGATGCCTCGCTGGCCGCCGAGCGCGCTGCCTATGTCGCCCGGCTCGGCGCCGAGCCGGAACGCTGGCTGATCGCCCCTGCCGTGCAGCGCATGCGCGAGCATCTGCAGCGCGGCGACGCGGTGCGCATCGTCACTGGCGCCGAGCAGGGCATGGCCGAGATGCTGTGGATGGCCCTGGCGCCGGATCTGGCCCGGGTGGAGATCGTCGGCAGCACCATGCAGCGCCGCCTCGGCGGCTATGTCGGCCGTCGCCACAATGTTGGCCAGCGCAAGCTGCGCAGCCTGGCCGAGCGCGGCTGCCGGCCGCCGTTTGCCGCTGCCTTCAGCGACAGCAGCAGCGACCTGGCGATGCTCCGCGCAGCCCGCCGGGTGATCCTGGTTGCGCCCAACGCGACCCAGCAGCGCAAGCTCAGCCGCGCGCTGCAGATCGACGAGATCCTCGCGCCGCGCGCCTAGCAGCCCTGTCGTGGACATGCGCCGCGCGCGGCGAGTCGACCGCCTGCCACCTTTGTCCCCTTCCGGCCGTCTTGAATGACAAGCGCCGACCCTTTCGGCGCACGCTGGGGGAATCCATGCACCAGGAACACTCGGGAAAGCTGACGCGGCTGCGCGTCCCTCTGCGCGCCCTGGCGCTGCTGTCCCTCATTGTTGGCAGCCTTGGCTGCGCCTCGATCGCCGAGCACCAGCGCAATGTCGCCTCCAAGAGCAACACAACCCGGCTTGAGCGCATGGTCTGGGAGCAGGAGGGGTTCCTGCGTCACCACCCGGATATCAAATACCGCAAGCTCGGATTCTGGTATCAGGATCAGGGCGATATCGAACGCTCGCTAGACGCATTCCGCACGGCGTCGCGGTATGCCGACAAGGCCTCGCAGGCGGTGCTCGCCGAGGCGCATTTCCAGGGTCGCGGCGTCCCTCGTGACCTGCCGCGTGCCTACGCCTTCATGGATCTGGCGGCCGAGCGCGCCTATCCCCTGTATCTGGCCAAGCGCGAGCGGTACTGGGCTGCCATGGACCTTGACCAGCGCCAGCAGGCGCTGCGTATCGGCCGTGAGCTGTACGAGGAGTTCGGCGATGCCGTGGCCAAGCCGCGCATCGCGCGGGTGCTGAGCTACGGGCGCCGGCAGACCACCGGCTCGCGGCTCGCCGCGCCAGCCTTCCTCGAAGTGCGGTTGCCGATCGACGGCTTGCTGGTCTCGGTGCCGGGAGACGTCTACTACCGCAAGCATTTCTGGCAGGCCGAGCAGTACTTCGACTGGTTCGATGGCCTGCACCGCGAGCCGCCCACAGGCAATGTCGAGGTGGGTCCGATGAGGCCGGAGCAGGAAACCGCCGACGCGCAGTCGCCCGGGTAAGATGCCGGCATGTCGAGCGCCCTGATCCCGCAGCCCGAGTGGCCGATACGCATGCTCCACGCGATGTGGCGTCTGGGTCGCAGCGTGCCGGAGGACTCCGAAGCGCAGCTGATCGCCGCGGCGCGCGGCGGCGACCGCGGCGCGCTCGGCGCCCTGTATCGGCGCCACGCCGGCCAGGCCTATTCGCTGGCGCTGCGCATCAGCGGCGACCCTGATCGCGCCCAGGACCTGGTCCAGGACGCCTTCCTGCGCGCTTTCGAGCGGCTTGATCGATTTCGCGGCGACGCCCCCTTCGGCGCCTGGCTGAAACGCATCCTCGGCAATCTGGCGGTTGACCGCGCGCGCGGCGACTGGCGCTGGGTGCTTGACGAGACCTGCATCGAACGCCAGGTCGGCGAGGCCGGCCGCGCCGCCGAACAGATCGATGCGCTGGGCCTGCTGGCCCGGCTGGCGCCGGCGGCGCGCATGGTCCTGGTGCTCTACGAGTACGAGGGCTACTCGCACGCCGAAATAGCCGGCCTGCTCGGTCGCAGCGAGGTGTGGTCGAAGACCGTTCTTTCGCGAGCGCGGGCCAAGCTGGCAAGCTGGCTCGAAGGCGGCCAGGCATGAGCCGCGACCCAGGCGAGGAGAGCGTCGACCGCTATCTGCGTGGCCTGCCACAGCAGCTGCCGCCGCCCGGGCTCGGCGAGCAGATCATCGACCGCCACCTGGCCCGTCGTCGCCTGCGCCGCTGGCTGCCGGTAGCCGCTGCCGCTTCGCTGTTGCTCTCCCTGCTGGTCTGGCAGATCGGCATTTCGCCCGCGCCGCCGGCAGATTCCGCATCGCCTCCCTCTGCCGCGCTGATCGACGTGCGCAGCCTTGATCGCCAGCTCCAGGCCGCCTATCTGGCAGGCGCCGACAAGGACGAGCTGGCGCGGCTGTGGCAGGCCCGCGATCAGGCGGTGGCCGAGCTGGAAGCGCCCAGCGGTCCGCCACTGCGTCGTCAGGTCCGGCTGTGAGGCGCTTGTGGACTTGCCTGCTTGCCGGGCTGATCGGCGTCTGCCCGGCGCTGGCCGCGGAGTCGACCGACGAGGTCGAGCAGCGGGTCGGCGACGAGGTCGAGGCGGCCCTGCTGCGGATGGCCGAGTCCGGCGTGCTGGATGGCTACGCGGGGCGGGTGTTGACCATCGACCGCGAGCCGCGGGTCCGTTACGAGCTCGGCGCGGTGGTCGAAGTCGACCCGGACAGCGGTTCGTCACCGGTCGTGGCGATCACCCCGGGAGGCAGCGCTGAACGCATGGGGCTGAAAGTCGGTGATCGAATCCTCGCCATCAACGATGTCGATCTCAGTCGCAGCGAAGATCCAGGCCTCGACTTCGCGCGCTCGGCCGCGCGTCTGAAGGGGCAACTGCGGCTCAGCGTGCAGCGCGGAGAGCGCCAGCTCGAACTGCAAGGAAGCGCCGAGCCGGTCCTGGTCCCCGGCTTTCGGTTGCGCGTCACGCCAGGCGCGCCACCTGAATTTCTGCCCGTGAAGCCCCTAAAGCCTCTGCGCCCCCGGGATTACTAGTGGACTGTAACGGATGAAGCGGTAGAGGGATCGCGCCGGCATGGTCGCGATGGACGCCGTGCCGGAGCGAGGCCAATAGCCGTAGCTATTGGCGAAGTGAGGCGCAAGTCCAGCGCGACCATGCCGGCGAGCTGCTATCGATCTATCCGGGACAGGACACTAGGCAGCACCCGCTGCAAGGTAGAGCTTGCTGCGGCCGTCTTCCCGGCGGACCAGGATCAGCCGCGCGGGTGATAGACCACGATGGTCTTGCCGTGGGCTTCCAGCGCGCCGCTTTCCTCCAACTGCTTGAGCACCCGACCAGCCATCTCCCGCGAGCAGCCGACGATCCGCGCCAGCTCCTGGCGGCTGACCCGGATCTGGGTGCCCTTGGGGTGGCTCATCGCGTCCGGTTCCTGGCACAGGTCGTTCAGCGTATTGGTGATCCGGCTGGTGACGTCCATGAAAGCCAGGCGGCTGGCCTTGCGCGAGGTGTGCAGCAGGCGCTTGGTCAGCTGCTGGCCGATCGCGAACAGCAGCTTCGGGCAATCGTCCTGCAGCGGCCCGGAGAACAGTGCGTGCAGCCGTTCGATGCCGATCTCGGCGAGCTCGGTGGCAGTACGCGTGCGCATCACGATCTCCCGCGATGGCGTGCTGACGAAGATCCCGGTCTCGCCGACGAAGTCCCCGGCGTTGAAGTAGCCGAGTACCAGTTCGCGCCCGTCCTCCTCCTCGACCACGGCGGAGAGCGAACCGCTGATGATGTAGTACATGGTCCCCGCCGGATCGCCCGGCCGGAAAACGTCCGACCGGCTCGGATAGCGGCGGCGGTGGCAATGCGCCAGGAAGCGGTCGATGGTCGACCGATCGGGCGACAAGGACGGCGGCGTATGCGGGCGGCGCAAGGTTGAAACCAGCATCGACATGGACCGCGCTCCTGGCGCTGAGACAGGGTAATCCGACAAGCGTACTGTGCGCCGGTGCACAGTTTCAACGCGGGAGAACCCCGCGGTGGTAGTCGTCATCGTTTTCGCCGATACTTAGCGGTTCAGTCCTCCTTGTTGGTGCCGAAAGGGAATGCACGCCGTGGTCAAGCCGCTCCCGCGTCTGAAGCTTCAAGGCTTCAACAATCTCACCAAAGCGCTGTCGTTCAACATCTACGACATGTGCTACGCGGTGACGGAAGAACATCAGGCACGCTACATCGAGTACATCGATGAGGTGTACAACGCCGATCGCCTGACCCAGATCCTCACCGAGGTCGCCGACATCATCGGTGCCAACGTGCTCAACGTCGCGCGCCAGGACTACGATCCGCAGGGCGCCTCGGTGACCATCCTGATCTCCGAAGAGCCGGTGATCGACAAGAAGGCGGCGGGCAAGGAAGTGCTCTCCGGTGCGGTGCGCGAGCACGCCGACGAGGCCTCGGTGGTCGCCCACCTGGACAAGAGCCACATCACCGTCCACACCTATCCGGAAACGCATCCGCACAACGGGATCGCGACCTTCCGCGCCGACATCGACGTGGCCACCTGCGGCGTCATCTCGCCCTTGAAGGCGCTGAACTACCTGATCGAGAGCTTCGACTCCGACATCGTGATCATGGACTACCGCGTGCGCGGCTTCACCCGCGACGTGCGCGGCCGCAAGCACTACATCGACCACCGCATCAACTCGATCCAGGACTACCTGGCCAAGAACATCAAGAACCGCTACGAGATGTTCGACGTCAATGTCTACCAGGAAAACATCTTCCACACCAAGATGCATGTGAAGGAGTTCGACCTGGACAACTACCTGTTCGAGGAAAAGGCCAAGAACCTCAGCTTCAAGGAACGACTGCGCATCGAGTCGGCGATGAAGCGCGAGATCGAAGAGCTGTTCCACGGCCGCAACCTCGACTGAGCTTGCCGGCCCGCCCAGCGCAAGTCGCGCCGCGCTTCGCGTCGGGCGCAATTGTGCAGTTCGCCGAGGTTCGTCAATAGCGCCGGCTTCCTGTGGGAGCGGATCGAATCCGCGACCGCGGAGCCTCGATCCGGCCGCAGTCAGTGGCAAGCCTGTAGCGCTGCGGTCGCGGATACGATCCGCTCCCACAACAGCTCGCCGGCCTGTTCTGCGAACGGCAGCTCTGCGCCAGAAACCGCCTTCCACTCCCACGACGGTAGAATCCGCCGCCATGGATGTGTCCTATCTGCTCGACGGCCTCAATGCGGCCCAGCGTGAGGCGGTTACCGCAGCGCCGGGCCATGCCCTGATTCTGGCTGGTGCCGGCTCCGGCAAGACCCGGGTGCTGATCCACCGGATCGGCTGGCTGCTGCAGGTGGAGAACGTGCCGCGCCACGCCATCCTCGCGGTGACCTTCACCAACAAGGCGGCCGGGGAGCTGCGGCATAGGCTGGCCCAGCTGACCGGTGAGCTGCCGCGCGGAATGTGGGTGGGGACCTTCCACGGCCTTGCCCATCGGCTGCTGCGCCTGCACTGGATGGATGCGCGGCTGCCGGAGGGCTTCCAGATCCTCGACAGCGACGACCAGATCCGTCTGATCAAGCGGGTGATCGCGGCGATGGAGCTGGACGACACCCGCTTCCCGCCGCGGCAGGCCGCGTGGTTCATCAATAGCCACAAGGACGAAGGGCGGCGGCCCAAGCACCTGCAGCCGCAGGATCCGATCGGCCAGACCTTCGTGCGCATCTATGAGGAGTACCAGACCGCCTGCGAGCGCGCTGGCCTGGTCGATTTCGCCGAGCTGCTGCTGCGCGCCCATGAGCTGTGGCTGCATAGCCCGGCCCTGCTGGAGCACTACCGGGAGCGCTTCCGCCATCTGCTGGTGGATGAGTTCCAGGACACCAACAGCATCCAGTACGCCTTCATCCGCCTGCTAGCCGGCGACACCGGCAAGGCGTTCGTGGTTGGCGATGACGACCAGGCGATCTACGGCTGGCGCGGTGCCAAGGTGGAGAACGTCCAGCAGTTCCTGCGCGACTTCCCCGGCGCGGCGACCCATCGTCTGGAGCAGAACTACCGCAGCACCGGGACCATCCTCAACGCCGCCAACGCGGTGATCGACAACAACCCCGACCGGCTCGGCAAGAAGCTGTGGACCGACGGCGCCGACGGCGAGCCGATCCAGCTTTACGCGGCCTACAACGAGGTCGACGAGGCGCGCTTCGTGGTCGAGTCGATCCGCGACTGGATCAACAAGGGCGGCAGCGCTATCGACTGCGCAATCCTCTATCGCAGCAATGCGCAGTCACGCGCCTTCGAGGAGGCCCTGCTCGGTGAGCAGCTTCCGTACCGGATCTACGGCGGACTGCGCTTCTTCGAGCGCGCCGAGATCAAGGACGCCATGGCCTACCTGCGCCTGCTCTCCAGCCGCGCAGACGACGCCGCCTTCGAGCGCGCGGTGAACACGCCGCCGCGCGGGATCGGTGCTCGCACCGTGGAAGTGCTGCGGCAGATGGCCCGCCAGCGCAACGCCCCGTTATGGGAGTGCGCCCTGCAGGCGCAGACCGAGACCACCCTGCAGGCGCGTGCCCGCAACGCCCTGCGCGGCTTCATCGAGCTGGTCGAGCAGCTGGATCGCGATACCCGTGAGCTGCCGCTGGCCGAGCGCATCGACCACGTGATTGCCCGCAGCACCCTGCGTGCGCACTACCAGAACGAGTCAACCGGCGCGCTCGACTCCAAGGTCGAGAACCTCGACGAGCTGGTCAGCGTGGCCAGCCGCTTTTCTCCCGGAGAGGACGCCGCCGAGATGCCCGAGCTGGTCGCCTTCCTCAGCTATGCCGCGCTGGAGGCGGGCGAGGGCCAGGCCGAGCAGGGCGAGAACGGGGTTCAGCTGATGACCCTGCACGCTGCCAAGGGGCTGGAGTTTCCGGTGGTGTTCCTGGCCGGAATGGAGGAAGGCGTGTTCCCCAGCCGGCGCTCGGTGGAGGAGTCCGGACGGGTCGATGAGGAGCGCCGCCTGGCCTATGTCGGGATCACCCGCGCGCGGCAACAGCTAGTGTTGTGCTATGCCGAGGCGCGACGCCTGCATGGCACCGAGCACTACGGTCAGCGTTCGCGCTTCCTCAAGGAGATCCCGCCCGAGCTGATCCACGAGCTGCGTCCGCGGGTCGGTGTCTCCCGGCCGCTGGCCAGCGAGTACGGCGGTGGCGCCCGGCTGCGCGAGGAGGCGGTGCAGCAAAGCAGCGGTTGGAAGCTCGGTGACCGCGTGCGGCACATGAACTTCGGCCTTGGCACGATCACCGATGCCGAGGGCAGCGGCGGTCACGCAAGGGTCCAAGTCAACTTCGATGAGGCCGGTGCCAAGTGGCTGGTGCTGAGCTTCGCCAACCTCAAACCGGCCTGAGTGGGATAGCCTGACCCGCGCGGCCCGCGCCGCCGGTTCGACCTTGCTGGTCGTTCCCGGCGCGCTGCCGCAGCGCCGCCTTGTGTCCTGCCGGGACAGCGCACCCGCATCGCGCGTGCAGCAACGCGCTGCCGGGACGGCGCAGCAGGCGGGCAGCAATGACCGCAGTCGCAACCGGCGCTTCGATTGCCGCAGTGGGTGACGACAAGAACCCGGAATGTACGGGATGCCCGCTTCCGGACGGCGACGTCCGATTTCGGGCAGCCTGCGCTACGAATGCTGGCCGTTTGCCGCCCGGAGCGCAGGTCACGGCGGCTGGCCCGGTTTCTGCTTGGAGCTGGGAACTGCGCCGCATGAGCCTGCTCGATGAGCCTGACCACACTGTTGGATGATGCCCGCTTCACCCTGCGCTCGCTGTCGCGCAGCAGCGGGTTCCTGTTCACCTCGGTGCTGATGCTCGGCCTTGCCATCGGCGTCCTGGCCAGTATGTTCAGCGTGGTCCATAGCGTGCTGCTGCGGCCGCTGCCCTATGCCGAACCGGACCAGCTGGTCTATCTCGCCGGCTCCGCGCCGGGCACCGCGCTGGGCGAGGAGTTTCCGCTGGCCCGGGAGTTCGAGGTCCACTTCGCCGAGCATTCGCAAATGCTCGCGGGCGTGGGCCGCTACAACGGTTTCACCAACTCCTTGCGCGTCGGCGACCGGGTCGAGCGCATCCCGATGTCGTCGCCGAGCGCCTCGCTGTTTTCGGCGCTCGGCGTCGCGCCTCTGCTTGGCCGCCTGCCCGGCGCGCAGGATGCCGAGCCGGTGGTGGTGCTGAGCGAGCGGCTGTGGAGCGACTGGTTTGGCCGCGATCCCGCGGTGATCGGCAGCAGCGTGCAGGTGTTCGGCGCGCCGCGCGAGGTGATCGCGGTGATGCCTGCGGCGTTCGGCTTCCCCGACGACAACGTGCTGCTCTGGATCACCCGGCAGGTGGATGCCGGCCAGGTCGGCACGCCCGGCAACTTTGGCGGCGGCACCCTGGCGCGGATCAAGCCCGGAACCGACCCTGCGGCACTGGCGGCCGAACTGGGCGCGCTGTCCAAGGCCTTGCCGGCCCGCTTTGGTGGCTCGGCCGCCTATGCCGAGATCATCGAGCGCATGCAGGTCGTGGTCCGCCCGCTGCGCGAACAGATGCTGGGCAGCCTGTCGCGACCGCTATGGCTGCTGTTCGGTGCCGCTGGCCTGGTGCTGCTGATTGCCTGCACCAATCTCACCAACCTGTTCATGGTCCGCGCCGAAACGCGCCAGCGCGAGCTGGCCGTGCGCCATGCCCTGGGTGCCGGCCGCTTCGCGCTGCTGCGGCTTCGCCTGCTCGAGTCGGCTGCCATCGGCCTGCTGGCCGGCGGGCTGGCCGCGCTGATCGCCCTGGCCCTGCAGCCGCTGATCCTGCGCTGGGCACCTGTCGGCATTCCGCGCCTAGCGGACATCGGCATGGACCTCACCACACTGGGTTTCACTCTGGTGGTTGCTCTGCTTTCCAGCCTGCTCTGTGGCGTGCTGCCATCGCTGCGCGGCGCTGCACCAAGGCTGGAGCGGCTGCGCGAGGGCGGGCGCGGCATGACCGCCCGGCAGCATTGGATGCGACAGGGGCTGGTCGCCCTGCAGACGGCCCTCGCACTCACCCTGCTGATCGGCGCCGGCCTGCTGCTACGCAGCGTGCAGGCCCTGCACGCGGTCGACCCGGGCTACCAGCCCGAGGGCATTTTCACCTTCCAGTTCGCCCCCGAGCAGGCCTCGCTCAGCGACGCGCCGAGCTGGGCCCGCTTTCACCTTGAATTCCTTGAACGGCTCGCCGCTCTGCCCGGCGTCGAGGGTGTGGGACTGATCGAGAATGTGCCGCTCAACGAGGGACCGCGACAGCTGCGCGCGCGGACCGAGTCGATGGCCCAGCCGGCGGCGTCCGGCGCGCTGATCAACCTGACCTACACCGCCGGCGACTACTTTCGCACCATGGGGATCGAGCTGGTGGCAGGGCGCGTGTTCGCGGCCGACGACCATCAGGGGCGCGGCAATATCCTGGTCAGCCGACGCGCCGCCGAACAGCTGTGGCCCGGCGAGGACCCGCTGGGCAGGCGCCTGCAGCGCGAGGATTCGGAGCTGTGGGAGACCGTGGTCGGGGTGGTCGACGACGTGCAGCAGTTCTCCATGGACGGCACGCCGCAGCCGCTGATCTACCTGCCGCTGGTCGGCCCTGATCCCGCGATGAGCCCCTCGCTCTCGTCGCCGGCCTGGGTGGTGAAAAGCAATCGGCCGGACACCATCAGCGGCGAGATCCGCCAGCTGGTCAAGGCCGTCGCGCCAGAGGCGCCGATGTATCGACAGTTCACCCTGAGCCAGCTGGTCGATGACTCCATGTCCCAGCTCAGGTTCACCCTGCTGACCCTGGGCCTTGCCGCGCTCATGGCCCTGGTGCTGGGCGTGATCGGCCTCTACGGCGTGCTCTCTTACGCGGTCACCGAGCGCACCCGGGAGATCGGCGTGCGCGTCGCGCTGGGCGCGCGGGTGCAGCAGGTGGTCGGAATGATCGTCGCCCAGGGCACGCGCGTCGTCGGCATCGGTGTGGTGGCCGGGCTGGTCTGCGCGAGCTTGCTCAGCCATCTGCTGTCCGGCCTGCTGTTCGGCGTGGCGCCCTTTGATCCGACGACCTTCGCGGTCACCACGGTGGCCATGCTCGCAGTTGGCCTGCTGGCCAGCTACCTGCCGGCACGCCGCGCCGCGCGCCTTGATCCGATGGAATCGCTGCGCAGCGACTAGTGGACTGTAACGGACCAATCGATAGCAGCTCGCTGGGTCTGGCCGCGCTGGACTTGCGCGTCACTTGGCCAATAGCTACGGCTATTGGCCTCGCTCCGGCACGGCGTCCATCGCG
>CAYGMG010000093.1:0-16094 GCA_964350895.1 uncultured Lysobacter sp.
CCGGAAGTATGTTGTTGAAGTCGCGACGCGGATGCGTCGTCGAGGCAAGGCGCGAGAAGGAGGCATAGCAGCGCTATGGCGACGACGAGGAACGCAGCATCGACGGCACAGACCGAGCGAATTCTGCGATGTACTTCCGGAACAGGACACTAGCCGGAGGCCGGCGTCTGGCTCAAGCCCCGGCCGCCCCCGGCGGACCGACGGTGGCAGGCAGCCTGCCCGGCGGCTATGCGACCATGGTGCCGGTTCCATCCTGTTCGACCGGCCATGTCCGAGTTTGCCCTCATCGAGCTGATCCGCCAGCGCTGCGGGCCGCGCCACGACGTGGTGCTCGGCATCGGCGACGACGGCGCCCTGCTTGCTGTGCCGCCGGGCAGCCTGCTCGCGGTCAGCACCGACACCCTGAACGAGGGCGTGCATTTCCTTGCCCGCCATGCCGCCCGCGATATCGGCCACAAATCGGCCGCGGTCAATCTCAGCGATCTTGCCGCCATGGGCGCCGAGCCGGCCTGGATGACCCTGTCGCTGTCCCTCCCAGAGGCTGACGAGGGCTGGCTGCAGGGTTTTCTCGACGGCTTCCTCGGGCTGTGCGAGCTGCACGGGGCGACGCTGGTCGGTGGCGACACCACGCGCGGCGCGCTGTCGATCTGCGTGACTGCGATGGGCCATGTGCCACACGGTCGCGCGCTGCGCCGCGACGCGGCCAAGCTGGGCGACGATATCTGGGTGACCGGCTCGCTGGGCGATGCCGCGGCGGCCCTGCGGCTGGGTGATGAGGCCGACGATTACCTGCGTGGTCGGCTGCTGCGGCCGGCGCCGCGGGTTGAGGCCGGGCTGGCGCTGCGACGACTCGCACGCGCCGCCATCGATATCTCCGACGGCCTGCTCGGTGATCTCGGCCACGTGCTGAGCGCTTCGAAGACCGGTGCCGTGCTGCAGCTCGACGCCCTGCCGTCCTCGCAGGCCTTGCAGGCTGCATTCGACCAGCCAGAACAGCGCTGGAACTGCCAGCTATGCGGCGGCGACGACTACGAGCTGGCGTTCACCGCCGACCCCTCGCGGCGCCACGATATCGAGCAGGAAATCGAGGCGCTGGGAGTGCGGGTCAGCCGCATTGGCAGCGTGCGCGCCGAGTCGGGGGTCGTGCTGCAGCGCGCCGACGGCACCTGCTGGCGGCCGGGCGGCGGCGCCTTCCAGCACTTCGGCGCCGCGTCTTGAACCGCCCCGATTGGCGACGCTGGGACGTGCTGCTGGCCAGCGGCCTTGGCAGCGGTCTTGCGCCCAAGGCGCCGGGCACGGTCGGCACGCTCGCCGCGCTGCTGCCCTGGATCTGGCTGCGTGACCTGCCGGCCCCGGCTTATCTTGGCATTTGCGCGATGGCCTTCGTCCTCGGCACCTGGCTCAGCCAGCGGTTGACCCGTCAGCCCGGCACCGAGGATCCCGGCTGGATCGTCATCGACGAATGGGTCGGCATCTGGCTGGCGCTGTTCCTGCTGCCGGCAGGCTGGCTCTGGTTGCTCGCCGGCTTTGCCCTGTTCCGCCTGTTCGACATCGCCAAGCCCTGGCCGGTGGGCTGGGCGGACCGCAGCCTTCACGGCGGCCTGGGCGTCATGCTCGATGACGCCCTGGCCGGGCTGATGGCGCTGGCCTGCCTGCAGGCAGCGGCGTGGACGCTGGGCTGACCTGCAGCATTGCCATCCGGCGCTACTGCGGCGCGATGTCCTCCGAGCGGCAGATGTTGGCTTCGTCGCCGACCAGCAGGCGGGTGATCCGGCGGGTCTGCTCGACGCTGCCGATGCGGTAGCCGAAGTCGGCGGTCTGCCCATCGATGAAACGCAATGTGGTGCTGCCGATGACGTCGGCACCGGCGCTGGGCTCGGCTTGGTCGATGGCGGAGAACGGGATGCCGTTTCGCTGGCGGAAAATCTCGCCGGTAAAGCTGCCGTCCGCCTGGCGGGTGGTGGTAAGCAAGAAGAACACCGCCTCGCCGTCGGTATCGTAGGTGTACCAGATGGCGACCAGCAGGTCGTCGACGTGGAACAGGGTCAGGCCCCAGCCGGCATCATCGCCGGCGCCGCTCCACAGGTCGGTGTAGTTGGCCGCGCTGCTGCGGTCGGCATCAGCCGCGGTGGCGCAGGCGAAGGTGCGCTGGCCGAGCGGGAAGCGCGCCAGGGTCTTGCTCTGGGTTATCCCGTCCACGGTGTAGTCGAAGCCGAGTTCATCATCGCCGCGATAGCGCAGAATCAGCGAGCCGACCGGGGTCACCGACTGCGCCGCCGGGCCGTCGATCTGTGCCAGCGGGGTGCCGGTGAAGCGGAACAGTTCGCCGCTGAAACTGCCGTCGGGCTGCTCGAAGGCGCCGGCAGCGATGAACCAGGTCGGTTCGCCATCGGCGTCATAGGTGAACCAGGTCGGCGCCAGCACGCTGCCCTGGTCGAACACGGTCAGGCCCCAGCCGCTTTCGCTGGATATCCACCAGGTCGCCGAGCGCTTGCCGCTGGCCAGCGGGTTGCTGCGGGTGAACACGTTGTTGGCGCTGCCGGTCAGCCCGGCGAGCAGCTTGGCGCTGGTGTCGAAGCTGAGTTGGCTGCCGTCGAGGTTGAGCGCGGGCGATGATGCGGCGGCGTCGGCCTCGCCGCCGCTGCCGGACTGGGACAGTCGGGTGATCTCGCCGCTGTCGAGGTCGGCGACGTGCACGTCGGCCAGATCATTGTTGTCGGGCAGGTCGATATCCAGGTTCGGTGCGTCGGAGACGAAGGCCAGCTGGCTGCCGTCACCGGACAGCGCGGCCTGGCTGGAGCTACCTGCCGAGTCACCGCCGTCCGGCGCCGCGCTGACCCGCAGCAGGTCGCCGGCTGCCCACAGGTAGATGTCGCCGCTCTCGTTGCCGTCGGCGTCGTCGTGCCCATGATCGGTCTCGAAGGCGACCAGAGTGCCGGAGTCATCAATACTTGGCGCGCTGCTGCCCTGTGTGCCGCAGGCCTCAGTCGGCGTGGCCGCCGGCGGGCTGACGACCTGGCTGCTGCCGGTCAGCATGTTGCGGATCAGCACCTGGCTGGCGGCCGCGGGGCAGGGCGCGGCGGCACTGGTCGCGTTGCTGGCGCTGCTCTCCCAGGCCACCCAGGTGCCGTCGGCGGAGACGCTCGGCTTGCCCGAGGCGTCATCGGTATTGCTGCTGCCCGGCTGGCCGCTGGTGTCGATGCTTTTGCAGGAAACACACACTGGCGTACCCAGGCCCACGGTTTCCCCGCCATCATCGAACAGCGGCAGCCAGTAGACCTGGGCCACGCCCGGCGTGCCGGTAGCCGGATCGGTGGGAGTATCTGTGTAGACGATTGCATTGCCTGCAGCGGCAACCTGCGGCGCCGACTGGGTGCCCGCTTCGGCCTCTGGATCAGCACTGGTCGGCGCGACCTGCTGGGTCGAGCCGGTCAGCATGTTGCGCAGGTAGACCGAACTGCCGCCGCCCTTGCGCCGAGCCTGTGCCTGCTTCGCGGACTCGCCGTGGACCCGCTTCACTGCGGCATCCCGGGCCACGAACAGCACCCGCTGGCCGTCGCTGGTCAGCGAGGGCAGACGGGCCGCGCCTTCGATGTCCTGGCCATCATCATCCAGGCTGACCCGGGCGATCTCGCCCAGTTCGCGGTCGAGGCGGAACACCTGGGTGCTGGCCGCGGGCGTATCGCCGATCAGGCCGGCCGCGGCGGATTCAAACACCACGAAGCGGCCGCTGGCATCCAGCTGCGATTTGCGGCTGTCGCCGGCGCTGGCTGAAGTCACCGCGTTGATCCGCCGGGCGCGCTCGTTGACCAGCACGTCCTGCGGCCTCGGCTGGCCAAACAGGGTGCCATCGCCGAGCTGGGCGAAGCTGTTGTCGCCCCAGCACACGGGCCGGCCGCCGCGCGCAACCGCGCAGCTGTGACCGTTGCCGAGATCGAGCGCCAGGGTGCCGAAGGCCAATCCGGCGACACGGGTCGGCAGGCGCCGTGAGAGCTGCGAGTTGTCGCCGACCGCGCCGAGGAAGTTGGAACCCCAGCATCGCACGCCGCCGCGCTGGTCGAGTGCGCAGGAGTGTGCGTCGCCCAGCGACAGGCCGACGATGCCGGAGGCCAGTGTCGGCACCGGGGCCGGGCTCAGCCGGTCCTCGGTACTGCCATCGCCGAGCAACAGGCCAAAGAAGGCGCTTCCCCAACAGGCCACCGCACCGTTCTGGCGCAGCGCGCAGCTGTGCCGGGCGCCGAGGGCCACCTTGTCGACGCCGCTGCCGGCGCCGATGACCGCGGTTGGTCGCGACCGATTGCTGCGCGTGCCATCGCCGAGCTGGCCTTCCTCATTGCGACCCCAGCAGAGCAGCGCGCCGCTGCTGGTGATCGCGCAGGTATGGAACTGGCCGGCTGCGATGGCCCGCGCCGGGCCGGGTAGTCCGACCACCTCGCGCGGCGTAGCCGAGTCGCGGGTGTCGCCGGTGCCGAGCTGGCCCTGGGCATTGCTGCCCCAGCACAGCACCGCACCGCTGTCGCGCAGCGCGCAGCTGTGCCCACGTCCCAGCGCCAGGGCGCGCACGCCGCCACCAAGGTTGGCCACCGCCACCGGTCGGCTTTGCACCTGCGCGCTGCCGTCGCCCAGCTGGCCGTCGAGACCGTAGCCCCAACACTGCGTTCCACCGTTGGCATCGATCGCGCAGCCGTGGTCGAAGCCCACCGCGATCGACTGCACGCCGGACTCAAGACCGATCACGTCAACCGGGGTCAGGCGCAGCGGCAGCGGATCATCGCCATTGCCCAGCTGGCCCTGGCTGTTGCCGCCCCAGCAGCGGACGCGGCCAGATTCGGTCAGCCCGCAACTGTGGAAGCTGCCGCCGGCGATCTGCCGGTAGGGCGCGCCGAGCGTTGCCACCGGCGTTGGCACCAGGCGCAGGGTGGAGCGCGCATTGCCCAGCTGGCCATCGGTATTCAGGCCCCAGCACTGGACGAAGCCGCGGGCGCTGTGCGCGCAGCTGTGCCGTGCACCGGTCGACAGCCCGCGAATACCGGCCTGCAGGCCAAACACCTGGACCGTGGAAAAAGTCTCCTCAATGCCCGCGCCGCCCAGCTGGCCGCTCAGCGAATCGCCAAAGCAGCGCACCACGCCGGCGGCATTGGCCGCGCAGACGTGGAAGTCGCCGCTGTCGATGCTGACATAGCCCTCGGCCATCTCGGGCACCGGGCCGGCCACATTCCGGCCCTCGGTCGAGCCATCGCCGAGCAGGGCAAAGCCCAGGCCGCCCCAGCACTCCACCGCGCCGTTGCCGACGATGGCACAGCTGAGCACATTGCCGGCGGCGATCTCGCGCGCTGCGGCGCTCAGGCCGCGCACCGCCACCGGAAGCAGGCGATCGCTGCTGCTGCCGTCGCCGAGCTGGCCATGCTCGTTGGCGCCCCAGCAGCGCACCGTGCCGGACTCGCCGATGGCGCAGCCGTGCGCGCTGCCGGCATCGATCCGAACGCTGGGCTCGCTCAGCCCGCTGACCGGCAGCGGACGCGGGCGGTCGTTGCGGCTGCCGTCGCCGAGCTGGCCATTGCTGTTGCCGCCCCAACACCAGGTTTCACCGTTTCGAGTCAGCGCGCAGCTATGGTTGAAGCCAAGGCTCAGGCTGACGATATCGGCGGGTAACCCCACCACCGCGGCAGGCGCAGGCTGGTCACTGCCGCTGCCATCGCCGAGCTGGCCGAAGGCGTTCCAGCCCCAGCAGCTGACCTTGCCCGAGGCCAGCACCGCGCAGCTGTGCGCAAGTCCGGCGGCGATGAAGCGGGCCGGCTCGGGCAGGCCAATGACCGGCACCGGGGTGGTCCGCGGCAGGGTCGAGACCTCGCCCACGCCAAGCTGGCCGAACTCGTTGCGTCCCCAGCAGCCGACCGTTCCGTCGCGCGCCAGGGCGCAGCTGTGGGCGCGTCCCGAAGCGGTCTGCTGGATGCCGCCGAGCCGGCTGAAGCTGTCCTGCGCCAGCGCCTGGGCCGAACACAGCAAGAGCAGGACCGACGCGATCCGCCACGGACTCACTGGATGGCGCATGGCCACTCTCCCTCGAAATCCCCGATCCCGAGTCTACGCCTGCCGCTCCCGGGCGGATGCGCGGCGTGCTGGCCTGCCGCAGGTGGTGGCGCTCGACGATGGCCTCGCAAACGATTGCCGAGGGCCGGAAACACGCGTTGGCGCTGCGCAAACGCAAGGCTCCACCCGAGCCCCCGGCTGGACGTCTCGTTTACTCCGCAGCTAGCACCTCGGCCACCCGGCGGCGCAGCTCGGGAACCAGATCGGCCTCGAACCAGGGATTGCTGCGCAGCCAGAGCTGATTGCGCGGGCTGGGGTGGGGCATGGGCAAATACTTGGGCAGGTAGCGCTGCCAGTCGCGCACCGTGTCGGTCAGGGTCCGCCCGCGCTCGGCGCCGAGGAAGTAGGCCTGGGCGTAGTGGCCGATCAGCAGGGTCAGCTGCACCTTGGGCAGCAAGGGCAGCAGCTTCGGATGCCAGGTCTTGCTGCACTCGGGCCGTGGCGGCAGATCACCACTGCTGCCGCTGCCCGGGTAGCAGAATCCCATCGGCACGATGGCGATGTCGCGAGTGTCGTAGAAGCGCTCGCGCTCGATGCCCAACCAGTGGCGAAGTCGGATTCCGCTGGAGTCGTTCCACGGAATGCCCGAGTGATGCACCCGGGTTCCCGGCGCCTGGCCGACCACCAGCAGGCGCGCGCTCTCCGCCGCGCGCAGCACCGGATTGGCGCCGAGCGGCAGCTGCGATTCGCACAGGCGGCAGGCGCGGATCTCGGTGAGCAGGGCGTCGAGTTTCATGCGCCGAGTGTGCCAGAGGGGCCGGCTGCGGAGCACTACGCGCGAGATTGGGGCTAGGGATCCGGCAGCAGCTTGCCGGGATTGAGGATTCCGGCTGGATCGAACTGCGCCTTGAGCGCGCGCATCAGGTCGAGGGCGACCGGGTCGAGGGCGGGGCGCATGAAGGCGCGCTTGGCGATGCCGATGCCGTGTTCGCCGGAGAGCGTGCCGCCAAGTGACAGGACGGCGTCGAAGACCGCGTGCAGGCAGCGTTCGGCGGCCTCGGCCTGGGCAGCGTCGGAGCGGTCGAACATCAGGTTGACGTGCAGGTTGCCATTGCCGGCGTGGCCGAAGCAGACCACCGGGATGCCGGCGGCATCGGCCAGCTGCTGGGTTCGCGCCAGCAGCTCGGGAATGCGACTGACCGGCACCACCACGTCTTCGTTGATCTTGTCCGGGGCCAGCGAGCGCAGCGCCGGCGACAGGGCGCTGCGCGCGGCCCACAGTGCATCGAGCTGTTCAGGGGAGCCGGCCGGCTGCCATTCGATCAGGCCTGGCCCGGTAGCGGCCGTGCGCAGGGCTTCGGTGGCATCGTCGAGTGCCGCGGCGCGGCCGTCGAGGTCGATCAGCAGCAGGCTGCGGGCCGCCGCGGGCAGGGCCACGCCGCGCTGGCGGACCAGGTCCAGGGCGCGGTCATCCATGAACTCCAGCGCGCTCGGCAGCACCGGCTGGGCCATGATCCGCGCCACGGCGGCAGCCGCCGCATCGACGCTGTCGTAGACCGCGCGCATTCCGCGTCGCGCTTCCGGCAGCGGGGTCAGCCGCAGCGTCGCCTCGGTGATCACCGCAAGGGTGCCTTCGCTGCCGGCGAGCAGGCGGGCAAGGTCGAAGCCGGTGCTGTTCTTGCTCACCGCGGCGCCGCAGCGAAAGCTGCGGCCGCGACCGTCGACCGCCCGCAGCGCGAGCAGATTGTCGCGCGCGCTGCCGTACTTGAGGGTTCGCGGACCACCGGCGTTGCAGGCGATGTTTCCGCCGATGGTGGAGTAGGGCGCCGAGGTCGGGTCGGCGCCCCAGAAGAAGCCCTGCCCCGACAGCGACTGCTGCAGTGTGCCGTTCACCACACCAGGTTCCACCACGGCCATGCGATCGTCGGCGCGAATGTCGATGATCTGCTGCATCCGCTCCAGACTGAGCACCACGCCGCCCTGGGCCGCGATGCTGGCGCCGGTGGTATTGCTGCCGCGGCCACGTGCTGTCAGCGGCAGGCGCAGCCGGTGACAGGCGCTGACCGCGGAAACGACTTGTTCATGGGTGTCCGGAAGCAGGACAAGATCGGGCTCGCCAACCTGCCTTGAGTTGTCGCTGCCGTAGGCGATCAGTGCTGCGCGGCCGCGCAGGATGGATCGCTCCGGCAGCTGGCCGTCGAGCGCGCTGAGCAGGCGTTCGATCGTGCCGCCCATTGCGCTCAGCCGTCCAGCCGGAATGCATCGCGCAGCCAATGGCTGCCGTCGTCGCCGATTGCCACCACGTCAAAACGGCAGGCGCGCCGGGCGTGCTGCGGATGGCTGGCAAGATACTGCGCGGCGGCGCGGCCAAGCTTGGCCTGCTTGCTGCGGGTCACCGAGGCCAGTGCACCGCCGAAGTCGTGCTCGCGGCGGTAGCGCACCTCGACAAAGACCAGCACCTCGGCGTCGAGCATGACCAGGTCGATCTCGCCGACCCGGTAGCGCACGTTGCGCTCGATGGTGCGCAGGCCCGCGCGCTCCAGCTGCTCGCGGGCCTGGCCCTCACGGGCGTCGCCCTCAGCCTTGCGGTCCACGGTCCTGGATCAGCTCGGCGTCGCGGACCCGGCGCGGCGTGCCGTTGCGGAACACCGCTATCGCCGGTTCGCGCTGGACTTCGCCTAGCTCGTCAAGGTTGAGCACGCCGGTGGCGCCCTGGACCACTGCATTGGGGTCAGCGGACAGGCGCAGCTGGAGCAGGGCGTGGGCGTCCATGCCGAAAGCGAACAGGCGCGCCGCGGGGCCGCGTGCCGCGGGCAGGTCTCGGGCCAGCTCGCGGCGCACCGGCAGGCCGGGCAGCTCGTCGATCAGCCATGGCGATTCGACGAACTCGACGCCGCTCAGGTCGCGGTCCATGCGTGCCTCGTCGCCGGCGGCGTGGATCTGCGAGGTCGCCAGCATCGGCACCTCGCTGAGTCCGAACACCTTGAGCTGCGGCACCAGCAGGCGCGCAGCCGGCGCGCGCACGGCGATGAACAGTCCGTCGAAGCCGGGATCGTGCGCTTCGTCCAGTTCCTCGGGCGCCGAGGTCGGCAGGCCGGCCTCCTGCAACGCGCTGCGGATCGCCGGCTGGAAGTCGATACCGCGCTCGTCGATGCCGATCGTGGTGAGCACGCTGCCGCCGCCACGTTCGAGGCGCTCGCGGAAGGCGCCGAGCGCGCGTTGGGCGCTGTCGTCGCCGCTGACCACGGCGACCACGCGGTCGAGTCCCCGGCGTTGCATGCGGATGGCAAGCGCAATGCCTTCGTCTTCCGGCAACAGGGCAAAACTGGCGTGGCCCGGCGGCACCGGTCCGGCACGATTGAGCGCCAGAATCGGCGCTGCGAGATCGCCCTGGGCGAACAGCGCGGCCACCGCTTCACGGCTGAGCGGTCCGACTACCATCTGCTGGCCATCGGCTACCGCCTGCCGATAGGCCGCCAATGCCTGTTCCGGCGTATTGCCGCTGTCGCGCACACTGATGTTCAGCGCAGGACCGCCGTCGGCATCGAAGTGCGCGGCGAGAAAACCATCGCGCACGGACTCGCCTGCGGCCTGCAGCGGGCCGGACAGTGGCAGCAGCAGGGCAATGCGGCGGCTGCCGTCGAGCAGCGGCTGGCCTGGCAGCGGCAGAGGCTGGAGATCACGCTGCAGCGGCGGCGGCACGGCGAAGCCGCGTGCGGTGAGCGCGCGCACGGCATAGGGGCGCAGCGGCTCGTCGCCGCGCAGCGCATTGCTGCCACGGACCAGGGCGGCGTCGGGAAGGCCGTCAAGCAGCTCGCGGATGCGCCGTGCGTTCTGTCCGCGCTCGCGGCCCTCAAGCAGGGTGCCCAGCTCGGCGAAGGCGCGCGCCGAGAAGAACGGGTCGTCCAGCTCGAAGGCGCGTCCGCGCAGCTCCAGCCAGCGCGCCCGGTAGCGTGGCGGCGGGCTACGGCTGATCTGTTCGAGTGCCGACTGGGCGCCGCGGTAGTCGCCCTCGGCCAGGGCCAGCTCGGCGCGCAGCAGCGCATGGCGCATGCGTTCCGCGTCGTCCAGGCGTCGCGGGTCGATCTCGCTGAGCAGTCGCGCCGCGCCCTCGCGGTTGCCGTTCTCGCGCAGCGCTTCGGCAGCGCGCAGTCGGTAATAGTCGCGATCAGCGCGGGCGCGCTCGGCGGCGTCGAGGAAGGCCTGCGCTGCTGCGGCGAAATCGCCCTCGCGATACAGCGCTTCGCCCATGCGCGCTTCTTCGGGCTCGCTGCGCTGGCCGGGTCCGCCGGCGCAGCCGGCCAGCAGCAGGGCGAGCAGCAGCAGCGTGCAGGCGTGCATCGTTCTCATGAGGGTCCGTCGGCGGCGGGAAAGTGGCAAGATCATAACGGATGCCTTCCGACCTCCTCCCCGACTCCGAGACCGCCGTTCCGTCCAGCCTGCCTGCGGGCGGCCTGTGGGTGGTCGCCACGCCGATCGGCAACCTCGGCGATCTCTCGCCGCGCGCCGTGCAGACCTTACGCGATGTCGATCTGGTCCTGGCCGAGGACACCCGCCATTCGCGGCCGCTGCTGCAGCAGTTCAACATTGCCACGCCGCTGCTGGCGCTGCACGAGCACAACGAAGTAGCGCAGGCGCCCAAGCTGGCCGCGCGCCTGCTGGCCGGCGAGCGCATGGCGCTGATCTCGGACGCCGGCACCCCGCTGATCAGCGATCCCGGCTTCCGCGTGGTGCAGGCCGCGCGCGCGGCTGGTGTGGTGGTCCGCAGCGTGCCCGGTCCGAGCGCCCTGATCGCCGCGCTGTCGGTGGCCGGGATCGCCAGCGACCGGTTCGCCTTCGAGGGCTTCCTGCCGGCCAAGCAGGGCGCACGGCGCGAGGTGATCGCGCGGCTTTCCGCCGAGACCCGAACCCTGGTGTTCTACGAAAGCGCGCATCGGATCGTCGAATCGCTACGCGATCTGCGCGATGGATTCGGCGCGGATCGACGCATGGCGTTGGCCCGTGAACTGACCAAGCGCTTCGAGACCGTGCTTGATGGCAGCGCTGCCGAGCTTGCCGAACGGGTCGCCGCCGACGCCGATCAGCAGCGCGGCGAGTTCGTGCTGGTGGTCGAGGGTGTGCAGGACAGCGCCGCAGCGCAGTTGGCCGAAGGCCGGCGCCTTTACGACAAGCTGGCCGTCCACCTGCCGCCCTCGCAGGCGGCGCGGCTGGCTGCCGAACTGAGCGGCGCGCCGCGCAAGGCGCTGTACGGCGGCTGAGCCGGCGCCGCGGCAAGCGCAGCGCCAGGGGTTACACTGCGCGCCGCGGAGTCGGCCAGACAGTCGCCGCCGTCCACGGCTTGCCGTGACGGGGGAGGAAAGTCCGGGCTCCATAGGGCAGAGTGCCAGGTAACGCCTGGGCGGCGAGAGCCGACGGAAAGTGCAACAGAGAGCAGACAGCCGAACGGTGGCCCACGAAAGTGGAACCATGCGTGGTGATGGTGAAACGGTGCGGTAAGAGCGCACCGCGCGCGGGGCTAACGCCGCGTGGCACGGCAAACCCCACTCGGAGCAAGGCCAAATAGGGATGCAATGCCGCGGCCCGCGGTGCATCCGGGTAGGCTGCTTGAGCCGGTCGGCGACGACCGGCCTAGAGGAATGACTGTCCACGACAGAACCCGGCTTATCGGCCGGCTCCGCCCTCTTCCTGCGCGTCGCGCCGCCTCCGGGCGGCCGTGGCCCGCGCAGCGCCCCGCCTTAGCGGAACACTTCGGCGTAGGGATCGTGCTCGTCGGTCGAGCCTTCCGAGAGGCGGATCTTGAGTGACAGGCCATCGCGCGAGTCGGCCTTGCGCAGCACCTCTTCCAGCTCGCACTTGCCTTCCTTGTAGAGCCGGTACAGCGACTGGTCGAAGGTCTGCATGCCTTCCTCCAGCGACTTGTCCATCGCTTCCTTGACCTCGTGCACCTCGCCGCGGCGGATCAGGTCGCGGATCATCGGCGTGTTGATCAGCACCTCGGTCGCCGGCATCCGCTTGCCGTCCTTGCCGATCACCAGGCGCTGCGAGATCACCGACTTCAGGTTCAGCGACAGGTTCATCAGGATGTTCTTGTGCGCTGACTCGGGGAAGAAGTTGAGGATGCGCTCCAGGGTCTGGTCGGCGTTGTTGGAATGCAGGGTCGCAAGACACAGATGGCCGGTCTCGGCAAAGGCGATCGCGGCTTCCATGGTCACCGAGTCGAGGATCTCGCCGATCAGGATCACGTCCGGCGCCTCGCGCATGGCGTTCTTCAGCGCGTTGTGGAAGCCGTGGGTATCAAGGCCCACCTCGCGCTGGTTGACGATCGACTTCTTGTGCTTGTGCAGGAACTCGATCGGATCCTCGATGGTGAGGATGTGGCCGGTGGAGTTGCTGTTGCGGTGATCGATCATCGCCGCCAGCGTGGTCGACTTGCCCGAGCCGGTCGAGCCCACCACCAGCACCAGACCGCGCTGCTCCATGATGATCTGCTTGAGCACCGGCGGCAGCTTGAGCTGGTCCAGCGAAGGAATCTCGCTCTTGATGGCGCGGATCACCATGCCGACTTCGCCGCGCTGCTTGAACACGTTGACGCGGAAGCGCCCGGCCTCGCGCACCGAGATCGCCATGTTCAGTTCCAGCTCGCGCTCGAAGTGCGGTACCTGGCCCTCGTCCATCAGCGAGTAGGCGATTTTCTTCACCATGCCCGCTGGAAGCCCGGTATTGCCTAGTGGATAGAGCTTGCCCTCCACCTTGATATTCACCGGCGCGCCGGTGGTCAGGAACATGTCCGAGGCGTTTTTCTCGGTCATGAGCTTGAGGAAGTAGCCGATATCCATGCCGTTGCTCCATCGTCCCCTGGGGTGGCGCACACTCCGGGCGTTGCAAGCCAGGCCCGGGCTTTCCACAATAGCCGGGCACACCACCTCGCCGGTGTCGTCGGGAATCATATGACAGGCAAAGAGAAATTGGGCCGGATGGCCCTGGTCTGGGCAGTCATTGCCAGCCTGGCGGGCTGCGCCAGCACCCCGCCCCCGACCGCCGAGATCGATGCGGCCGAGCTCGCCGTCGCCCAGGCCCGACGCGGCAGCGCGGCGGATTACGCGCCAGTCGAGCTGGGTTTTGCCGAGAAGAAGCTCGCCACCGCGCAGGCAGCGCTAGCGCAGCGTGAGAATCGGCGCGCCCTGGATGCCGCAGCCCAGGCCCAGGCCGATGCCGAGCTGGCCCTGGCCAAGAGCCGCGCCGCCCAGGCGCGGGCCGAAGTGCAGGCCAAGTCCCAGGCCAATGCCGAGCTGCGCCGAGACCTGCTCGGTGAGGAGTCCCCGCGATGAGCCGCGTGCTCGCTTTTCTTCCGCTGTTGCTGCTCGTTGCCTGCGCCAGCACGCCGCAGCGCGATCTGACCGTCGAACGCCTCGACGCCTCGCTGGCTGCGCTGGAGTCCGATCCTTCGATCGGCGAGCTTGCCTCGCTTGAACGACTCAAGGCGCGCCAGGCCCTCGCCGCCGTGCGCATCGCGGACAAGACCACGCGTCCGGGTCTGGTCTATCTGGCCGAGCGCCGGCTGGAGATCGCCCGGGTGGCGGCGCAGGCCGAACTGGCCCGCCAGCAGCTGCAGCAGCTCGACCGCGAACGTGACCGCATCCTGCTGGAGGCGACCCGAAGGGATGCCGAGCGCAACCGGATCGAAGCCGAGAAGCTGCGTCTGCAAAGCCTGGCGCGCGCCGAAGAAGCCGCCCGGGCAATGGACGAAGCGCGCGCCGCACGCGCCGAGAGCGAGCTGTCCTTCGCCGAGGCCGAAGCCGCGCGCCGGCTGGCCGAGGCGCAGGCGACCGAGGCTGAGCTTGCCAAGCGCGAAGCCGAGCTTGCCGGCGCGGCGGCCGATAGCCTGCGCCTGCAGCTGGAGTCGATGAGTTCGCGACGCGACGCCCGGGGCGAAGTAATGACTCTGTCCGGCGATGCGTTTGCCGTGGGCCAGGCCAGCCTGCGCCCCGAGGCGCGCGCCAACCTCGGCCGGGTGGTGGACTTCGTCAGCGCCGCCGGCAGCGCGCGCGTGCTGATCGAGGGCCATACCGACAACCGCGGCAGCGCCAACCTCAACCAGGCGCTGTCCCAGCAGCGCGCGGAAGCTGTCCGCGAGGCGCTGATCGAGGAGGGCGTCGACCCGGTCCGGCTGTCGGCCGAGGGCCGCGGCAAGGACCAGCCGGTCGCCGACAATGGCACTGCCGAGGGGCGCGCCCGCAATCGTCGGGTGGAGATCGTCATCAGCGGCGGTTGAGGTCGCCCTTGTGCCGCCTAACATCCTGAGCTGAATAGATATTTTCTCCCGTCCGCGAGCCCGTCGGCAGGCTCGCAGGGCAGGCGACCGGCGGTGGTTGCGGGCGACTCGCCAGGGGCGTAGGGTGAGTCAACCGCGTCGATCAGGGCGCGGTTTGATGGATGCAGGCCGATGAAGCACGACTGCGACAGCGCCGAGACCGCCGCCTCACTGTGTGGGGCGGGGTCGGAGTGCAGCCCGGTCCCCGCCCGCACCTCAACGTCCAAGCCCCCGCCTACGCCCTGCGCGATACCATCGCGCGGGGCGTTTGCGTTTTAGCCTGAGGAGAAAACGCCGATGTTCGAAGCCCTTCCGCAAACCGAGATCGAAGCGCTGCTCAAGAGCGACTCTGAGTTCCGCCAGCTGTTCCGCCGCCATCAGGAGCTGGACAAGCAGGTGCAGGACGCCGAGCTGGGCGTCCTGCCGATCGGCGATACGACCTTGGCCCGGATGAAGAAAGAAAAGCTGTTTGCCAAGGACCGCCTGACCCGCATGTACGAGCAGCGCGGCGCGATCCACTGAGCAATCTCCCGGCGGCTGCCGCCGCCGCAGGGGCAGGCCCGATCGTCCCGCCCTGAAGGTCTGAGCAAGCCGGCCTGCGGGCCGGCTGCGAGATGCCAGCGAGGCATTGCGGGCGGTACGTTCGCGCAACGACGTCAGCCACACCCTTGATGAGGCAGGCTGGGTGCATTGATCGCACGCGGGCTCGACATGTCATCCTCATCCAAACAGGCCAGCAACCCGAAGCGCTGGCTGGTCAGCGGCGCCAGCAGCGGGATAGGCCTTGCCGTCTGCGCGAACCTGCTCGAGGCCGATGCCGAAGTCCAAGTGGTGGCAGCGTCACGCAGCGCGACGCGCAGCGCTGATCTGCAGGACTTGGATGCCCGCCACCCCGGACGCCTGCGGCGCATCGACGTGGATCTTTCCGATCCGGAGGCGATCACCGTTCTGGGCGATCAGCTGGCCGGTCGCGGGCAGGTGCTGGATCGGGTGTTCCACGCCGCTGGCCTGCTGCACGACCAGAACACAGCGCCGGAGAAGTCCCTGCAGCAGGTCTCGGCCGCTTCCCTGCAGCGCAGCTTCGCGATCAACGGCATGGCGCCGATCCTCCTTCTGCAGGCCCTGTTGCCTGTCTTGCGCGGCGCCCCGGCGCCGGTGTTCGCCTCGCTCAGCGCCAGGGTTGGCTCGATCTCCGACAATCGGCTCGGCGGCTGGTACGCATATCGGGCCAGCAAGGCAGCGCAGAACCAGCTGTTGAAGACGGCGGCTATCGAACTGCGCCGCAGCCTGCCAGCGCTGCGGGTGGTGATGCTGCATCCCGGCACCGTCGATACTCCGCTTTCGGCGCCGTTCCAGCGCGGGGTTCCCGAACACAAGCTGTTCGCCGCCCCGCGCGCGGCGCAGCAGCTGCTGCAGGTCATTGATAAGTTGGGGCTCGACGACTCCGGACGCTTCATTGCCTGGGACGGCAGCGATATCCCCTGGTAGCGAGGTGCGGATCACGGTTGAAGGTGGATACCTGCTGCGGTTCATCATGGTCAGCTGTTCCGGTCCGAGCTGGACAGCGATTCCGGCTGCCCTGGTCACCCGCGGAGCGTCGGTGCGGCTTGCAAGCACGGAACAGCGGAGCTTGGAAGGACCGATTCTGGCCAGGTAGTGAGCGTTACCGATTGCTAAGACTGGGCGCATATTTGCCGGTCGCGCAGCGAACTCAATGCGCTCTTCTCGCATTGCTGGCGGCGGTTTTTCGGCG
>CAYGMG010000094.1:0-15779 GCA_964350895.1 uncultured Lysobacter sp.
GATCGTGCCCACGTTCACGTGCGGCTTGGTGCGCTCGAACTTTGCCTTGGCCATTATCTTGGACCTCTCGAAACCTGTCTGGAAAGGGTGGAGGGCAGATCTCGCCTGCCCGGTTCTATCAGGACTTCTTGGTGACCTGCTCGGCGATGTTAGCCGGCGCTTCCGCGTAGTGGTCGAATTCCATCGTATAGGTGGCCCGACCCTGGCTCATCGAGCGCAGCGTGGTCGCATAGCCGAACATCTCGCCAAGCGGGACCATCGCATTGATGATCTTGCCGGACGGACTGTCGTCCTGACCCTGAAGAATGCCGCGGCGGCGACTGATGTCGCCCATCACGTCACCCAGATAGTCCTCCGGCGTGACGACCTCGACCTTCATGATCGGCTCAAGCAGTACCGGGCTGGCCTTCGCCATGGCCTCCTTGAACGCCATGGAGCCGGCGATCTTGAAGGCCATTTCATTGGAATCGACGTCATGGTACGAGCCATCGACAGCCTTGATCTTGACGTCGACCACCGGGAACCCGGCGACGATACCCGTGCTCAAGGCTTCCTGGATTCCCTTGTCGGACGCCTGGACGTACTCCTTCGGGACCACGCCGCCGACAATGGCATTCTCGAAGCTGTAGCCAAGACCGCGTTCCTGCGGCTCCATCTCGATAACGATGTGTCCGTACTGGCCACGTCCACCGGACTGGCGAACGAACTTGCCTTCCTGGCGCACGGCCTTGCGGATCGTCTCGCGGTAGGCAACCTGTGGCTTGCCGACATTCGCCTCGACGTTGAACTCGCGCTTCATACGGTCAACGATGATGTCGAGATGCAGCTCGCCCATGCCCGCAATGATGGTCTGGCCAGACTCCTCGTCCGTCTTGACGCGGAACGAAGGATCCTCCTGGGCAAGACGCGAAAGCGCCACGCCCATCTTCTCCTGATCGCTCTTCGTCTTCGGCTCAACCGCCATGGCGATGACCGGCTCCGGGAAGATCATCCGCTCGAGGATAATCGGCGAGTCCTGCGAGCAAAGGGTGTCACCCGTGGTGACGTCCTTCAGACCGACCGCAGCCGCGATATCGCCGGCGAGCACTTCCTTGATCTCGTCGCGCTGGTTGGAGTGCATCTGCAAGAGGCGGCCGATTCGCTCCTTCTTGCCCTTGACCGAGTTGAACACCTGGTCGCCTGCATTCAACTTGCCGGAGTACACCCGGAAGAATGTCAGCGAGCCAACGAAAGGATCGGTCATGATCTTGAACGCGAGTGCCGAGAACGGCGCGCCGTCGTTGGACTCGCGCGACAGTTCCTTGGACTCGTCATCAACGTCAAGACCGCGAACAGGCGGGACATCCACGGGCGAAGGAAGCAGCTGGACGACTCCGTCGAGCATGGCCTGCACGCCCTTGTTCTTGAACGCGGAGCCGCAGTACATGGGGACGATTTCAGTCTTCAGGGTGCGCGTACGCAGGCCCTCGACCACCTCGGTCTCCGACAGCTCGCCGCCCTCGAGATACTTCTCCATGAGCTCTTCGCTGGCCTCGGCCGCCGACTCGATCATGTAGGCACGCGCCTCTACGGCCTTGTCCATCAGTTCGGCCGGGATGTCGCGATACTCGAAGTTAAGACCCTGGCTGGCGACATCCCAGTGGATCGCTTTCATCTTGAGCAGGTCAACCACGCCCTCGAAGCCATCCTCTGCGCCAATCGGAACCTGCATCGGCACCGGCGCCGCACCCAGTCGAGCCTTCAGCTGGTCGCGCACCTTGAAGAAGTTCGCGCCGGTGCGATCCATCTTGTTGACGAATGCAATCCGGGGGACGCGATACTTGTTGGCCTGACGCCAAACGGTCTCGGACTGCGGCTGAACGCCGCCGACCGCGCACAGAACGAACACCGCACCATCGAGCACGCGCAGGGAACGCTCCACTTCGATGGTGAAGTCGACGTGTCCGGGAGTGTCGATGATGTTGAAGCGATGCTCGGGCAGCGACTTGTCCATGCCCTTCCAGAACGCGGTGGTCGCCGCCGACTGGATGGTGATGCCGCGCTCCTGCTCCTGTTCCATCCAGTCCATGGTGGCTGCACCGTCATGCACTTCACCCAGCTTGTGGTTCTTGCCGGTGTAGAACAGGATGCGCTCGGACGTGGTGGTCTTGCCGGCATCGATGTGGGCCATGATGCCGAAGTTGCGATAGCGTTCGATAGGGGTACTACGGGCCACGGGAGAATCCTTCTCTTTTACCAGCGGTAATGCGCGAACGCCTTGTTGGCCTCCGCCATGCGGTGGGTTTCCTCGCGCTTCTTCACCGCGCCACCGCGGCTCTCGGAGGCGTCGAGCAACTCACCCGCCAGCTTGCGCGGCATCGAGTTCTCCGAACGCTTGCGGGCAGAGTCGATCAACCAACGCATGGCAAGCGCCATCTTTCGCGAGCTGCGAACTTCGACCGGCACCTGGTAGGTCGCTCCGCCCACGCGGCGGGACTTGACCTCGACGTTCGGCGCGACATTCTCGAGCGCCTTCTGGACGAGGACCAGGGGGTCATTGTTCTTCTGACCAATCACGTCCATGGCGCCATAGACGATGCTCTCGGCGACCGACTTCTTGCCGTCCATCATGACCATGTTGATCAGGCGGGCGAGCATCTCGCTGCTGTGCTTGGGATCGGGAAGGACGGAGCGGATACCGGGAGAACCTTTACGGGACATGATGCGTGCCTAATTTGAAAAGATCGGACGATGCAGCGCGGCCGCCTCGTGCGGCCGACTGGCTCAGGACTTCGGGCGCTTGGCGCCGTACTTGGAACGGCCCTGGCGACGCTTGGCGACGCCGGCGGCGTCGAGCGAGCCACGGACGGTGTGGTAACGCACGCCCGGCAGATCCTTGACGCGGCCGCCACGAATCAGGACCACGGAGTGCTCCTGAAGATTGTGGCCTTCACCGCCGATGTAGGAGATGACCTCGAAGCCATTGGTCAAACGGACCTTGGCAACCTTGCGCAGAGCCGAGTTCGGCTTCTTGGGGGTCGTGGTGTAGACGCGGGTGCACACGCCACGCTTCTGCGGGCAGTTGGCCAGCGCCGGGGAGGTGCTCTTGTAGGTGTTCGGTCGCCGGGGCTTGCGAACCAGCTGGTTGATCGTCGCCATTGCGTTATGCCTTCACAGAAACGAAAGCAGGCCAACTTTGGGCCTGCATAGACAGACAAGTATAAATTGGGTTAACTCGCACCGTCAACACGCTGACGGGCTTTCGGGCTGCCGACCCGTTCAGGCCGGCAGCCCTTCTACTCACTCGGCGTCGCTGTCGACCAGCGGCGCAGCCAGTACTTCGAGATCGGCATCGCTCAGGCCATCACCGCTACGGCGGCGGCCGCTGTGATAGGCAAGGCCGGTGCCGGCTGGAATCAGGCGGCCGACGATTACGTTTTCCTTGAGACCACGGAGCGTATCGCGGGTGCCGCGGACGGCAGCCTCGGTAAGCACTCGTGTGGTCTCCTGGAACGACGCCGCCGAAATGAACGACTCGGTCGCCAGCGAAGCCTTGGTGATGCCAAGCAGGACCGGCTCTCCCTTCGAAGGCATCTCATCGCGCTTCTCGGTGCGAGCGTTCTCTTCGATCTGCCGGATCCGCTCCACCTGCTCGCCACGCAGGAATCGCGTGTCGCCCGGCTCGGTGACCTCGACCTTACGCAGCATCTGGCGAATGATCACTTCGATGTGCTTGTCGTTGATCTTCACGCCCTGCAGCCGGTAGACGTCCTGGATTTCCTTGACCAGGTAGGCAGCCAGCGGCTCGACGCCGAGCAGGCGCAGGATGTCCTGCGGATTCGGCTCGCCGTCGACGACGGTCTCGCCCTTCTCGACGTGCTCGCCCTCGAACACGATGATCTGCCGGTACTTCGGGATCAGCTCTTCGTGGTCGTTGCCGTCCGGATCCTTGATGATCAGGCGCTGCTTGCCCTTGGTGTCCTTGCCGAAGCTGACGATGCCCGAGCGCTCGGCGAGGACCGCCGGATCCTTGGGCTTGCGCGCCTCGAACAGGTCGGCCACGCGGGGCAGACCACCGGTGATGTCGCGGGTCTTGGAGGCTTCCTGCGGAATCTTGGCGACCACGTCACCGACGCCAACCGGCGCGCCGTCCTGAAGGGTCACCACCGACTTCGGCGGCAGCAGATACTGCGCCGGCATGTCGGTACCCGGGATGTTCAGGTCGTTGCCGTCGCCATCGATGATGCGGACGATTGGGCGCAGGTCCTTGCCAGCCGAGCCGCGGCGCTTGGGATCGGTGATCTCGACGCTGCCCAGACCGGTCAGGTCATCGACCTTCTCGATCGCCGTTACGCCCTCCACGAAGTCGACGAAACGCACGAAGCCTGCCACTTCAGAGACGATCGGGTGGTTATGCGGATCCCAGTTGGCCACCACCTGTCCAGCCTTGATCTCGCCACCATCAGGCACGCTGATGCTGGCGCCGTAGGGCAACTTGTAACGCTCGCGCTCACGGCCGTGACCATCCATGACCGAGACTTCGCCCGAACGCGACACCGCGACGCGCGAACCGGATGCATGTTCGACGGTCTTTAGGTTGTTGTACTTGATAGAACCCGAGGTACGTACCGACACGTTGTCGACCGCGGCGGCACGCGATGCGGCACCACCGATGTGGAAGGTACGCATGGTCAGCTGGGTGCCCGGCTCACCGATCGACTGCGCGGCGATGACGCCGACCGCCTCACCGATGTTGACCACGTGGCCACGGGCCAGGTCACGGCCATAGCACAGGCCGCAAACACCGAAGCTGGATTCGCAGGTGATGGTCGAGCGGACCTGGATGGTCTGCACGCCGGCGTCTTCGAGCTTCTGCACCCACTTCTCATCGAGCAGGGTGTTGCGGGTGACGATGGGTTCCTCGTCATCGCCCGGCAGGTAAACGTCCTCAGCCACGATACGACCCAGCACGCGCTCACGCAGCGGCTCAACCACGTCGCCGCCTTCGACGATCGGGGTCATGGTCAGGCCATGCTTGGTGCCGCAGTCGACCTCGGTGATCACGACGTCCTGGGCCACGTCGACCAGACGACGGGTCAGGTACCCGGAGTTCGCGGTCTTCAGCGCGGTATCTGCCAGGCCCTTGCGCGCGCCATGGGTCGAGATGAAGTACTGCAGGACGTCGAGGCCTTCGCGGAAGTTCGCCTTGATCGGGGTCTCGATGATCGAGCCGTCCGGCTTGGCCATCAGGCCACGCATACCTGCCAGCTGACGGATCTGCGCGGCCGAACCACGGGCGCCGGAGTCGGCCATGATGTAGATCGAGTTCATCGACTTCTGGTCGATGGTCTCGCCCTTGGCGTTGAGGGCCTTCTCGGTGCCGATGATTTCCATCATCGCCTTGGCCACGCGCTCGTTGGTGCGCGACCAGATGTCGACGACCTTGTTGTAGCGCTCGCCGGCGGTCACCAGGCCGCTCTGGTACTGCTCCTGGATCTCGTTAACCTCGGCCTCGGCCTCGGTCAGGATGCCCTTCTTCTCGGCCGGGATGATCATGTCGTCGATGCCGATCGACACGCCGGCGCGGGTTGCGTAGCGGAAGCCGGTATACATCAGCTGGTCGGCAAAGATCACCGTCTCCTTCAGGCCCAGCTGGCGATAGGAGGCATTGATCAGGCGCGAGATCGCCTTCTTGTTGAGCTCGGTGTTAACCAGCGCAAAGGGCAGACCCTCGGGCAGGATCTCGGCGAGCAGGGCGCGGCCGACCGTGGTCTCGATGATCGCGGTTTTCGGCGTGCGGGTGCGGTCCTCGGCGATCTCTACTTCGCTGATGCGGACCCGGACCTTGGCGTGCAGCTCGACCACCCGGTTGTCGTAGGCGCGATGCACCTCGGACAGGTTGGCGAACACCATGCCTTCGCCCTTGCGGCCTTCCAGAGCGCGGGTCATGTAGTACAGGCCAAGGACGACGTCCTGGGTCGGCACGATGATCGGCTCGCCGTTGGCCGGCGACAGGATGTTGTTGGACGACATCATCAGCGCGCGGGCTTCCAGCTGGGCCTCCAGCGAAAGCGGCACGTGGACGGCCATCTGGTCACCGTCGAAGTCGGCGTTGAAGGCAGTACAGACCAGCGGATGCAGCTGGATGGCCTTGCCTTCGACCAGAACCGGCTCGAAAGCCTGGATGCCGAGGCGATGCAGGGTCGGCGCGCGGTTAAGCAGCACCGGATGCTCGCGGATGACTTCCTCGAGGATGTCCCAGACTTCGGCGCTTTCGCGCTCGACCAGCTTCTTGGCGGCCTTGATGGTGGTGGCAAGGCCACGACGCTGAAGCTTGGAGAAGATGAAGGGCTTGAACAGCTCAAGCGCCATCTTCTTGGGCAGGCCGCACTCGTGCAGGCGCAGGGTCGGGCCGACCACGATCACCGAGCGACCGGAGTAGTCGACACGCTTGCCCAGCAGATTCTGGCGGAAGCGCCCCTGCTTGCCCTTGATCATGTCGGCCAGTGACTTGAGCGGGCGCTTGTTGGTGCCGGTGATGGCACGGCCACGGCGACCGTTGTCGAGCAGGGCGTCGACCGACTCCTGCAGCATGCGCTTCTCGTTGCGGACGATGATGTCCGGGGCGGAGAGCTCGAGCAGTCGCTTGAGGCGGTTGTTGCGGTTGATTACCCGACGGTACAGATCGTTGAGGTCGGAGGTCGCGAAGCGACCGCCGTCCAGCGGCACCAGCGGGCGCAGATCGGGCGGCAGCACCGGCAGCACAGTCATCACCATGTACTCGGGGCGGTTGCCGGAGTCGATGAAGGCCTCGACCAGCTTGATCCGCTTGGTCAGGCGCTTGAGCTTGGTCTCACTGTTGGTGCTGGCGATCTCCTCGCGCAGCTGGACCAGCTCGCCGTTGAGGTCGATGCTCTTGAGCAGCTCATACACGGCCTCGGCGCCCATTCGCGCGTCGAACTCGTCGCCGTGCTCGGTCACCGCCTGCAGGTAGCCTTCCTCGTTGAGCAGCTGACCGCGGTCAAGCGGAGTCAGGCCCGGATCGATGACCACGTAAGCCTCGAAGTAGAGGATCCGCTCGATGTCACGCAGGGTCATGTCCAGCATCAGGCCGATGCGCGAGGGCAGCGACTTGAGGAACCAGATGTGCGCGGTCGGGCTGGCCAGCTCGATGTGGCCCATGCGCTCGCGACGCACCTTGGCCAGGGTGACCTCGGTGCCGCACTTCTCGCAGACCACGCCGCGGTGCTTCATGCGCTTGTACTTACCGCACAGGCACTCGTAGTCCTTGATCGGGCCGAAGATCGCGGCACAGAACAGGCCGTCGCGTTCGGGCTTGAAGGTGCGGTAGTTGATCGTCTCCGGCTTCTTGACTTCACCGAAGGACCAGGAGCGGATCAGGTCGGGCGAGGCCAGCGCGATCTTGATCGCGTCGAAATCGAGCGGCGCGCGCTGCTGGTTGAAGAGATTCAGAAGGTCTTTCATTGCTTTCTCCGGGATTCGGGATTCGGGATTCGGGATTCGTCAGAAGCGCGGGCCGGCTTGCCGGCCGGTCGCGCTCTCCCTGCCCTTACCTCTCGTCCAGCTCGATGTTGATCGCCAGCGAACGGATTTCCTTGACCAGCACGTTGAACGACTCGGGCATGCCCGCAGCCATCTCGTGGTTGCCATCGACGATGTTCTTGTACATCTGGTTGCGTCCCTGCACATCGTCGGACTTGACGGTGAGCATTTCCTGCAGCGTGTAGGCCGCGCCATATGCCTCAAGCGCCCAGACTTCCATCTCGCCGAAGCGCTGTCCGCCGAACTGCGCCTTGCCACCCAGCGGCTGCTGGGTAACCAGAGAGTACGGACCGGTCGAACGCGCGTGCATCTTGTCGTCCACCAGGTGGTTCAGCTTGAGCATGTACATGTAGCCAACGGTGACCGAACGATCGAAGGCCTCACCAGTGCGTCCGTCGAACAGGGTCGTCTGGCCGCTGGTCGGCAGGCCGGCCAGGGTCAGCATGGCCTTGATCTCGCCCTCGAAGGCACCGTCGAACACCGGCGTTGCCATCGGCACGCCGTTCGACAGGTTCTTGGCCAGTTCGATGATCTCCTCATCGTTCAGCGAATCAAGGTCAGCGCGGCTCTTCTTGGTATCGGCCAGATCGTGGTTGTAGATCTTGCCAAGGAACTCGCGAAGATCCTTGATCTTGCGCTGCTGCTCGAGCATCTCCTGGATGCGCTCGCCGAGGCCCTTGGCGGCCCAGCCCAAATGCGTCTCCAGGATCTGACCGATGTTCATACGCGAAGGTACGCCCAGCGGGTTGAGCACGATGTCGACCGGACGGCCGTCGGCCGCGTAGGGCATGTCCTCGACCGGCTGGATCATCGAGATCACGCCCTTGTTGCCGTGACGGCCGGCCATCTTGTCACCCGGCTGGATGCGCCGCTTGACCGCCAGGTAGACCTTGACCATCTTGAGCACGCCGGGGGCGAGGTCGTCGCCCGCGGTGATCTTGGCGCGCTTGTCGGCGAACTTCTTCTCGAACTCCTTCTTGTGCAGCTCGACCTGCTTCTGCGCCTTCTCGATGAACTCGGCAGCGTCATCGTCCTTCATGCGGATCGCGAACCAGTCGTCCTTCTTCAGAGTGTCGAGATACTCGTTCGAGATCTCGGAACCCTTCTTCAGGCCGTTGGGGCCGCCATTGGCGACGCGGCCACCGATCTGGGTGCGCAGACGGGCGTAGATGGCCCCTTCGAGGATGCGGAACTGGTCGTCGAAGTCCTTCTTGACCCGCTTCACTTCCATCTCTTCGATCTGGCGGGCGCGCTTGTCTTTCTCGATACCGTCGCGGGTGAAGACCTGGACGTCGATCACCGTGCCGTCCATGCCCGGCGGAACGCGCAGCGAGCTGTCCTTCACGTCGGACGCCTTCTCGCCGAAGATCGCGCGCAGCAGCTTCTCTTCAGGAGTCAGCTGGCTCTCGCCCTTGGGCGTGACCTTGCCAACCAGGATGTCGCCGGCCTGCACTTCGGCGCCTATATAGACCACGCCGGACTCATCCAGCCGGCCCAGCGCCTGCTCGGAGACGTTCGGGATATCCGCCGAGATCTCCTCCGGCCCAAGCTTGGTATCGCGGGCAACGCAGGTCAGCTCTTCGATATGGATCGTGGTGTAGCGATCCTCCTGGACCACGCGCTCGGAGATCAGGATCGAGTCCTCGAAGTTGTAGCCGTTCCAGGGCATGAAGGCGACCAGCATGTTCTGGCCAAGGGCCAGCTCACCCAGGTCGGTCGACGGACCGTCGGCCAGCACGTCGCCGGTCTCGACCCGATCACCGACCTTGACCAGCGGGCGCTGATTGATACAAGTGTTCTGGTTGGAGCGCGTGTACTTGACCAGGTTGTAGATGTCGACGCCGGCGTCGTTGTCACCGATCTCCTCTTCCTTGACCCGGACCACGATGCGGCCTGCATCCACCTGGTCGATCACGCCAGCGCGCTTGGCGACTGCGTTGACGCCCGAGTCGCGGGCCACGTCACGCTCGATGCCCGTGCCCACCAAGGGAGTCTGCGCACGCAGGGTCGGCACTGCCTGACGCTGCATGTTGGCGCCCATCAGTGCGCGGTTGGCGTCGTCGTGTTCGATGAACGGGACGAGCGCCGCGGCCACCGACACGGTCTGCATCGGCGAGACGTCCATGTACTGGATCTCGCTCGGCGCCATCAGCAGGGTTTCACCCTGGAAGCGGCAAGGCACGAACGGCTCGGAGAACGAGCCATCGTCGTGCAGGGGCGCATTGGCCTGGGCAACCGCGTAGCTGCCTTCCTCGATCGCCGACAGGTAGTCGATCTGGTCGCCGACCTTGCCGTCGACCACCCGCCGATACGGGGTCTCAAGGAACCCGTAGGGATTGGTGCGGGCATAGACCGCCAGCGAATTGATCAGGCCGATGTTCGGGCCTTCCGGCGTCTCGATGGTGCACACGCGACCGTAATGGGTGGCGTGGACGTCACGCACCTCGAAGCCAGCGCGCTCGCGGGTCAGGCCGCCCGGGCCAAGGGCCGACACGCGGCGCTTGTGGGTCACCTCGGACAGCGGGTTGTTCTGGTCCATGAACTGGGACAGCTGCGAGGAGCCGAAGAACTCCTTGATCGCCGCGGCCACCGGCTTGGCATTGATCAGTTCCTGCGGGGTCAGGCCCTCGCTCTCGGCCAGCGACAGACGCTCCTTGACCGCACGCTCGACGCGGACCAGGCCCACGCGGAAAGTGTTCTCGGCCATCTCGCCCACCGAACGGACGCGGCGGTTGCCCAGGTGGTCGATATCGTCGACCACGCCCTTTCCGTTGCGGATGTCGATCAGCACGCGCAGGACGTCAAGGATGTCGGAATTGTCGAGCACGCCCGAGCCTTCCACTTCCTGGCGGCCGACGCGGCGGTTGAACTTCATCCGGCCCACGCCCGACAGGTCGTAGCGATCGGCGCTGAAGAACAGGTTCTGGAACAGGTTCTGCGCGGCTTCCTTGGTCGGCGGCTCGCCCGGACGCATCATCCGGTAGATCTCAACCAGCGCCTCCAGCGGGGTCTTGGTCGGATCGATACGCAGAGTATTGGGGATATACGGGCCACGATCGAGGTCATTCACCCACAGCGTGCCCACGCTCTCCACGCCAGCCTTGCGGAACTTGACCAAGGCCTCTTCGTCCAGCTCGTCGTTGGCGGTCGCCAGCAGCTCGCCGGTGTTCGCGTCGGCCACGTCATGCGCAAGGATGCGCCCAACGAGATACTCGTCCGGCACTTCCAGCGCCGAGATCTCGGCCTGCTCGAGCTGCTTCACGTGGCGCGCGGTGATGCGCTTGCCAGCCTCGACGATGACCTTGCCGCCCACGGCCAGGTCGAAGTTCAGCGTTTCGCCCTTCAGGCGCTCAGCGACCAGCTCCAGCTCCACGCCCTCCGGGAGGATGTGGAAGGTGTTGATCTCGTAGAACTCGCGCAGCATCTCTTCATTGGTGAAGCCCAGCGCGCGCAGCAGGATGGTGACCGGCAGCTTGCGGCGGCGGTCGATACGGGTGAACAGGCCGTCCTTGGGATCGAACTCGAAGTCCAGCCAGGAGCCGCGGTAGGGAATGATGCGGGCGCTGTACAGCAGCTTGCCCGAACTGTGCGTCTTGCCGCGGTCGTGGTCAAAGAACACGCCCGGTGAACGGTGCAGCTGGGAGACGATCACCCGCTCGGTGCCGTTGACGATGAAGGTGCCGTTGTCGGTCATCAGGGGCAGCTCGCCCATGTAGACCTCCTGCTCCTTGACGTACTTGATCGCCTTGTTGGAGGCCGGACTTTCCTTGTCGTAGATGACCAGGCGCACGGTGACGCGAAGCGGCGCTCCGTAGGTCAGGCCGCGGTTGCGGCACTCGCGCTCGTCGAACGGCGGCTCGCCGAGCTTGTAGCTGACGTACTCAAGGGCAGCGTTGCCGGAATAGCTGCTGATCGGGAATACCGACCGCAGAGCGCCGTGCAGACCGTGCTCTGAGCGCTGCTGCGGCGCCACGTGCTCCTGCAGGAACCCCTTGTAGGAATCGACCTGAATGGCCAGCAGGAACGGAACTTCAAGAATCGAAGGACGCTTGGAAAAATCCTTGCGAATGCGCTTCTTTTCGGTGAAGGAGTAGGTCATGGTCGGCGTACCACCCTTGGTTGGGAGGGGTTTGAGCCCCTCGAGTCTTCAAAAAACGTGATTCGTGAATCGTGGCTGCCAGCGGCTTGAGCCCACCTGCGCCGGGTCAACCCCGAGTCACCAATCACGTCGTGCTGCAACAGGCAAAGCCCGGGGGCTTGCGCCCCCAGGCTTCGTCCTGCGTCATCTATTACCGCTATGACGCAATGGATCGGCTTACTTGACCTCGACGGTCGCGCCAGCCGCTTCCAGGTCCTTCTTCATCTTCGCAGCGTCGTCCTTGCTGACGCTGTCCTTGACGGTACCGGTGGCTTCCACCAGATCCTTGGCTTCCTTGAGGCCAAGGCCGGTGATCGCACGAACGGCCTTGATGACCTCAACCTTCTTCTCGCCGGCGGCCTTCAGGACGACGGTGAACTCGGTCTGCTCTTCGGCAGCCGGACCAGCGGCGGCCGGACCAGCAGCCATCATGACCGGAGCGGCCGCGGTGACGCCGAACTTGTCTTCGATCGCCTTGACCAGCTCCATGACTTCCATCAGGGTCTTGCCGGCGATGGCGTCGACGATCTGCTCATTGGAAAGGGACATTGTGATTACCTCTGAAAATGTGTGTGGGTTTGTCGGTTGACCGAACGGTCGACGGGATCAGGCAGCCGGGGCTTCTGCTTCGGCTTCGGCGGGGACTTCGCCACCACCCTGCTTGTCGGCGACAGCCTTGATCGCACGGGCCAGCATGCTCGCCGGCTCGGCAAGAACGCGGGCCAGCATGCCGAGGGCCTGCTCGCGAGTCGGCAGCGAGGCCAGCAATTCCAGGTCGGAACCCGGCATCAGCTTGCCACCCATCGAAACGACCTTGGCCTGCAGCTTGTCGTTGCCCTTGGCAAACTCCTTGATCAGGCGCCCGGCAGCGCCGGGTTCCTCGGTCGAGAACGCATACAGCAGCGGACCGACGAGAACGTCCTTGACGCACTCGAACTCGGTTCCCGCCACCGCGCGCGCGGCCAGAGTGTTCTTGACGACACGCAAGTACACACCGGTTTCGCGCGCCTTCTTGCGCATCGCCGTCATCTGACTGACGGTGATGCCCGCGTACTCGGCTGCGACCAGGGAGTGTGCCTTGCCAGCGACGTCTGCCAGCTCGGCGACCACTTCCTGCTTCTGTGACAGATTGAGAGCCATTGCACTCCTCCAATTGAACTCCGCTCGCGGCTCCTGCCGTCTGCGGTCCTTGGCAGCGTCATCCCTGACGCCGGGGATGCGGATGCATCCCGGTGGTGGCCTCTCCAGAACATTTCCAGAGGGCGGCACCATCTACGCAGGCCGGTTTCCCGATTACCCCGCCACGCCCGAACCGGTGACTTCCGTCGGGATGCCGCGCTTTCCTTGCGCCGGCGTGTTGGGACCTGCGGTCTTTGACGGCTCCCGGCTTGCGCCGGATGCCCCCAAAATCATGTGATTGGTGATTCGTGATGGGTGATTGGAAGAGAGTCGCTGCAGCTGGCAGCGAGCACCACACTCAACGAATCACGAATCCCGAATCACGAATCACGGCTTTCTTACAGCGACAGCGAACCCTGGTCGACCGCGATACCCAGACCCATGGTCGAGGACACCGAGACCTTCTGCAGGTAGACGCCCTTTGAGGTCGACGGCTTGGCCTTCACCAGGTCGGCGAGCAGCGCGTTGAGGTTGTTCTTCAGCGCGTCCAGCTCGAAGTTGGCCTTGCCGATGGTGCAGTGGATGATGCCGGCCTTGTCGGTGCGGTAACGCACCTGACCGGCCTTCGCATTGCGCACCGCTTCGGCCGGGTTCGGCGACACCGTTCCCACCTTCGGATTCGGCATCAGGCCGCGCGGGCCAAGCAGCTGACCGAGCTTGCCCACGACGCGCATGGCATCCGGGGTGGCGATGACCACGCCGTAGTTCAGATCGCCGGCCTGCATCTTCTCGGCCAGATCGTCCATACCGACCGCTTCCGCGCCGGCGGCCAGTGCTTCGTCAGCCTTGGCGCCCGGGGGGCAGAACACGGCGACGCGAACCGACTTGCCGGTGCCCGCGGGCAGCACGGTCGAGCCGCGTACCTGCTGATCGGACTTGCGCGCGTCGACGCCGAGGCGCACCGCGACGTCGATGGACTCGACGAACTTGGTCTTGCTGTGATCCTTGAGGATCTTCAGCGCGTCATCGATGGGATAGGTCTTGCCGGGCACGACCTGCGACTGCATTGCCTTGAAACGCTTGGAAATCTTCGCCATGACTTAGCCCTCCACCACCAGGCCCATGCTGCGCGCGCTACCAGCGATGGTGCGCACTGCAGCCTCCAGATCCGCCGCTGTGAGATCAGGCTCCTTGGCCTTGCAGATCTCTTCCAGCTGCTTGCGGGTCACCTTGCCGACCTTGTCGGTGTTCGGCTTCTTCGAGCCGGAGGTGATGCCCGCGGCCTTCTTCAGCAGGATCGACGCCGGCGGCGACTTGGTGATGAAAGTGAACGTACGATCCGAATAGGCGGTGATCACCACCGGGATCGGCAGGCCGGGCTCAAGCTTCTGCGTGGCGGCATTGAACGCCTTGCAGAACTCCATGATGTTCAGACCGCGCTGACCCAGGGCCGGACCGACCGGCGGGCTCGGGTTGGCTTGACCTGCCTTGACCTGCAGCTTGATGTAGCCGACTACTTTCTTTGCCATGTGATTGACTCCTCGGGTTCAAACGCCGCGCGGTGCTGTTCACCGGTGTGGCTCCCCGTTGGTTGTTGAATGTGATTGGTGATTGGTGATTCGTGATTTGAAAAGGCCGAAGCGAAAGCCGCCTTGACGAATCACCACTCACCCATCACGAATCACGCCCTCAGGCCTTCTCGACCTGGCCGAACTCGAGTTCGACCGGTGTGGAACGACCAAAAATCATCACCGCCACGCGCAGGCGGCTCTTCTCGTAATTGACTTCCTCGACCGTGCCGTTGAAGTCGTTGAACGGGCCATCGGTGACGCGGACCAGCTCACCGGGCTCGAACAGGATCTTCGGACGCGGCTTCTCGGCACCTTCCTGCACGCGGGCAAGAATCGCGTCGGCCTCGCTGTCCTTGATCGGCAATGGGCGATCGGCGGTGCCGCCGATGAAACCCATCACCTTCGGGGTTTCCTTGACCAGGTGCCAGCTCTCGTCGTCGATGCGCGGCGCCGGGCCTTCCTGATGTGTTTCGATCTGGACCAGCACATAGCCCGGGAAGAACTTCCGTTCGGACTTGCGCTTCTGCCCGCCACGCATCTCGATCACTTCCTCGGTCGGGACCAGGACGTCACCGAAGCGCTCCTGCATCTCGGCGCGAGCAATCCGATCGATCAGGGCGCGCTTGACCTGCTGCTCGAAACCCGAGTAGGCGTGGACCACGTACCAACGCTTGGACATCCGACTCTCCTTAGCCGCCCAGCAACCAGCGCACGATGTTCGAGACGATCAGATCGATCAGTCCGAGCAAGAGGCTGATGATGACCACGACGATGGCGATGACGCCGGTCGAACGCAGCGTTTCCTCGCGGGTTGGCCAGACCACCTTGCGCAGTTCAAAGCGCGACTCCGAGAGGTATTCCATGCCGGCGCGTCCCTTGGCGGTAAGCGCAAACACGCCAACGCCGAGCAGGAAGCCGATGACCACCATCAGGCCACGCAGCGGGCCGGGCCACTCACTGAACCAGTAGAAGCCGACCACACCAGCGACGGCCAGGGCGGCGGCTGCGATGTACTTGAGCACATCGGCCGGTGAGGATTCCGCAGATTGTTCGACCTTGACGTTCATCCGTGCCTGATCATCGGTCGACGCGCCAACACGCGCCGGTGGCACGCCAGGAGGGACTCGAACCCCCAACCTGCGGTTTTGGAGACCGCTGCTCTGCCAATTGAGCTACTGGCGTGTTGTGTGATGTGCAAGCCGGCGACGGTGGCTTTCGCCACCCTCGCCGGCTTGCCGCCCTGTGTTCCGGAAGTGTCAACCGCCGGTACGGGCATTACCCGTATTGTCCATCGCGGCGCCGATGAGGACGCCGCGACGTTCCTGCTTACTTGATGACCTTGGCCACCACGCCAGCGCCGACGGTGCGGCCGCCTTCGCGAATGGCGAAACGCAGACCTTCGTCCATCG
>CAYGMG010000095.1:0-15686 GCA_964350895.1 uncultured Lysobacter sp.
CGGAGCGCCAGCCGCGGCCGTCTACGACCTGCTCGTTGGCGAGCACGGTCTGGTCGACCGGATCCCAGTTGACCACCGCGTTCTTGCGGTAGACCAGACCCTTCTCGAACAGGCGGACGAACATCCGCTGCTCGTGCTGGTAGTAGTCCGGGCGACAGGTGGCGAACTCGCGGGTCCAGTCGATCGCATAGCCGAGCGAGCGCAGCTGCGCCTTCATGTGATCGATGTTGGCGTAGGTCCACTTGGCTGGAGCGGTGCGGTTCTTGATCGCCGCGTTCTCCGCCGGCAGGCCGAAAGCGTCCCAGCCCATCGGCTGCAGCACGTTGTAGCCGAGCATGCGCCGGTGGCGGGAGATCACGTCGCCGATGGTGTAGTTGCGCACGTGGCCCATGTGCAGGGCGCCGGACGGATAGGGCAGCATCGACAGGCAGTAGTACTTCGGACGCGAGCTGTCCTCGACGACCTCGAAGGCGCGCTGCTCGGCCCAGAACTGCTGGGCGCGGGATTCGATGGCGGAGGGCTCGTAGCTGTCTTGCATGGGCGCGGCGCTGGCCTGATCGGCGGATGGCGGAAAGACCGCGCAGGGTATCGCAGTGCAGCATGGGGCGGAAGGCGCGCGCTGGCCCGTCGAAGCCGTGCCCGGTGCTCATCGTGATCAAGCCGCAGGCCGGCCCGGCGGGCCAGACTGAAGGCAGGTCGGTGGATGCAGGGAGAACAGATGGACATGATGGACCTTGGCTGGATGCTGCTCTTGCTGTTCCTGCTCACCCCCCTGGCCCAGCGTCGGCTTCTGGAATCGGCACGCGCAAGGCTGCGCCGCGAGATCGAAGAGGCCCGCGGCAGTCACTTGATCCTGCTTGTGCATCGCCAGGAAACGGTCAGCCTGATGGGCGTGCCGCTGGTCCGCTACATCGACATCCAGGACGCCGAGGACGTGATCCACGCCATCCGCCAGACGCCCGACGAGATGCCCATCGGCATCGTCCTGCACACCCCGGGCGGGCTGGCCCTGGCCTCGCTGCAGATCGCCCGGGCGCTGGCCAGTCACCCGGCCCAGGTCACCGCTCTGGTGCCGCATTACGCGATGTCCGGAGGTACCCTGATCGCTCTGGCCGCGGACCGGATCGTGATGTGCAGGCATGCCGCGCTGGGCCCGATCGATCCGCAGGTCGGCCCCTACCCGGCGGCATCGGTGGTGCGCGCCGTGGCACGCAAGGAGGACCAGCACATCGATGACGAGATCCTGATCCTTGCCGACCAGTCGAGCATGGCCATCGAACAGGTGCGGCGCAGCGTGATCGACCTGCTCGGCAAACGCTATCCGCAGCGCACCGCGGACTATATTGCCGACGCCCTCTCGGAGGGCCGCTGGACGCACGATTATCCGATCACCCCGGACGAGGCCGCAGGCCTTGGCCTCAACGTGGACACCGACATGCCCGATGCCGTGATGGACATGATGCGTCTGTTCCCCGCCGCCCGACGCAGAGGCGGCAATGTGGAATACACCCGCCGCGAACAGGAGGCCAAACTGCCGGCCTCGGATGCATCTTCCACCCCGGCGGCAGGCGGCACCACAGAGCCTGCCACGAGCCAGGATCCGAACCGATGAGCCGGCCCGCTGGCAAACCCCGGCCCAAGCCATTCCGCATCCTGTCGCTGGCCGGTGGCGGCTTCCTTGGCCTGTATACCGCCCAGGTACTGGCCGAGCTGGAGGCCTGGAACGGCCAGCCGCTGGGTCGGCGCTTCGACCTGATCGCCGGCACCTCGGTCGGCGGCATCCTGGCCCTGGCGCTGGCCTTCGAGATCCCGATGGCCAACGTGGTCAAGCTGTTCGTCGAGCACGGTCGGGCGATCTTCTCCTCGCGGGGCCTGCCCGGCAGCCGGGTCGGCCGGCTGCTCGACCTGACCCGCCAGGTGATGGGGCCCAAGTACACCGGCAACGCCCTGCACAAGGCGCTGCGCGCCGAGCTGGGCGAGCGTACCCTGGCCGATGCCCTGCACCGGGTGGTGGTGCCGGCGGTCGACGTCAGCCACAGCCTGACCAAGATCTTCAAGACCCCGCACAGCCCGAACTCGCTGGGCGATGCCCACCTGAAGGCGATGGATGTGGCAATGGCGACCTCGGCGGCGCCGGCCTACTTTCCCTCGGTCAAGGTCGAAGGCAGGCTGTATGCCGACGGCGGCCTGTTCGCCGTGGCCCCGGACCAGGTCGCCCTGCACGAGGCCGAGCACTTCCTCGGCATCACCCCGCGCCAGGTGCGGATGCTCTCGATCGGCACCGCGACCACCGCCTACCAGCCGGAAACCAAGATCGCCGCCGACGATGGCGCGGTCGGCTGGCTGGACGAAGGCCGGCTGCTGCTGACCCTGATCTCGGTCCAGCAGCAGCATGTCGAATCGATGATGGAAGACCGCCTGGGCGACCGCTACCTGCGGGTCGACGCGGCCTGGCCGCGTGGCAAGGGCCTGGGTATCGATATCGCCACCCCGGAGGCAGCCAAGCTGCTGACCGAGCTCGCCGCCAAGACCGTCCGCGAGCTGCCGCTGGACCGGCTGCGCAAGCGTTTCCGGATCACGATCACGCGCTGAGGTCAGCCCGAACGGCGTAGCCGGTCGTAGGCGCGACTGAGGTAGGACTTGCCAATATCCCTCCAAGGCTGGCGACCGACTGGCGCCGGCTCCATCCCGAAGCGCTTGAGCACCGGCCGCAAGCGGTGGTTGCAGCGCAGCGCATTCAACTGATCGAAGCTGCGAGGGGTATTGAAGAACACCGACAGGGTGATCGACAGGTCCTCGCAGCCGTTGCGGACATGGTGCCCGCCAAGGAACGGGATGTGCAACGCATCGCCGGGAGCGCACTCGAAACGCCTGCCCAGTGGCTCACAGTCCGGCTTCCAGCTCACCGCGCAATCATGATAGTCGCTGTGCGCTTCGTACTCGGCGCGGGTGATTACCCGCTCGTCCCACGGCGGGAACACGGTGACCTCCTTGCTGCCGCGTATCTGCAGCAGGAAGTTGGATGCCCGATCAAAATGGAATGGAGTCAGGCTGCCCGGGGAGGAGATGAACAGATAGGAGCGCACGGCCAGCGCCCTCCGCCCCAGCCGCCGCGTGCGCAGAACCTGCTCGATGTCGCTGGACAGTGCGCGGTGCAGGTCGGCGAACTTCGGATGCAACTCCGGCTCGCGGACCATGATGTAGCCCTGATTGCTGCGCAAGCCCTGGATCAGCTCGGCCACCGAGGCGCCCTCGCGGCCGTCGGTGATCGCCCGGTTGAAGTCTTCGCCCTGCTGCATGCGACGCATCGAGAAGTAGACCTTCTTCGGGTCGAACTGCGGCACCAGCTCCTGCAGCGACTCGATCCCCAACAGGGGGTGATCCGCAATCTGGTGTCGGAAGGCATACGGCTCGCGATCATGCTGCTCGAAGGGCGCGTCATTGCCGAGTATCGAAAGCATGTCTTCTCCGAAAGGGGCGTTGTCTGCTGCAGCTCGGCAGTCGAGGCAGTGGTCGATGCGGAGGATAGCCGTGCTGGGCATCAGTAGCGATCACCACCGATCCGTGCGCTCCAAGCATGCCAACAGCTGCCGTTGCCGCCCGCATCACAATTAACTTCAATAAACGCCTTCAAGTCATTGTAGTAGAGATACTCTTCCTCCAAAAACGTCCTCTGAGAAGCGCCCAGGAACAGACATTCTCAACATTTGAGAGACGCTGCGGGTGTAAATATCTACACCCATGGACATGCTCACCGACCGCCAGCAGGCGACCTTCGATTTCCTCGCTCGCCACCTCGCCAGGACCGGCCTGCCGCCGACCCTGGGCGAGGTGGCATTTTTTTTCGGGATCCAGATCAACGCCGCACGCAAGCAGCTGCTGATCCTGGCCGAAAAAGGCTGGATCGAGCTGCTGCCGGGCAAGGCCCGCGGGATCCGCCTGCTGGCTGCCGGCGAGTCCGATGGCGAAGCGCTGCCGGCCTATCTTCCCGCTGCGCTCAGCCTGCCCCTGGTCGGCCGGGTGGCAGCCGGCGCGCCGATCCTCTCCGAAGGGCATATCGAGCAGCATTTCGCGCTCGACCCGGCCCTGTTCCGCCCGCGGCCGCACTTTCTGCTGCGGGTCGAGGGCGACAGCATGGTCGGTGCCGGCATCCTCCACGGCGACCTGATCGCCGTGCACCGCACGCCGGAGGCGCACTCTGGACAGATCGTGGTCGCCCGGCTGGAAGGCGAGATCACCGTCAAGCGCCTGCAGCAGGACGCAGCCGGCCTGCAGCTGCTGTCCGCCAATCCGGCCTATGCCCCGATCGAAGTCCCGCCGGATGCCAGCGACTTCGCCATCGAAGGCCTGTACGTCGGGAGCATCCGACGCTGAGATGGCCGCGCTCGCTCTCCCCGACGAACTGCTCCGCGACCCGCGCCTGTTCCGCGGCGGACAGCGCCTGGATGCGCGCCGCGACGGCGTGCCCTCGGGTCAGCACGCCCTGGACGCCGCCCTGCCCTGGGGAGGATTCCCGCGCGGCGCGCTGAGCGAGCTGCTGCACGGGCATGACGGCATCGGCGAGTTCGGCCTGCTGCTGCCGGCCCTGCGCCAGCTGTGTGCCGAGGCGCCGATCGCCCTGATCCGCCCTCCCTATATCCCCTACGCACCGGCCCTGGCCCTGGCCGGACTGCCGCTGGAACGCTTGATATGGATTGATCCTCCGCCCGAGCGCGGCCTGTGGGCCGCCGAGCAATGCCTGCGCGCCGGCTGTCTGTCGGCAGTGCTGGCCTGGGATGGCGGCGCCGATGTCCGCCCGCTGCGCCGGCTGCAGGTCGCCGCGGACAGCGGCCGCGCGCTGGCCTTCCTGTTCCGCCCCGAACGCCACCTCGCCAACCCCAGCCCCGCCGCCCTGCGCCTGCGCATCGCGCCGGGGGAACTGGAGGTAGTGAAGTGCCGGGGCGCGGGCATGCAGGGCGCGGAGATGGCCCAGCAACCCATCAGCTTTCGCCGCGCCCGTCCCGGCAGAGGCCTGGCTGCCAGCCCTGCAGCCACGCCGACCGGCGCAAGCGCGGATCCCCGCCTGCACCAGGATGACCAGGCGAAACCTGCTGAGGCCGTCCAGCAGATCGCGCAGCCCACAAGAGCCAACCCTGCCACAAGGCCGCACGCCAGCGGACGCCCTGGCTTGCCGGCACGCATCAGCCAGCCTTCGCTGAGCCTTGTTGCTTCACCCCTCACGGCCTGAGCCCAAGTCATGCTGTGGGCCTGCATTGCCCTGCCCGAACTGCCTCTGGAAGTCGTCTTCGATGACGTCGCCGCGGCGCCGCGGGCGCTGTATGCAGGCCCTGCCCAGCGACCGCTGATCGTCGCCCTGGACGCGAGCGCCCGCGAGGCCGGCGTGCGCCATGGCCACACTCTGGCCGAGGCACGCGCCCTGGCGCCGGCACTGGAGGTCCAGCAGCGCCGGCCACGCGCCGAAGCCGAGCGGCTGTCCACGCTGGCCGCCTGGGCCTACGGCTACAGCAGCCAGGTGGTGGAAGTCGCCCCGGCTGCCGTGCTGCTTGAAGTCGGTGCCAGCCTCAAGCTGTTTGGCGGCTGGGCACGTTTGCAGGCCCTGCTCCACGAGGGATTGCAGGCGCTCGGCCATCAACACGTGCTGGCCGCCGCGCCAACCCCGGCCGGCGCCGAGCGGCTGGCCCTTTCCGGGCGCGGCATGGCAGTGCTCAGCCGCACCCAGCTGCGCAATGCCCTGGCCGATCTGCCGCTGCCCGCCTGTGGCCTGCCCGAACGCCAGGTCAAGGCCCTGCAGGCGGTCGGCTGGCGCCAGCTCGGCGCGCTGTACCGGGTGCCGCGGGCCGAGCTGGCGCGACGCTTCGAGCGCAGCCTGCCCGGCTTCCTTGACCGCCTGTTCGGCGAGCAGCCCGACCCGCGTCCGCTGTACCGCCCGCCTGATCGCTTCGATCGCCTGCGCGAGTTCGATGCCGCGCTGGAAAGCATCGAGGCACTTGGCTTCCCGCTGCAGCGCCTGTGTGGTGACCTTGCCGCCTACCTGCATTCCCGCGATGGCGGCGTCCAGCACTTCCTGCTCATGTGTGGCCATGAAGATGCCCCGGCGACGCCGATCTCGGTCGGGCTGCGCGCGCCGCAGCGTGATGCCGGCGCGCTGTTCGACGCCGCCCGCGGCCAGCTCGAGCGCAGCGCCCTGCCCGGCCCGGTCTGCGCGCTCGGACTGCATGCCGAACACCTGCCACCCTTCGTGCCCGAACGTCGCGATCTGTTCGACCCCGCCCCACGCGGCGCGCTGGACTGGCCGACCCTGAGCGAGCGCCTGCAGGCGCGGCTGGGCAGCGAGGCGATCCGTCAGCTGCAGGTCTATCCCGACCACCGCCCGGAGCGCGCCTGGCGGATCGCCGAATCTCCTGCCCGGAGCAGCAGCACGGGCGCCGAAGGGCCCGCTCGTCCGCTCTGGCTGCTGCCGCGTCCGGTGCCGCTGCGCCAGGCCGTGGTCCGCCAGCTGGGCGATGTCGAACGCATCGAAAGCGGCTGGTGGGATGGCGACGATGCGCGCCGCGACTACATCGTCGCCGAGCTGGACAGCGGCCAGTGCGCCTGGCTGTACCGCGAGGCCGGCAGCCAGGGGCCATGGATGCTGCACGGCTGGTTCAGCTGATGACGCCGCCCTTGCCCGCGATCAGCGCAGCCCCGGAGACGGAACGCCACGGACAGTCGCCGACTCCCGCAGTGCCGGGCTATGCCGAGCTGCACTGCCTGTCCAACTTCAGCTTCGGCCGCGGCGCCTCCAGCGCCGACGAGCTGTTCGAGCGCGCGGCAAAGCTCGGCTACGCTGCGCTTGCGATCACCGACGAGTGCTCGCTGGCCGGCATCGTGCGCGCCCTGGAGGCCAGCGAAAAACATTCCGTTCCACTGATCGTCGGCAGCCAGATCAGCATTGCCTGCGGCACCCGGATGATCCTGCTTTGCGAGAACCAGGCCGGCTACACCCGGCTTTGCCAGCTGCTCACCCGCGGCCGCCGCGCTGCCGACAAGGGCAGCTACCGATTAGCCCTGGACGATCTTGCCGCGGTCGGCAGCGAAGGGCTGCTGGGAATCTGGCTGCCTGCGACGGGCCCGCAAGCAGGGCACGACCTGACCGCAGCACCTCGCCCATCCAGCAGGACATCGGTGCTCGCGGCACTCGCTCCACTCTTTGCCGACCGGCTATGGATCGGCGCTGCCCTGCATCGCGAGGGCGATGACCGGGAGAAGCTCGCCGCACTGCAGGCGCTCTCGGCCAGCAGCGGCCTGCCCCTGCTGGCCTGCGGCGATGTCCACATGCATGTGCGCCGCCGCCGCGCCCTGCAGGACGCGCTGACCGCGATCCGTCTCAACCTGCGCATCGACCAGGCCGGGCAGGCGCTGTTCCGCAACGGCGAGCGGCACCTAAGACCTATCGACACGTTAAGTGCGCTCTACCCGCCAAGCCTGCTGGAGGAAACCCTGCGGGTGGCGCGGCGCTGCCGCTTCTCGCTGCGCGACCTCCACTACCGCTACCCGCGCGAGCTGGTGCCGGAAGGCCTGAGTGCCAGCGGCCACCTGCGCGCGCTGACCGAGACCGGCGCCCGGGAACGCTGGCCCTGGGGCGTGCCGGAAGCGGTGCGCGCGCTGATCGAGAAGGAGCTGGCGCTGATCGCCGACCTGCAGTACGAGGCCTTTTTCCTCACCGTGCATGACGTGGTCGCCTGGGCGCGGGCGCGCGGCATCCTCTGCCAGGGTCGCGGCTCGGCGGCCAATTCGGTGGTCTGCTACTGCCTCGGGATCACCGCGGTCGGCCCGGACCGCATCCACATGCTGTTCGAGCGCTTCGTCTCCAAGGAGCGCGATGAGCCGCCGGACATCGACGTCGACTTCGAGCACCAGCGCCGCGAGGAGGTCATCCAGTACCTGTACGCCAAGTACGGCCGCGAACGGGCCGCGCTGGCCGCCACGGTGATCTGCTACCGCAGCAAGTCCGCCGCCCGTGACCTGGGCCGGGTGCTGGGCTTTTCCGACGACCAGCTGGAGCAGCTCGCCCGCGCCTTCGCGCGTGGCAATTCGCGGGTCGAGCGCCAGGCCCTGCTGCGTGAATATGGCTTCGATCCGGACTCTGCCGAGATCCGCCGCTTCCTGATCCTGTTCGATGAGCTGCGCGGTTTTCCGCGCCATCTCTCCCAGCACGTCGGTGGCTTCGTCATCGCCGACGAAAGCCTGTCTACCCTGGTCCCGGTAGAGAACGCCGCGATGCCCGAGCGGACCATCATCCAGTGGGACAAGGACGACCTGGAAACCCTGGGCCTGCTCAAGGTCGACTGCCTGGCCTTGGGCATGCTGTCCTGCCTGCGCCGCTGCATCGACCTGATAAGTCGCCACCGTGGCATCGAGCACACCCTGGCCTCGATCCCAGAGGGCGACCCGGCCACCTACGCGATGATCCAGCGCGGCGACACCCTCGGCGTGTTCCAGATCGAGTCACGGGCGCAGATGGCCATGCTTCCGCGCCTGCGCCCAGCCAACTTCTACGACCTGGTGATCGAGGTCGCCATCGTCCGCCCGGGGCCGATCCAGGGCGACATGGTCCACCCCTACCTGCGCCGGCGCTGTGGCGAGGAGCCGGTCGAGTTCGCCAACCCGCTGCTGGAAAAGGTCCTGGGCCGGACCCTTGGCGTGCCGATCTTCCAGGAGCAGGTCATGCATCTGGCCATCGTCGCCGCCGGCTTCAGCGCCGGCGAGGCCGACCAGCTGCGCCGATCGATGGCGGCCTGGAAGCGCCACGGCGGGCTCGAACACTGGCACGAACGGGTAGTCGGCGGCATGCTCGAGCGCGGCTATACCCGCGACTTCGCCGAACGCATCTTCGAGCAGATCAAGGGCTTTGGCAGCTACGGCTTTCCCGAATCACATGCCGCCAGCTTCGCCCTGCTCGCCTACGTCAGCTCCTGGCTGAAGTGCCACGAGCCGGCCGCCTACGCCTGTGCCCTGCTCAACTCGCAGCCGATGGGCTTCTATCCGCCGGCGCAGATCGTCGCCGATGCGCGCCGCCACGGGGTCGCGGTGCGGCCCATCGACGTGCTCGACAGTGACTGGGAATGCACCCTGGAGCCGTCACCCGGGCGGCTGGGCGGCGCGCCAGCTACTCCCCCATCAGCGCTACCCGCTGCCGCATCAGAAGCAGTCACCGGGGCACGCCCGGGCATTGCGCAGCCACGCCAGCCATCACGGGTTGATCGCGAAGCCGCGCTCGCCCTGCGCCTTGGCCTGCAGCTGATCCGCGGGCTGTCCGCGGACTGCGCCGCGCGCATCCTCGATGCGCGCCGTGCGCGTGCCTTCAGCGACGTGCAGGACCTTGTCGAGCGCGCCGGTCTGAACCGCGACGAGCGCGAGAGGCTGGCCTCGGCCGGCGCCCTCAAGCGGCTCGCCGGACATCGCCACCGGGCTTTCTGGCAGATCGCCGGCAGCGAACGGCATAGCGACCTGCTGGCCGGCAGCCGGCATGCCGAGGTCAACCAGCCGCTACCGCTACCCTCGCGGGCCGATGACACCTTTGCCGACTACGCCGCCACCGGCCTGACCCTCGGCGCGCATCCGCTGCAGCTGGTCCGGCCATTGCTCCGCAGCCGGCGCATCCGCCGCGCCAGCGAGCTGGGCGGGCTGCGTGACGGGCTGCCGGTGCGGGTGGCCGGACTGGTGACCATGCGTCAGCGGCCGGGCACCGCCACCGGGGTCACCTTCGTCACCCTCGAGGACGAGACCGGCCTGGTCAATCTGGTGGTCTGGGCGGCGGTCGCCGAACGCCAGCGCCGGCCGCTGCTGGAGGCCACCTTGCTTGGGGTGGATGGCGTGCTGCAGCGCCAGCATGACGTGCTCCACGTCATCGCCGGCCGCCTGCATGACTACAGCGCCCTGCTCGACGGCCTCGATCAGCGCTCACGTGACTTCCACTGAGGCAAGACGGGCCGGCCGCCACAACCGCGATTCCGGTTTCACCCCATTCCATGGCACAATGCTCCGCTTCGCGGCCGCAAGAGCCGCATCCACTGCCCCAGAACGCCCACAGAATGTCAAAAGACGATTCCATCGAAATGGAAGGCGCGGTCCTTGAGACCCTGCCGAACACGATGTTCCGCGTGAAGCTGGAGAACGGCCACGTGGTCACCGCACACATCTCCGGCCGCATGCGCAAGAACTACATCCGCATCCTGACCGGCGACCGGGTCAAGGTCGAAATGACCCCTTATGACCTGACCAAGGGTCGCATCACCTACCGCATGAAGTAGGCGGCAGGATCACGCTGCCGACGCTTTGGCGTCCGCAGCGTTCCCTTCGCTTCAGAGAGCCCGCCATCGCGGGCTTTTCTCGTTGTTGCGAGAAACGACGCAGGCCCACCCAGCGACCAATCCCGAGTCATCGACCAGCCGCCGCGCAGCCGGTCGATGTCGATACGGGACTTAGTCGACGGTGGCCGGCAGCAGCCGATCAGCGTCGGCGAAGCAGTCGACCTTGAGCTCGCCGTCCTCGACCCGGACATTGACCCGGCCGCCGCCCAACAAAGCGCCGAACAGCAGCTCGTCAGCCAGTGCACGCTTGATCTTGTCCTGGATCACCCGGGCCATCGGCCGCGCACCCATCTGCGGGTCGAAACCGTGGTCGGCCAGCCAGCGCCGCGCCTCGGGATCGACACTCAGCACGACGTGCTTCTCCTGCAGCTGGGTTTCCAGTTCGATGATGAACTTGTCGACCACGCGCAGGATGTGATCGATGTCCAGCGCCTTGAACTGGATGATGGTGTCCAGCCGGTTGCGGAACTCCGGGGTGAAGGTGCGCCGGATGACTTCCATGGCGTCGGTGCTGTGGTCCTGCTGGGTAAAGCCGATCGAACGCCGAGAGGCCTGCGCCGCGCCGGCATTGGTGGTCATCACCAGCACCACGTTGCGGAAGTTCGCCTCGCGGCCATTGGTGTCGGTGAGCACGCCGCGGTCCATCACCTGCAGCAGGATGTTGAACACGTCCGGATGCGCCTTCTCGATCTCGTCCAGCAGCAGGACGCAGTGCGGCGTCTTGACCACCTTCTCGGTCAGCAGGCCGCCCTGGTCAAAGCCGACATAGCCTGGCGGGGCGCCGATCAGCCGCGACACCGAATGCGGCTCCATGTACTCGGACATATCGAAGCGGACCAGCTCGATGCCCAGCTGCATGGCCAGCTGACGGGTGACCTCGGTCTTGCCCACGCCGGTCGGACCGGCGAACAGGAAGTTGCCGATCGGCTTGTCCGGATTGCCAAGCCCCGATCGGGCCATCTTGATCGCCGAGGCCAGCGAATCGATCGCCTCGTCCTGGCCAAACACCACCATCTTGAGGTTGCGGTCGAGCAGCTTGAGCACGTCGCGATCCGAGGCCGAGACCTGCTTGGGCGGAATGCGCGCCATACGGGCCACGATCAGCTCGATCTCCGGCACGTCGACCACACTCTTGCGGGACTCCTCGGGCAGCAGACGCTGGCGAGCGCCGGCCTCGTCGATCACGTCGATCGCCTTGTCCGGCAGCAGGCGGTCACCGATGTGCTTGACCGACAGGTCAACAGCGGCCTGCAGCGCGTCCGGGTGGTATTCGACCTGATGGTGCTCCTCGAAGCGGGCGGCGAGGCCCTTGAGGATTTCCACCGCCTCGGACACCGAGGGCTCGACGATATCGATCTTCTGGAAGCGCCGCGCCAGGGCGCGGTCCTTCTCGAACACCCCGCGGTATTCCTGGAAGGTGGTCGAACCGATACAGCGCAGTTCACCCGAGGCCAGCACCGGCTTGATCAGGTTGCTGGCATCCATGGTGCCGCCGGACGCCGAGCCGGCACCGATGATGGTGTGGATCTCGTCGATGAACAGGATCGCGCCCGGGGTTTTCTTGAGCTGGGCGATGACCGACTTCAGGCGCTTCTCAAAGTCGCCGCGATACTTGGTCCCGGCGACCAGGGCGCCAAGGTCGAGCGAGAAGATGGTCGCCTCGGCCAGCACCTCGGGCACTTCGCCGTCGACGATGCGCTTGGCCAGGCCCTCGGCGAGCGCGGTCTTGCCAACGCCGGCCTCACCGACGAACAGCGGATTGTTCTTGCGCCGCCGGCACAGCACCTGGACGGTGCGCTCCAGCTCCTCGGCGCGGCCGATCAGCGGATCGATCTTGCCGGCCAGGGCCTGCTCGTTGAGATTGGTCGCGAACTCGCCCAGAGGGTTGCTCTTGGCCTCTTCGGCCTCGCCCTCGCGGACCTGCTCACCTTCCGGCCGCGCGGTTTCGCCACTCAGCTTGGCCACGCCATGCGAGATGTAGTTGACCACGTCGAGCCGGGTGATCTCCTGCTGGTTGAGGAAGTACACCGCATGCGAGTCCTTCTCGCCGAAGATCGCCACCAGCACGTTGGCGCCGGTGACCTCCTTCTTGCCCGAGGACTGGACGTGGTAGACCGCGCGCTGCAGCACGCGCTGGAAACCCAGCGTCGGCTGCGTGTCGCGGCCGTCGTCCGCCGGTAGCACTGGCACGGTCTCGGCGACGATCCCGCGCAGATCCGAACCCAGCCGGCCGACCTCCGCGTGACAGGCGCGCAAGACCGCCAGGGCGCTGGGGTTCTCCAGCAGGGCGAGCAGCAGGTGCTCGACGGTCATGAATTCGTGGCGCGCTTCGCGGGCCTGCTTGTAGCACTGGCCGATGCTGAACTCGAGGTCCTTGCTGAACATGGCGTCTTGCTTCTCCTTTCCCCGGAAGTACCAGACTTCCGACAGACAACAGATGTGGGCGGTTCAGGCCGGTTCCATGGTGCACATCAGCGGGTGTTCATGATGCCGGGAAAAATCATTGACCTGCGCCACCTTGGTTTCTGCCACTTCGCGCGTGAACACGCCGCAGACTCCGCGCCCCCGGGTGTGCACGTGCATCATCACCTGGGTGGCGCGTTCGCGATTCATGTTGAAGAAGATCTGCAGCACTTCGACCACGAATTCCATCGGAGTGAAGTCATCGTTCAGCAGCAGCACCTGATACATCTGTGGGCGCTGCAGGTCGGGCCGCGCGGTTTCCACCGCCAGGCCGTGGCCATGCTCGTGTTCGTGCTCGTGATCAGGGGGATTCGATTGGTTCATGGCGCCATCATACCGCCAGCTGCCAGCTTCGCTGCGGCAAGGAAAGGTGAGCGCCTCGTGTACCATTAAGGCGATGAATTCCTTGCCCTTTCAGCACACCGCCGAGCAGGCATCCAGCGCCTTCCATCCGGACCTGACGGTCGCCTGCGTGATCCACAAGGAAGGCCGCTTCCTGCTCGTGGAGGAGCGCGTGCGCGGCGCCTTGGTACTCAACCAGCCAGCTGGCCATGTCGAAGCCGGGGAAAGCCTCGCCGAGGCCGCGCTGCGGGAAACCCTGGAGGAAACCGGCTGGACCGTCCGCCTGACCGGCTTCATCGGCCTGTACCAGTGGCAGGCGCCTGACGACATCCATTTCCTGCGCGTCGCGTTCGCCGCCGAGGCCGTCAGCCACGACCCGCAGCGCCCGCTCGACCACGGCATCGAGCGCACCTTGTGGCTCGGCGAGCAGGCGCTGCGCGCCGAGCCGGACCGACTGCGCAGCCCCTTGGTGCTGCGCGCGGTCGAGGACGCGCTACGCGGACCGCCAATGCCGCTGGAGCGGGTCCAGGCGCTGTGAGCACACTGCGGATCATGGTCGGCGTCTCCGGCGGCGTCGACTCGGCGGTCGCCCTGCTGCTGCTCAAGCAGCGCGGCGAAGCGGTCGCCGGCCTGTTCATGAAGAACTGGGAAGAAGAAGGCGAAGGCGGCTGCCGGGCCGAAGAGGACCGCAGGGATGCGCTCAAGGTCTGCGCCGCCCTTGATCTGCCCTTCCACACTGCCAACTTCGCCCACGAGTACTGGAACGGCGTGTTCGAGCATTTCATCGCCGAGTACCGTGTCGGGCGCACGCCGAATCCGGACATCCTGTGCAACCGGGAGATCAAGTTCCGCAGCTTCCTCGACCACGCCCGCGCGCTGGGCGCCGAGCGTATCGCCACCGGCCACTACGCACGGATCGAGCGCCGCGGCGGCCATTTCCGCCTGCTGCGGGGCATCGACCACGCTAAGGATCAGAGCTATTTCCTGCACGCACTGGGACAGGAAGCCCTGTCGCAAACCGTGTTTCCGATCGGCGAGCTGGAAAAGCCCCAGGTCCGCAAGCTGGCCGAGGAGGCCGCCCTGCCAGTGCACGCCAAGCGCGACTCGACCGGCATCTGCTTTATCGGCGAGCGCGACTTCCGCGAGTTCCTGGCGCGCTACCTGCCTGTGCAGCCGGGCGACATCTGTGATCCCCAAGGCGTGGTGCTCGGCCAGCATCAAGGGGTGTTCTTCTACACCCTCGGCCAGCGCGAGGGCCTGCAGCTCGGCGGCGTGCGCGGTCGCGCGCAGGCGCCATGGTTCGTGGTCGGCAAGGACGTCGCCGGCAACCGGCTGTATGTCGATCAGGGCCATGACAGCGAATGGCTGCTCAGCCGCCGGCTGCGCGCATCATCGGCGACCTGGACTGCCGGCGTGCCGGCTGCCAGCCGCTTCCGCTGCAGCGCCAAGACCCGCTATCGACAGCTGGATGTCGACTGTGAGGTCGAAGTCGCCGATGATGGCCGGCTTGAGGTCCGCTTCGACGCGCCACAGCGCGCCGTCACGCCGGGCCAATCGGTGGTGTTCTATCTTCAGGAAGAGTGCCTGGGCGGCGCCGTCATCGACGCGACCGACGCACCCGGGCTGGGCCAGCAGGAGGCGGCATGAGGGAACGTGCATTGGCGTTGGCGGGTCTGTTGCAAGCCGCCGACTGCGTGGTCACAACAGCTACGACCGGCAGCTGCGAGGCAGCGGATCTGGCCACGGCAATCGATTCGATATTCCGCATCGACGCCGACTCGACCGAAGCCGTCTACGGCGGCGCCGACAAGCTACGCCGCGGCCTGTCCCTGCTCGCCGCGCACGCCGGCGGCCAGCCCGGCAGCAGCGTTACCCAGGGCCGCATCGCCTATACGGTGCTGCAGGTCGAGCGCAAGCTCGCCGGCCGCCGGGAACTGATGCGCGGAATCCAGGAAGGCATCCTCCGGCTGTCTCCGCAGCATCGCCGGGAAGGTCCCGCCGACAGCGCCGTACAGGCCGAACTTGGCGAGCTGTACGCGCGCACGATCAGCACCCTGTCGCCGCGCGTGCTGGTCCAGGGCGACCCGCAGCAGCTCTCGCGCAACGAGGTGGTGATGAGCATCCGCGCCCTGCTCCTCGCATCCGTGCGCTCAGCCGTGCTCTGGCGCCAGGTAGGCGGGAGCTACTGGGATTTCCTGCTCCGTCGCAAGCAGATCGCGAACGCTGCGAAGCAGTGGCTGCAGAGCGTCGAATAGAACCGCCCGCCGTGGCGGGACAGCAGGGGTTGCAGCAGGCACAAAGTGCGCGTTCACGCATAGCGCGTCGCGTCATCCCGGCGAAGCCGGGGATTCATCGCTTTCGGACCATCCAACCGCCAAGAGCTGGATTCCCGCCTGCGCGGGAATGACGATTGACCAATGAGTGGGTCTGAGTAGCGTGTCTTGGGCGCGTTGTTGCCGTTCGCAGGGCAATCGGGCGAGCTGTTGTGGGAGCGGATCGTATCCGCGACCGCAGCGCTACAGGCTTGCC
>CAYGMG010000096.1:0-15654 GCA_964350895.1 uncultured Lysobacter sp.
TCGCTGCCGATGTACGTCGACACCCTGTGGCTAGGCGACACCCCCAGTGCGAAGGGTGATTCGGGAAGCCTCGCGGTCACTGCATGCCAGGCTGCGCTGGGTGTCGCTCACAACATAGCCTTCGGGGCTGCACTGGTACCGGGCGTCGGGGCGGCTGCCAACAGGACGGCCTATCTGTCCAATCTCGCCCTGAAGTTCTGCCCGCCGGTATTCGCCGCGCCACCGGACCGCACCATCCGGGTCCCTGCGGGCACCTGCGAGGTGGCCTTTGCCCAACCGCGCATGCAGTACGCCTACGAGAACGCGCTGGGCGTCGCCTACAACTACGAGAGCGACTGGGGCGAGCTGGGCGCCCCCTTCCTGTTCCATCACAACACCGAAGTTGATGTGATGCTGCTCTACAAGACGCCACAACCGCCGCAGGCCAGCAGCCTTGATCTCGATTTTCTGCTGCGCAGCGGATCGCTGGAGGCCACCGATCGAATCTGGCAGGCCTGCAACGACGCCGGCACGGTGCGCAACAGCCAGCTGGAGGGCGACAACCGGGTCTTCGAATGCCCCTACGTGCGTGACCGGGAATTGCGGGTGCCGGTGGGGCGCAACAGTTTGCGCTGGCGTGCCAATGTGCGCGTCGGGCCGGTTGACCTGCTTTCCATCCTGATCCCCGGCGCACCGGCCGGCGCCAAATTCGATCCCTATGCGGCCTTGCTGCTCAATGTGGTGCGCGAGTTCTTCACCATCGCATTCGACGACCAGCTGTCCGGCTGGCGCACGGCCAATGAGGTCGACGTGCTGCAGACTGTCACGGTGCCTGATGAGGTCGCGCCGACCATCACTCCGATGGCATTTGACGATGGCCGAGTACGCGCAGAACTGGTCGGTGGCGAGCTACGGGTGCGCATTGAGGCCGACGAGGCTGGCGGCGTCTCGCAGCGTCGCTACGAGCCCTTGCTGCGGGCGCTGTACCAGGTCAACGATGCCTGCGATCGCAAGGTCGCTTTCAGTGCCAGTTACCCCAGCGAGGCCTTGCGCAGCTTCTGGCCAGTGAATCCGGCGGCGGGCGGAAAGGACTTCGAGATCACCTGGACCGCATCGGATCCCGGCCCGAACCTTGCCGGACAATCCAACCAGACCGTTACCCGGATGCAGGTCGAGGTGGTCGACACGCGCGCCCCGGTCATTGTTCCACCCGACGATATCGTTGAGGTCGACAGCACCGCGGTCACCCAGCTGGGCCAGCCGCTGGTGTTCGACTTCGTCGACCTGGCACCACAGGTCAGCAATGATGCCGTCCTGCCGCTGGGCCCGGGCCTGCATGAGGTCACATGGACGGTCACCGATGCCTCAGGGAACAGCGATAGCGCGGTGCAGCTCGTCAACATCAAGGCCAGCAACAGCGCACCGGCAGCCATAGCCCAGGCCGGCGCACAACGCGCCGCCGCGGTGTCCTTCGAGCCTACCCGCCTGCGCCTGCGCGGCAGCGATGCCGACGGTGATCCGCTGCGTTTCCATATCGAGCAGGCGCCTGAGAACGGGTTCTTCGTCGCCCCGCTGTACCCCTACTTCGTCGAGGATCTGCGCATCGAGCAAAGTCTCAGCGATGCCGAGCTGCTCTCGATCTGCACCAACGGCGAGGGCAACGATCGCGACTTCGACCTGCCCTTCCCGTCGCAGCCGGAGTACCTCACCGCCACCGATGACGGCCGCAGTTTCGTGGTTGATCGCGGGCGCATCGACTGCCGCGCCGGTTCGCCGGTCACCGTGCGCCGGTTGGGCCGGCTGGCGGTATTCGGCGCTGATGGCAGCCTGCTCGCGGCGCGTCAGGCGGCGGTGGACAACCTGCGCGACCTGATCGTAGACAGCGCGCGTGACCGGCTGTACTTCACCGAAACCAACAGCGGACGCACTACCTCGGTTCGCGTCTACGATGGATCGCTGCAACCGCAGGTAACCTTTTCGCTGAGCAATGTGCGCGACCGCGCCACCGGTACCTGCCTCACCCTGTACCCGTCGGATGGCTGCACGATTTTCCAAGGCACCAGCGCCATCGTCGACGGCAACGATGTGCTCTACGTGATGCGCGACAACGGCTTCGTTTTCAGCTTCGACGCCCGCTTGCCCGAAGACTTCGACTGCAGCGTTTCTTGCACGCATACGCCGACCTGGATCGGTAATCTCACCGATGATGGCCTGGGCACCCCCGGTGACGGACACTCTCTTGGCATAGATTCCCAGGGCCGCCTGTATGCGTCGCGGCGCAGCCGGATCTACCGGTGGCAAGCCTCGGGGGTTGATGCCGATAGCGGGCTGGCGTTCCCAGGCCCGCTTGATGGCTGGCTGGGCCGCTGCGATAGCGATCTGGCAGCAGGCGACCAGGCGGTCTGTGACGTCGCCAACCGGCGCAGCTTGGGCTTTGCCTGCACCGACGCGGTATGCGGTGTGAGCAGCACGTTCAACGCCAGCGAGCAGGCCCAGTGCGACAGCGGCGTGGTGCAGAACCCGAACCATGGCTGCCGACCCGGCCAGTTTCGCGGCGCGCGCGGCTTCGATCTCGACGCAGGCGGCACCCTCTACATCGCCGACTCCGGCAATCGGCGGATTCAGCGCTTCACACCCGAGGGTTTCTTTTCCGGCCAGGCGCGCTCCAGCTGCGACGGCGGTTGCTTCATCCTTGGTGACTTTGGCAGCCCGCAGGACGTGGCGGCGAACGCGACCCGCTTCCATGTGCTGGATCCGGCGACCAACCTGCTGCATATCTCGCTGACCTCACCCTTCGTCGAGTTTGGCCCGGACTTTGCCGATGTCATCTACCAATCCGATAACGGCTTTGCCTGCGCCAACAGCGCCGACTGCATCGACGCTTTCGCCTTCTCGGTCAGTGACGGTGTACGCGACCCTGCCAGCGGACGACCGCAGCGTTCGGCACCTGCATCGGTGGAAGTGGAGGTGTCGCGCAACTTCCGGCCGCCGGTAGCCACCCCGGCGCTGGCGGCGGCCGGCGTGGAAGATCAAGCGCTCACGATCCTTCTCGACGGCAGCGATCCCGACCCCCTCGACGCACTGAACTTCAGTCTGACCGAGGCGCCCGCGCAGGGTTTTTTTAATTTTATGGGGAATAAGGAGATCTACACGCCAACCCCGGACTTCTGGGGAGAGGACAGCTTTCGCTTCCGCGCCTCGGATGGAAGCGCCCTGTCGGCGCCGGAGACGGTCACCGTGACCCTCTTGGAGGTCAATGACCCTCCTGTGCTCCTGCCGCCTGCCGAACTGGCCGATGCCGGCGTCGGTTTCCGTTATGCGCTGGACTGGGAGTTTGTTGATGTCGACCCGGACGAGTTGCTGACGGTGAGCATCAACTGGGGCGACGGCAGCGTCGAGAGCGAAGGGCGCATCGGCGCCGACGGCGCGCCGAGCGGCCCTTTGCTGTTCCACGCTGGCGACGGCGCCGGCCTGGTCAGTGCCAGCCACGTCTACACCACTGCCGGCACGCGAACCCTGCAGGTCTGCCTGACCGATCGCATGCAAGCCAACGGTGAGAACAAGCTGCCGACGCCGGGGCTGTCGCTGACCGCCTGCAGTAGCCGTAGCATCGAGGTCAGGGCCGGGCTGGATGTCGAAATAAGCGGCGCCGCGTCGCCAGCCAGCGTGCGCCCTGGGCAGTTCTTCAACTACCAGATCGAGTTGCGCAACCGCCCGCCCGATGCCGGTCCCGGAAGCAATGCCAGCGGCGTGATGCTGGCACTCGAACTGCCGCTGGGGCTCGACCTTCCGGCCACCGGGGTGCCTGCGGGCTGCATCCGGCAGCAGCGCGACGTGCAGTGCGATGTCGGCACACTGGCAATCGGGCAGCAGGCAAGCCTGGGTTTCTCATTGCGTGTGGCAAGCGATACGCCAACCGGCAGCCTGCTCAGCGGCAGCGCACGGATGTCGCTCGAGCAGTCCGACATCAGTCCCGACAACCGGCTGCTGATCAGCACGCCGGTCACCAGTCCCGCCGATTTCCAGGTTGGGATCGATGATCTGGCCCTCGCGGATGCTGGCGATGCGACGCCGGGCGATGGGGCCTGCGCCAGCAGCAGCGGAGCCTGCACCCTGCGCGCTGCCGTCGAGGAGGCGCAGGCGCAGGGAGGGCCCAAGGCAATCGCCCTGCCGCACGGCCACTACCTGCTTGAGGACACGCTGGCGATCAGCGGGGATCTGACCCTGCTCGGCAGCGGGCCACATAACACACAGATACAGCGGATATCCGCAGGGCGGACACTGCTCGTGGAGAACTCGGCGCGTTTGCGACTTGAGGGCGCGACGGTCAGCGGCGGCGGGATCCTCTCGAATGGTGAACTGATCCTGCGCCGGGTGCGGATGACCGGAAATCTGGTCAACAATTTCTTCGGTGCTGCGCTGCTGTCCAGCGGCCGGATCGACATCCGCGATTCGACCTTTGACGGCAATCGCAGCCTGGTCACCAGCGGCGCCGGCCAGGAGGGCGGCGCGATCTTCGCGATCAATGGAGAGGGCGTTCTGGAGAACGTGACCTTCAGCGGGAACATCGGTGGCGCGCTGGGCCTTGCGGGCAGCGGGAGCTACGCGTTGCGCCACCTGACCATCACCGGAAATCAAGGCGGTAGCGGTTGGGAGGCGCCGGCAGGCTCCCTCAACGTGTACGACGGCGTGAGCGCCACGCTGGCCAATTCAGTGGTGGCCGGCAACCAGTCGGTGGGCGGGCCGCGCAATTGCTATGTTTCGGGCTCCGCCAGCCTGGTGTCCGAAGGCAACAACGCATTTGGCGACCTTAGCGGCTGCGGCGTGCAGTCTGCGCTCACCGATCGATCCATCGAGGATGCCGGGATGCCACCCATCAGCGATGGTCGAATCGGCCTGCCGGTGCGCGTGCCGCGCGGCGACAGTGCCCTAGTCGACGCGTTCGACGATGCCAGCTGCCTCGACGCCGATGCACTTGGCGTCTCCCGGCCGCGGGACGGCGATGGCGACGGCGTGGCGCGTTGCGACATCGGCGCGGTGGAAGTGCAGGCTGAGCGGATCTTCGCCTCGGGGTTCGAGGGATAGCGGTGGCGCTTCAGCGCACCAAGACCAGGGACAGCCACGGCCACCAGGTGATCAGCAGCACGCAGCCGAGCAGCACCAGGAAGAAACGCCAGCTGGCCGCGACCAGCTCGGTGACGGGCGCGTTGAAGCGGTAGCTGGCGATGAACAGGTTCATGCCGACCGGCGGGGTGAAGTAGCCGAGCTGTAGATTGGCCAGGAGGATGATTCCCAGGTGCACGGGGTCGATGCCGAAGCCTTGGGCCACCGGCAGCAGCAGTGGGACCAGGATCACCACCGCGGAGAAGATATCCAACAGCATGCCGACGCCGAGCAGGAAAACATTGAGCAGGAGCAGGAACACCCAGGGCGAGTCGACATGGGCCTGGACCCACTCGAACAGTCGCATCGGCACTTCCTGGTCGACCAGCCAGTTGGACAGCGCCAGCGCCATGCCGAGAATGATCAGGATGGCGCCGATCAGCCTGGCCGCGTCGGCGCAGGCCGGCAGCAGGCCGCGCAGCGGTATCTCGCGACGGATGAGCACGGTCACTACCAGCACGTACAGCGCGGTGACCGCGGCGGCTTCCGAGGCGGCCAGCAGTCCGCCATAGATGCCGCCGAGCACCAGAACCGGCAAGGGCAGTTCCCAGCGCGCATCAGCCAGCGCCGCAAACGCTTCCCGGCGATCAAACGCCGGCCCTGGTGGCAGTCCCCTGCCCGCCTGCACTGCCATCATGCACATCGCGAGGACCATCAGCAGGCCCGGTGCGATGCCGGCCAGGAACAGGTCCTCGATGCTGGTGGGCGGCGTGGTGCCCATCTGGCCAGCCACAAAGCCGTAGAGGATCAGCGGCAAGGAGGGCGCGAAGAGCAGACCAAGACTGCCGGCCGAGGTCAGCAGGCCGAGCACGAAGCGGCGCTCATAGCCCGCTTCGATCAGCGCCGGGAACAGCAGCGCACCGAGCGCGACGATGGTGACCCCGGATGCGCCGGTGAAGGCGGTGAACAGCGCGCAGCAGACGACCGCGACAATCGCCAGACCGCCGGGAAGCCAGCCCAGCCAGGCCTGCGAAAGCCGCACCAGCCGATGTGGTGCACCGCTGGCGCCGAGCAGACAGCCGGCCAGTGCGAACAACGGAATCGCTTCCAGCCCTGGCATCTGGCCCAGGCGCTGGAACTCCACGGCGACCACGGTGAGGTCGTAGCCGACCTGATGAAACCCGAGCAGCGCCGCGCCGCCGATCAGCACGAACAAGGGCGCGCCGAGCAGGCCGGCAAGCAGAAGCAGGAACCAGCCGAGGCCGATCACGGCGGCTCGGCGGTGGGCGGCGGCGGGCCGCTGATCACCTGCAGCGAAAAGCGCAGTGCCATCAGCGCGAATCCTGCCGGAATGACCGCGCTCAGGCACCATGCCGGGATCCCGGCGAAGGCGACATCGCCCATCTCGTGCTCAAGCAAGAGCAGCTGCCAGCCAAACCAGGCGAACACCGCGCAGAAGATGCTGGCAACAAGTGAAGCGATACGTTCAGTTGTCGCATGCCAGGCCTCAGGCAGCCATTTCGCGGCAAGATCAATGCGCACATGGCGGCCTTGGCGGGTCGCGGCGAGCGCGCCAAGCAGGGCGATCCACAGCACCAGGGCACGGCCTGCGGACTCGGCGCCGATCCAGCCATCATGGAACAGCGTCCTGCGCAGGATCTGCGCGCTACTCAGCAATACCAGGGAAAGCAGCAGGGCGCCCAGCAGGACGTCCTCGGCCCTGTGTAATCCGCGTCTGAGGGAATCCAGCCGCGACACCGGTCAGCGGCGGGTCGCGGCGATCACACGACGCAGCTCGGCCAGCAGATCGCCATCCAGCTTGCCCTCACTGACCAGCTGCTCGCCCACCTGCTCGCCGATCTGCCGCCAGCGCAGGACCTCCTGCTCGCTGACCGCCACCTTCTCCACACCCAGCTCAACCAGGGCTTCGAGCGCCTGTGCATCGGCCTCGCGATTGTTCTGGTCAATGCGCTCTCCGCCACGCCGGAAAGCGGCCAGCAGCACCTGCTGATCTTCCGCAGAGAGCTTGCCGAAGGCGCGCTCGTCGACCACCACGAAGCCCGCGACATAGGTCAAGGGCAGGTCGAGGATCTGCTTCAGCCCACCGTGCCACTGCAGGGCGATGGCGCCTGCCGGCGTATTGCCGACGGTGTCGATCAGGCCGCTTTGCAGTGCGGTGAAGACATCGGCCAACGGCAGGGGGACCGGGCTGATCCCACCTGCCCTGAACGTGCGCTCGGCGATCAGGTCGCCCTGCGGCACCCAGACCTTGCTGGCCTGCAGGGCCTCGCGGCTGGCGATGTCGCGGTTGCTCATCAGGTAGGCAAAGCCCACGCCGCTGATCGAAATCATGCGGTAGCCCTTGGCCTGCAACTCCGCAGCCAGCTTGTCGTCCAGCGCCTGGCGCGCGGCGCTTACCTGGTCAAGGTCGCTGAACAGGAAGGGCAGTCCGTAGATCGGCGCATTGGGCGCTATCGAGGCCAGCTCGGTGGCGGTCAGGGCGCCGCCCTGCAGCTGGCCGAGGCGGATCTTCTTGATCACCGTGCTGTCATTGCCCATCACCCCGCCGGGGTAAAACTTGATCTTGACCCGGCCGCTGCTGGCGCTTTCGACTTCCTGGGCCGCCTCGCGCATCGCGCTCATCCAGGCCGAACCTTCCGGCGCCAGGGTGGCGATCTTCAGGGTCTGAGCCTGGGCAGGCAGCGCGCCGAGCCAGAGAACGAAGACTACGAGGAGTCGATCAGAAAAACGCATCGGCAGATTCCTTCAGTGCACGCGCCCGCGCCTGGGCGAGCGTGTTGGCCAGGGTCAGGCCCGCGGCGACCGGCTTGGCTGCGAGCACTTCGGCCAGCAACTGGTCGTGCAGCTCACGATCGAACAGCAGGCGGGCGTAGTACTCGGCGAACAGGGTCTTGGCCATCAGGTTACGGCCATCGGACAGCGCAATGGCGCGCTCGAAATGCGCCCTGCCCTGCGCCGGCGTACCGCCGACCGCTTCCGGGCGCAGCGAATGCAGCACGCCCAGATACACGAAGGGCATACCCTGCTCGCGCTCCGGATCAAGCTCGGACACACGCTGCAGCAGCGCCTGTGCCTTGGGCAAGGCAGCGATGGCGCGAAAGTCGCTGCTATGTGTCTGGATATATCCGGTCCAGCTGCTGCCAAGCACGTAGAGCAGGTCGACCGAGCTGGCGGATTGCGCGGCGACGGTCTGCTGGAACGTGTTCACCGGGCCATCGAGTGCCGTGCACAGGGGCGCGTCGGGCTTCAGGCAAACCAGCCTGCGCGCATAGCCGAGGCCGCGATGGCTGAGCCGGCCGGCGCGCTGCGGGTCCTCCACCAGACTGCCGGCATAGGTTGCATACAGGCTGGCTGCGGCGGATAGCAGGGCTGCGTTGTCGGGCGACTCGATCAGCAGCCCGTCGAGCAGCACCAGATAGGCCGGCAGCGCGCTGGCTACAGTGGCCGGATCATCGTGATTGCGGATCCCGGCCTCCAGCCCGCTGCCGAGCGGTTTGAACAGCGCTGCACAGCCGGCAAGTCCGAGCAGGGCGCAGAGCAGCAGGCAGTGCCGACTGTGGCTCATGTGCCGCGCAGCGCGGACAGCTCGGCTGCCTCGACGGTGTTCTGCATCAAGGTGGCCACGGTCATCGGCCCGACGCCGCCCGGCACCGGCGTGATCCACGAGGCGCGCTCGGCGGCGGCGGCAAAGCCGACGTCGCCAACCAGGCGGCCATCGTCCAGCCGATTGATGCCGACATCGATGACCACCGCGCCGGGCTTGATCCACTCGCCCGGCACGATGTCCGGCCTTCCGACCGCCACCACGACGATGTCGGCGTGCGCAATCGCCCGCTGCAGTTCATCGCGCGGGGTGAACTTGTGGCAGGCAGTAACCGTGCAGCCGGCAATCAGCAGCTCCAGGACCATGGGGCGTCCGACATGATTGCTGACTCCTACGACAACCGCGTTACGACCGCGCACCGCGCGATCAGTGTGCCCGAGCAGGGTCATGATTCCTTTCGGCGTGCACGGCCGCAGGCCCAGCTGGCGCAGGGCCAGGCGGCCGACATTGGTCGGATGGAAACCATCGACGTCCTTGTCGGGATCGATCAGGTCGAGCAGGCCCGTGGCGTCGAGCCGCGCAGGCAGCGGCAGCTGGACCAGGATCCCGTGGACTTCGGGGTCGATGTTCAGACGCAGGATGAGCGCGCGCAGGTCCGCCTCGCTGGTCTCGGCGGGCAAGTCGAAGTCAAAGGAACGGAATCCGATCCGCTCGCAGGCGCGGCGCTTGTTGCGCACGTACACCGCCGAGGCAGCGTCATTGCCGACCAGGATCACCGCCAGTCCCGGCGGCTTGCCGCCCTGCTCTACCCCAACGCGCACGCGGCGCCGCAAATTCTCGATGAGCTGGTCGGCGATGGCCTTGCCATCAAGCACGCGCGCGGACATCCCCACTCCCTTGCGATACAGTGCGCGGATTATCGCCGATGACGGCCTTGTCCGGCGAACCGCCTGCAGGAACCCGACGATGGACCGCACCGAACTCGAGGCTGCCGCCTTCCGCCGACTGATCGCCCACCTGCGCGAGCGCAGCGATGTGCAGAACATCGACCTGATGATCCTCGCCGGCTTCTGCCGCAACTGCCTGGCCAACTGGTACCAGGAGGCCTCGGAAGCACTCGGCGCGCCGGTGTCCAAGGACGAATCGCGCGAGGCGGTCTACGGCATGCCAATGGACGAGTGGAAGGCCCGCTTCCAGAAAGAGGCAACGCCGGAGCAGCTGGCTGCGTTCGAGGCTGCACGCAAGGCCCACTGAGCCAGTCCTGCGCGGAAGGAAGGCGTCGGCGCTCGCCTAGCTGGCCGGCGCCGAGCATGCTGCCGCGGGCAGGGTCAGCTCGCCGGCTTGCGCGCCGCAGGCCGGACAGTCCGGATCCGGGCGCAAGGTCAGGGAACGAAAGTTCATGTTGAGCAGGTCGGCGCACAGCAAGCGGCCGTCCAGCGTGTCGCCGATGCCCAGCAGCAGCTTCAGCGCCTCGGTTGCCTGCAGCATGCCGACTACGCCGGGGACCGCGCCAAGCACGCCGATCTCGGCGCAGTTGGGGGCGGCTTCCGCTGGCGGCGGCAACGGAAACAGACAGCGATAGCAGGGAGATTCACCGCGGCGGCGGCCAGCGTCAAACACGCTGACCTGCCCCTCGAAGCGGTGCACCGCGGCATAGACCAGGGGCTTGCCCAGCGCCACGCAGCGATCGGAAAGCAGATAGCGGGTCGGCAGGTTGTCCGAGCCATCGATGACCACATCACAGCCTTCGAGCAGGGCATCGACATTGCCCTCACCTACCCGCTCCTGTCGTGCATCGACGCGGATTCGCGGATTGAGTGCCTCCAGGCTGGCGCGCGCCGAGGCCACCTTGGCAATCCCGATCCGGGCGTCGCTGTGCAGGACCTGGCGCTGCAGGTTGCTGCGCTCGACCACATCGTCGTCCACCACCCGCAGTTCCCCCACGCCGGCGGCGGCGAGATACAGCAGGCAGGGCGAGCCCAGACCGCCGGCGCCGACCACCAGCACGCGCGCGCGCGCCAGTCGGGTCTGGCCATCAAGGCCGATTTCCGGCAGGCGCATCTGCCGCGAATAGCGATCAGCGGAATCGGCATCCAGTGCGCCGCGGGCGATGGGCAGTCCGGCGGTCTTCCAGGCATCGAAGCCGCCGGCGACCGAGCGTAGATCGGTGAATCCGTACTGGCGGAGCGTCGCGGCGGCGAGCAGGGAGCGGCTGCCGGCCGCGCAGATCAGGGCCAGCGGCTGCTTGGGTGCGAGTCCGCTGGCGGCAAGACGCAGTTCGAGCAGGCTGCGCGGCAGGGATACTGAGGGCTGCGGCGCGCCAGCGGCGCGTTCGGACTCTTCGCGGACATCGACCAGCACTCGGTGCCCCGCACTGGCTGCCGCAGCGGCCTCGGCCGGGCTGATCTCGCCGATCTCGCTGCGCAGGCTCGCGAGGAGTGCGTCGGAATCCATGGCCCCGCCGATCAGCGCCGCTTGACGTGTCGGATCAACCGCCGGCGCTGCTTGACCTGACGATCGCTGAGAGCGTTCTTCTTGCCCTCGTAAGGGTTCTCGCCGGCGCGGAACTCCAGTCGCAGCGGCGTTCCCACCAGTTTGAAGCGCTTGCGCAGGAAGTTTTCAAGGTAGCGTTTGTAACTCTGCGGCAAGGACGCGACGCGGCTGCCGTGGATGATCACGGTAGGCGGATTGGTGCCGCCTGGATGGGCGTAGCGCAGCTTGGCGACATGGCCGCGGACCACCGGCGGCTGCAGCGCTTCGTAGGCGGCCTCGATGGCGCGGGTCAGCTCTGAAGTGTTGAACTGTTTGGTCGCCGAGTCGAAGGTCTTGTGCACCGCGCGGAACAGCTCGCGGATGCCGGAACCGTGCTTGGCCGACAGGGTCAGCACCTGGGCGTACTCGACAAAGCTGAGCTTGCGGGCGACGTCGGAGCGGCACTGCTCGCGCTGGTAGGCATCAAGGCCGTCCCACTTGTTCAGGCAGACCACCAAGCCGCGTCCGGACTCCAGGATCTGCCCGAGCACCGTCGCATCCTGATCGGTCACGCCCTCGCTGGCATCCAGCAGCAGGACCACGACCTGGGCCGACTCGATCGCCTGCAGGGTCTTGAGAACGCTGAACTTCTCGATTGCCTCTTCGACGCGCGCGCGGCGCCGGATGCCGGCGGTATCGATCAGGCGGTACTTGTAGCCGTCGCGTTCCAGGTCGACAGCGATGGAATCGCGTGTGGTGCCGGGAACATCCGAAGCGATCACCCGCTCCTCGCCGAGCAGGCGGTTGACCAGAGTCGACTTGCCGACATTCGGCCTACCAACAATGGCAAGGCGCATACGGTCAGGTTCGGTCTGCGCCAGAGCCGCCAGATCCTCGCCTTCCGGCAGATGGGCCTCGATGGCTTCCAGCACCGGTCCCATGCCGCGCTGGTGCGAGGCCGCCACCGCAAAGGCCGGCTGCACGCCGAGCCGGGAGAAGTCAGCCAGCGCCTGATCCGCATCCAGGCCGTCAGTCTTGTTGACCAGCAGGATCATCGGTCGGTTGCAGCGGCGGGCGTCGGCGATGACCTGATGGTCGTAGCTGAGCAGGCCGTCGCGCGCATCGACCACGATGGCGATCACCGATGCTTCCTGCATGGCCTGAATCGACTGCTGCGAGGTCAGTCCGGCAAGACCCTCGCTGTCATCGCTGAGGCCGCCGGTATCCACTACCAGGAACGGCTGGTCGAGCAGGCGACAAATGCCGTACTGGCGATCACGGGTGACGCCCGGCTGGTTGGCCACCAGGGCATCGCGCGAGCGTGTCAGCGCATTGAAAAGGGTCGACTTGCCGACGTTAGGTCGGCCGACCAGGGCGACCATCGGCAACATTGTCGAAACTCCTTGATCAGCTGCCGGCGCGGAACGCGACCAGCTTGCCTCGGGTACCGCGAACGTAGACCACGTCGTCAGCGCCGCCTTGCGGGGTGGCGCGCACCGGCTTGCTGCCGACCCGATCACGCGCGCGCAGCGAACCATCTTCCAGCGACAGCCAATGGACATAACCCTCGAGATCGGCGAACACCACGTGCTCGCGGGTCAGGCCTGGGGCGGTCAGCCAGCGGTAGGCCAGCCCATCCTGGCGCCACAGCGCAGCACCGGTGCGCCGGTCGAGCGCCCAAACCGTTGCGTCCTTGTCGGCAACCAGCAGCTTGTCGCCGCTCAGCGCGAGTCCGGCATAAACCGACATCTCACGGTTCCACAGTGGCCGACCACTGCCGAGGTCGAGGGCCATTACCTGGCCGTTGAAGCTGGCTACGTAAACCTCGCTTCCGGAAACCACTACCTCGCCATCGATGTCGACCATGCGGTCGAGCTCGGTGCGCCCCTCCGGCTGGGCGATGGTCTGCTCCCAGAGCTGCGTGCCATCGCTGGTGGAGACCGCCGCGACGGTGCCGTTGTCATAGCCAAGGATGACGCGATCATCGGCAATGACCGGCGCCGCATTGCCGCGCAGTGTGAGCGTCGGCAGCCCGCGATCATAGACCCAGCGCCGGGCGCCGTCGGTGATCGAGAAAGCGTAGGTGCGGCCGTCGTTGACCCGGACCACGGCCAGTCCGCGGCCGACGGCCGGGCGGCTGATGACTTCCGAGGAAACCTTGGCGCGCCAGCGCTCAACGCCGTTGTCCGGATTGTAGGCCACCACGTCGCCGTCCAGGCTGCCAACGACCAGGGTCGCCTCGCCTGCACCCGGCCCGCCGGACAGGCGCAGCTCGGTTTCGATGCTCCACAGGCGCTTACCATTCTCGGCGCCAAAGGCGCTCAGCTGGCCATCGACATCGGCGGAGAACACTCGCCCGGCATCGACCGCCACAGCCTGGCGCAGGCCGAGCCTGCGCTCGCCGTCACCGGTCGAACCACTCCAAACCTTGGAAACGCGCGCCGGAGACTCGATGTCAGCCAGCTCGGTCGGCGGCTCGATGTTCTCGCGGTTGGTCTTGCCCTTGAATATGCCGCACCCGCCGAGCGCAAGCGTGCCCGCAGCCAGCAACAAGATGGTCGACTTGTTCACCCTTGGGCCTCGCTTTCGGCGCGGACACCGAGGTCAAGCAGCTTCAGTTCGACGATCCGGCGTAGCGGCAGGGTCTCGTCCATCGACTCAATGGCTGCCTGATAGGCGGCCTTGGCTTCGTCAAGACGTCCGAGCGCCAGCAGCGCGTCGCCACGGGTATCGAGGGTGCTGCCGCGCTTGGCGTCGCTGAGCATCTGCAAGGCGCGCTCGGCATTGCCGGCGGCGATTTCGGCGCGAGCCAAGCGTGCCGCGACCAGCTCGGCCAGCAATGGATCTGCTGCGGCATCCTTGGCCGCAGCCAGGGTTTCCACTGCACCGGCAGTTTCACCGGCACCCAGCTGCAGGTCGGCCAGTGCCAGCGCCGCCAGGGTTGCGTATGGAGTGCGCGAGTACTCGTCGCGCAGCGATTTGGCGACACCTTCGGCAAGGTCGCGGTCCGATGCTTCGACCGCCGTGGTCAGCGCCACGTACTGGGCCGAGGCATCCTGCGCCTGGCTGCGCTGATTCGCATTCCACCACTGCCAGCCGCCGATGGCGGCGATACCGATGGCGATGCCGGTGACGATCGAGGAGCCATTCTCGCGCAGCCAGGCGCGGACGCGTTCGCCCTGTTCGTGTTCGTCCATCAATTCCATGCTCATGGGTAGGGCTGTCTTCCGTATTGATATGGCTGGGGGCGATGGCAGACCAGCGCGGCGAACCTTGGCTTGCCGCGGATGAGCCAACGCTTAACCGCCGGGCAGGACCCGGGGCGCCCACGTGGGTGGCGCGTGAACGGACCGGCTATTCGGAGGCGGGGCGTAATTCGCCGTCGGAGGATACTGCAAAACGGGCGACATTGGCCCGCCGGTAGGGCTGCAGATCGAGTGCCTGACCTGCGCGACGCACTTCAACGCCTCCGGCATTGCCAAGCGCAACGCGCGCCACCGAGCCCGCGGCAAAGCGGCGCTCGCTGTCCGCCGGAATCAGCCCGTACTCCAGTCGGCTGCCGTCGTTGGCCAGCACCTCGACCCAGCTGTCCTCGCTGAAGCGCAGCAGCCAGCCGTCGTCCGTCGGCGACGCGGCGGGCGCGGTCTGCTCGGCGGGTTCTGCTCGCGCACTGCCGTAGAAAGGCGTCAGCGACGCAACCACGGTTTCCCGCTCGGCGACGTCGGGAGCCTGGGTTTCGGCAGAAGCCGGCGCGCCCGGCTGCGCTGCCAGCGGTGGCGGCTCGACCGGCAGCGGCGCCACGTCCAGCGAGCGAGCGCTGCGCTGCAGGGCCTCGTGCTGGGTGGCGACCCACAGCGCCGGCACGATGATCGACAGGGTCAGGACCACGTAGACCGCGCGCATCGCGTAGCGATCAGTCAGGTACTTGAAGGTCGGCGTCTTGGTCGTGCTGTGCAGGGCGGGCGGTGCTTCGCCGACGTCGCGCAGCGCCTCGTCAACCAGGCTCGCCGGCAGGTCGAGCAGGCGCAGGTATGAGCGCAGATGTCCGCGCACGTAAACCGGCGCGCCAAGGCGGTCGTAGCGGTCAGCCTCCAGGGCCTCGACCACGGCAAGCGGAAGATGCAGGGCGTCGGCGACGTCCTGCCGGCTGAGCGCGCGTGCCTCGCGGCTGGCGCCCAGTCGTTGCCCAAGGGATTCGCGAACGATATCGGTAGGGTCGCTCATGAGGAAGGCGTCGTGGACTCGGCGGGAAGGTCGACGTCGGGATGACGTTCGCGCAGCTGTTGTTCGTAGCGCTCCGCTGCCCTGCCGTCGCCCAGCTTGCGCTCGACCCTAAGGGCCAGCAGCAGCATGGCGGCATCGGGCTCGGCCCGGGCCTCGAAGCGCTGAATGAAGGCGCGGGCACGCAGGTCGTCGCCGCGCAGATGGGAAATGTTGGCCATTTCCGCCAGCGCCACCAGGTTGCCCTTATCCAGCTCCAGGGCGCGGCGCAGATAGGTTTCAGCGCTGTCCTGCTGGCCGGCCTGACGCGCGCA
>CAYGMG010000097.1:0-15564 GCA_964350895.1 uncultured Lysobacter sp.
GCCTCCTTCTCGCGCCTTGCCTCGACGACGCATCCGCGTCGCGACTTCAACAACGCATCTCCGGGACAGGACACTAGCGAAACGGAGCAGTCTTGCCGCGGACGCCGGGGGGCTGCCCTACAGGTCGACGCTCAGTGCGAGAAAGGTCTCGCCTCGGTTGCGTCCATGCAGGCTGCCGTTGGACAGGTGGCCGAGCCGCAGGGTGTGGCGCTCTCCGAAGCGATAGCCCAGCTGGCTGAGGAACTGGCCAACGCTGCTCAGCGCGCTGGTCTTCGGGTAGCTCGCCGCCAGCGAGAAGGACAGGTCCCAGCGGCCGAACTCCCTGCCAAGCCCAAGTGCCACCCAACCGATGTGTTCGCGGTCCTCGGGCAGGGCATCCTGATGCTTGCCGATCAGTCCGGCGGCGGCTTCGATGCGGAAATCGCGCCAGCGCGCAAACGGCTTGTGCAAGGCGAGGAACGGGGCGACGTCGCCGACCGTGCTGTAGGAGCCGCCTAGGCTCGCCCGCCACGGCATGTCCGCTGCCGCATCAGCAGCCGCGGCGTCGCCCGGTAGGGCGAGGCAGGTCGCTGCCAGGGCAGCGGCGAATGGAACACAGTAGTAAGGTGGGCGCATGCTTGCCTTGCAGGAGCGGTTCCGCCACCGCCCACAGCGCAAGGCTGCGTGGCGCATCGGCGACAGCCGCGGATTATGCCGGCGCGGCGTCGCCTTCTGCCAGCGCCGGCGCGTCGCCTGATCATGCAGATTGCGCGGTGGCCCGGCGCGCAATCGCGCCAGTGGCTTGCGACGATTCGCCGTTCGCAGGCGTCATCGGGTCAAATACCCCGCGAGGAGTGCGTCATGCGACCAATGTTGGTGATTTCTGTCCTGGTTCCTGCGCTTGCCCTTGCCGCCTGCAGCAATCCGGGTCCGCTCAAGCGCATGGAAGCGCGGCTGGCCCAGGTTCAATCGGTGGCCGGTGAGCCGGTCAAGTCGTTCCACTTCTGGCAGATGAACAGCTGGGAGCCGCTGGGCCGCAAGCATGTGCTGGTAAAGACCCAGATCAACGAAGGCTGGCTGCTGCAGGTCGATGAGCCTTGCCCGGGCCTGGAGTTTGCCGTCAGCATCGGTCTGTCGAGCAGCAACAACCGGGTCTACGGCCGTTTCGACAATGTGTTGTTCGACAAGCAACGCTGCCGGATCGACCAGATCCGTCCGGTCGACGTCAAGGCGCTGCGGGCGCTGCGCCGGGAGCCCGCTGCCGAAGCCTGAGCATCAGCAGCTCGCCGGCCCCCTCTAGCAGGACGCGACCGCCATGCCGGTCGCCTTCGAGCAGCAGGGTGTCGCCGGTCTCGGCGCGGGTTGCTGCGCGATCGTGCTTGCCGGCGGCGTGGCCGTTTAGCAGGTAGATCAGCCAGGATTCGGCGGGCTCGGAGAAGAACACCATCGGCCCGACCAGCGGCCGATGCAGCATCTGCGCCGTGCAGCGCGCTGGGTCGTGAATGAAATTGAAGGCGTGGCAGGGGCCGTCGAGCAGGCGCGCCCTGACCTCGGCATCGCCCGGGAACGCAGCCCGGTCGTGGGGCGGCAGCAAGGAGATCGCCTCGCCGTTCTCCACCTGCAGTTCCATCCCTCCGCCCTGCAGCAGGGCCATCAGCCGCTGTCGACCCGGGAACCGAGAGAACTCTCCGTCGGCGTCGACCTCGGCCACGGAGCAGCGCCAGGCCCAGTCCTCACCCGGCTCGCTGCGCAGGATCTCCCGGGTCCAGCCAAGGCCGTTGCGCCAGCGCTCGCGCCGATACTCGAACGAGGGCAGCCGGGTGCAGCGCATCAGCCGGCCAGCCGGGCCAGTTCGCTGCTTGAGCGACGCAGGCTCTCGGCCCAGGACCAGCCGATGATCGGCTCGCCGCTGCGCGCATCGACAAACACTTCCCGTTCGCCCTCGCCGAGCAGGTGACGATAGTCGACGGTGAGCTCCGCGCCGGCCTCAAGGTCGCGCGCGGCGAAGACGAAGCCAAGGTGCCACAGCCCGCTCGGACTGAAGTCGTGGTTGATGTAGCACTCATCGGGCCAGTCGAGGCTGACCGTGAAGCGGTCCTCGAACCAGCGAACGCTGGCGGCCAGCGCGCTCTCGGCGTCCTCGCGGGCGCGGATCTCCTGCAGTGAGAAGACGGCGGGAATGGCGTCCGGGGCGACCAGGATGCGTCCGGCGCTGACCGGCCCGGCGAGGAAGACGCCCTGGCCGGCGCCAGGAATGGTGGAAGCGGCGATGCGGTAGCGGGGAAGGATCATGACGGCCTCGGGCAAGGCCGCCAGTGTAGCCGGCCCGATCCAGTCTGCCGACCGCAAAAGCCGGAGCCACCCGCATCCCGCAGGCAGCCCCGGCCCCCCGCAGGGGATTTCAGCTCGCTTGCTTGGCCGGCTGCTTGGTGGCGCCGACTTCGATCAGTTCGCGGTTCTTCTCCACCGTCTTCAGACCGACGCCCTTGACCTCGACCAGCTGGTCGATGCTCTTGAACGGGCCGTTCTCGCTGCGGTAGGCGACGATGGCTTCGGCCTTGGCAAGGCCAATGCCGTTCATCGCGGCGGCGATTTCGGCGGCGCTGGCGCGGTTGATGTCGAGCTTGCCGCCAGCGAAGGCGACGGTGCTGGCAAGGGCGAGCAGGCTGGCAAACAGCAGGTGCTTGATGGTGCGCATGTGGAATCCCCTTTGGTCTTGGAGTGAGCGATGCCCCGGTGGGGCGCTGGCCGCTGCGGCCAGTGGGGATAGTTTCGGCAAGCGTCGAAGCGGCCGGTATCCGCATCCGGCTGCGCTCCGGGTAGGCCGGAGGCGGCAAGTTCTATCGGAAAATTCCTACTCCGCTCATCCACCCATCGCTACACTGCGCGCTTGATCAAGGGAGTGCGCCGGATGGACAGCAGCAAGGTCGAAGGATTCATCGCTGAGCAGTGGGACGGCGACATCATTCCGCAGCTGGTCGACTACATCCGCATCCCCAACAAGTCGCCGATGTTCGACGCCGACTGGGTCGAGCACGGCTACATGGAGGACGCGGTCAGCCTGATGGAGCGCTGGGCCCGGGCCCAGCCGGTCCGCGGCATGCAGGTCGAGGTGGTGCGGCTTGCGGGGCGCACGCCGCTGATCCTGATCGAAGTCGCTGGCGATAATGACGACTGCGTGCTGCTCTACGGTCACCTGGACAAGCAGCCGGAAATGACCGGCTGGGCCGATGATCTCGGTCCGTGGAAGCCGGTGATCAAGGGCGACAAGCTCTACGGTCGCGGTGGCGCCGACGACGGCTATGCGCTGTTCGGCTCGCTGGCGGCGATCCGTGCGCTGCAGGAGCAGGGCGTGCCGCATGCCCGCTGCGTGGTGCTGATCGAGGCCTGCGAGGAATCCGGTAGTTATGATCTGCCGTTCTATGTCGACCATCTGGCGGCGCGCATCGGCAAGCCTTCGCTGGTGGTCTGCCTTGACTCGGGCTGCGGCAACTACGACCAGCTCTGGTGCACCACCTCGCTGCGCGGCATGGCCGGCGGCAACCTGCGGGTCAGCGTGCTCGAAGAGGGCGTGCACTCGGGGGATGCATCAGGCGTGGTGCCGTCGAGCTTCCGGATCCTGCGCCAGCTGCTTTCGCGGCTGGAGGACGAGGTCAGCGGGCGGATCCGGGTCGAGGACCTGCACGTGGACATCCCGGAAGAGCGCATGGTCCAGGCCGAGCATGCCGCCAAGGTGCTCGGCGACGAGGTCTACGCCAAGTTCCCGTTCCTGCCCGGCATGCAGCCGATGCATCACCAGCGGCGCGAGCTGGTGCTGAATCGCACCTGGCGTCCGGCGCTGTCGGTGACCGGCGTCGACGGCATGCCGCCGCTGTCCAGCGCCGGCAACGTGCTGCGGCCGTATACCGCGGTCAAGCTCTCCCTGCGCCTGCCGCCGACGCTATCCGGCGAGCGCGGCGCGCGCGTGCTCAGCGATCTGCTGCTGCGCGATCCGCCCTACGGCGCCAAGGTCGAGTTCGAGTTGGAAAAATCCTCCACCGGCTGGAACGCGCCGTCCCAGTCTCCCTGGCTGACCCACGCCATCGACCACGCCAGCCGCGACTACTTCGGTGCGCCCGCGGTGTACATGGGCGAGGGTGGGACCATTCCCTTCATGGGCATGCTCGGCGAGAAGTTTCCCGGCGCGCAGTTCATGATCACTGGCGTGCTCGGCCCTCACAGCAATGCGCACGGCCCCAACGAGTTCCTGCACATTCCGACTGGCAAGCGGGTGACCTCCTGCGTGGCCCACGTGCTCAAGGAGCACTACGAAGCTTCGGTAAAGGGCCTGACCCAGGGTGTGGCGGTGGCCGAGGGCGAGGTGAGCTTTGGCGACCACGGCTGCTGCTGAGGCTGACCCCTTGGCATGCGTTGTCGCGTTAACATCGCTACCCATGTCAATGCGGAGCTGCCCATGCAACGCGTTTCCCCGGCGCTTGGCGCCCTGCTGATGATCGCCACGCTCGGCGGCTGTGTCGGATCGGGCGCTTCGGACGGCGCGTCGTCGTCATCGATGCTGCAACGCCTTCCCGAGAACGCGCTGTGGCGGCTGCAGGAGAGCAGCATCGTCGGCCTGGTCGACAAGGCCGACGGCGCGATCAGCATGAGCTTTGCTGATGGCAAGCTGAGCGGCGACTCCGGCTGCAACCGTTTCTTCGCCGATGCCGCTGTAGTCGACGGACAGCTCAAGCTGGGTCCGATCGGGGCCAGCAAGCGCGCCTGCATCGGGCCGAAGATGGACGCCGAGATCGCCTTATTCGCAGCGCTGTCCGAGGTAGATCAGGCGAGCCTGGTCGACGGCAAGCTGCGTCTGGTCACCCGCGATGGCGCCGAGCTGATCTTTGTCGATGCGCCGACGGTGGCCGAATGAAGAAAGAAAAGAAGCTGGTCGCGCGACGCTCGGCGATCCACGGCAACGGGGTGTTCGCCGGCCGCGACCTCCCCGCCGATGCCGAGCTGCTCGAGTACAAGGGCAAGCGGATCAGCCATGACAAGGCCGACGAGCGCTATGCCGGCGGCTCGGAGACCGGGCACACCTTCCTGTTCACCCTCAACGAGCGCTGGATCATCGATGCCAATGTCGATGGCAACAAGGCGCGCTGGATCAACCACAGCTGCGACCCGAACTGCCAGGCGGTGCTGCACGAGGACCCCAAGGGGCGCAGCAAGCGCGACCGGGTGATCATCGAGTCCCTGCGCGAGATCAAGGCCGGCGAAGAGCTGACCTATGACTACGGCATTCGTCTGGAAGAGCCGCACACCGCGCGGCTGAAAAAAGTCTGGGCCTGCCGCTGCGGCGCCGCCAACTGCACCGGGACCATGCTCAAGCCCAAGCGCTGAGCAGGGCAGGCCGCGCCTGGCCCGAGCCAGTACAACGCCTTGTCGCCCGTGCGCCTGCGTACGGCGCGCCGAGCCGGCAATCACCGGCCATCTGCGGTTGCAGCCGTTACAATTGGCGGTCTTTGCCTTTCGACGGAGCCCGCCCATGAGCACGCCAGCCAGCCAGATCGAACAGCCGGCGCCGGACGCCACGCCGCTGCGCTTCGTCACCGCCGCCAGCCTGTTCGACGGCCACGACGCCGCCATCAACATCATGCGTCGGCTGATCCAGGCCCAGGGTGCCGAGGTGGTTCATCTCGGCCACAACCGCAGCGTCGAGGACGTGGTCCGCGCAGCCCTGCAGGAAGACGCCGACGCCATCGCCCTGTCCAGCTACCAGGGCGGTCACGTCGAGTACTTCAAGTACATGGTCGACATGCTGCGCGAGCGCGGCGCGCCGCACATCCGCGTGTTCGGCGGCGGCGGCGGAACGATCACGCCGGAGGAGATCCGCGAGCTGCAGGACTACGGCGTCGAGCGCATCTACCACCCCAACGACGGGATGAAGATGGGCCTGGTCGAGATGATCGAGGACGTGGTCAAGCGCGCCGCCGACGCGCGTGATTCGTCATTCGTGATTGGTGATTCGTCAGAAGCCGGTGTGCCAAGCATCGAGGACGAGATCGCCATTGGACGAGTACTCAGCGCGATTGAAGACGGCGCCTTCGGCGAAGCCGAACTGACCATGCTGCGGAAGGGATGGGCCAGCGCGCGGCTAAACGAATCACGAATCACGAATCACGAATCACAACGACCGGCAACGCCGGTCGTGGGCATCACCGGCACCGGCGGCGCCGGCAAGTCGAGCGTCACCGACGAGCTGATCAACCGCTTCCTGCAGCACTTCCCCGAAATGCGCATCGGCGTGATCGCGGTCGACCCGACCCGACGGCGCAGCGGCGGCGCGCTGCTCGGTGACCGTATCCGGATGAACTCGCTGCGCAGCCATCGGGTGTTCATGCGCTCGATGGCGACCCGCCGCCAGCACGTCGCCACCAATGTCGTCCTCAAGGACTGCATCGCCTTCATGAAGGCAGTCGGCTATGACCTGATCCTGGTCGAGACCGCCGGCATCGGCCAGAGCGACTCGGAGATCGTCGACCTGGTCGACTTCCCGATGTATGCAATGACCTCGGACTACGGCGCGGCCAGCCAGCTGGAGAAGATCGACATGCTCGACTTCGCCGAGCTGGTGGTGCTGAACAAGTTCGACAAGCGCGGCGCCGAGGACGCCCTGCGCGACGTGCGCAAGCAGTGGAAGCGCAATCGCACCGCCTTCACCATGAAGGACGAGGACGTGCCGGTCTATCCGACGATTGCCAGCCAGTTCAACGACCCTGGCGTCAGCTGGATGTTCAGCAACCTGTGTCGCCTGCTGCGCGAGAAAGTCTCGGCGCGCACGCCGCATTGCGACTTCAGCCCGCGCATCGACACGGCACTGAAGGAGCCGCGCGCCACGGTGCTGATCCCCGGCGCGCGGGTGCGTTACCTCGCCGAAATCGCCGAGCAGGGCAGGGCGATCAACCGCAGCATCGAGAGCCAGGCCGAGATTGCCGATCGCGCGCAGTCGCTGTGGCAGGCGCTCAATGAGCTCGAGGATGATGCGCTGCCCAAGGCGCTCGATCTGTTCGCTGCCGACGCCCTGCAGGGTGGTGATCGCACCCTGACCACGCTCCGCCAGCGCTACAACGATGCCGTGCAGTCGCTCAGTGCCGACAACCTCAAGCAGCTGCGCGAATGGCCGGCGCGGCTGAAGTCGATCACCGATGAGGTGAACGAGTACCAGGTCCGCGACAAGACCATCCGCGTGGAGAACTACCGCGAGTCGCTGTCCCACCAGAAGGTGCCGAAGATCGCCGCGCCGACCTACAAGAGCTGGGGCGAGCTGCTGGTCTTCCTCGGCAAGGAGAACCTGCCGGGCAGCTATCCGTACACCGGCGGCGTGTATCCCTACCGGCGCACCGGCGAAGACCCGATCCGCATGTTCGCCGGCGAGGGCACGCCCGAGCGCACCAACCGCCGCTTCCATTACCTCAGCGTCGGCCAGCCGGCGGCGCGCCTGTCGACCGCGTTCGACAGCGTGACCCTGTACGGTGAGGACCCGGCGCCGCGTCCGGACATCTACGGCAAGATCGGCAACTCCGGGGTCAACGTGCCGACCCTGGACGACATGAAGAAGCTGTACTCCGGTTTCGATCTGTGCGCGCCGACCACCAGCGTGTCGATGACCATCAACGGGCCGGCGCCGATCATCCTTGCCCTGTTCATGAACACCGCGATTGATCAGCAGGTGGAGAAGCACCTGCGCGCCGATCCGGCGCGCTGGGCGGAGGCGGAGAAGCAGATCGCCGCCTTCTTCGAGGGCCGGTCGCGTCCGCGCTACCACGGCGAACTGCCGCCGACCAATGACGGGCTGGGCCTGGCCCTGCTCGGCATGAGCGGCGACCAGCTGGTCGAGCCCGAGGTCTACGCCAGGATCAAGGCGCAAACCCTGGCTACCGTGCGCGGCACGGTGCAGGCCGACATCCTCAAGGAAGACCAGGCGCAGAACACCTGCATCTTCAGCACCGAGTTCGCCCTGCGCATGATGGGCGACATCCAGCAGTACTTCGTCGACCACAAGGTGCGCAACTTCTACTCGGTGAGCATCTCCGGCTACCACATCGCCGAGGCCGGGGCGAACCCGATCAGCCAGCTTGCCTTCACCCTGTCCAACGGCTTCACCATCGTCGAGTACTACCTCGCCCGCGGGATGAAGATCGATGACTTTGCGCCGAACCTGAGCTTCTTCTTTTCCAACGGCATGGACCCGGAGTACACGGTCATCGGCCGCGTCGCCCGGCGGATCTGGGCGCGCGCCATGCGCGAGCGCTACGGCGCCAACGAGCGCAGCCAGATGATGAAGTACCACATCCAGACCTCGGGCCGCTCCCTGCACGCGCAGGAGATCCAGTTCAACGACATCCGCACCACCCTGCAGGCGCTCTATGCGCTGTTCGACAACTGCAACAGCCTGCACACCAATGCCTATGACGAGGCGATCACCACGCCGACCGAGGAGAGCGTGCGCCGCGCCGTGGCGATCCAGATGATCATCAACAAGGAGCTGGGGCTGAACTTCTGCGAGAACCCCTGGCAGGGCAGCTTCATCGTCGACCAGCTCACCGACATCGTCGAGGAGGCGGTCTACAAGGAGTTCGAGGCGATCAGCGAGCGCGGCGGCGTGCTCGGCGCCATGGACACCATGTACCAGCGCGGCAAGATCCAGGAAGAGTCGATGTACTACGAGCACAAGAAGCACGACGGCTCCCTGCCCCTGGTCGGGGTCAACACCTTCCTGCCCAAGGAACACGCCGGCGAGGTGGCCACCGAGATCGAGCTGATCCGCAGCACCGAGGAAGAGAAGGCGCAGCAGATCGAGAACGTGCGCGGCTGGCAGCTCAACCGCAATCCGCTCGCGCCTGAGGGTGAGACCGAGCACGTCCACGTGGTCGAGGACGCCACCATCGAGGGCGAAGTGCACGACGGCCACGGCCTCGGCAGCCTGCAGCGCACCGCCCGCGAGCGGAACAACGTGTTCGAGTCGCTGATGGAGGCGGTCAAGACCCACAGCCTCGGCCAGATCAGCCACGCCCTCTACGACGTTGGCGGGGAGTATCGGCGGAACATGTAGTTCATGGCCTCGCCGGCATCGGCCGGCGGCGTTGCCTTGGGCTCGGCAGGGTCAGAACAAGCCTCGTCATCCGCGAAAGCGCACTGCTGTCCAGGGAAACTCGAAAGGCTCCCAACCTCGTCACCCCCGCGTAGGCGGGGGTCCAGCTTCTGCTCTTCAAACCGTTGATATCGCTGCGAAGAGCTGGATCCCCGCCTGCGCGGGGATGACGCCGGTGCATTCGCATGTGTTGCCGGCCGAAGGCGAGTCTTTTCTGCTTCTGATTCGGCCGAAAGCGGCTGACCACGCGGCCAACCGCGCGGCCGGCCTCGCAATGGGCGGATATTTCCCCGGACAGCAGTGCGCGAAGGTGGGGGTCCACTGCATTCAGGTGCTTGAAGAAGAAATGGCTGGATTCCCGCCTTCGCGGGAATGACGCTTCACTTGCCACTTGCCACTTGCCACTTGCCACTTGCCACTTGCCACTTGCCACTTGCTCAGGGGTTCGTTAGCCAATCGTGCGCCGGCCCGCAGCGCGCTCATCCTGGTTGCGCGGTGCGAGGCGGGAATCAGTCTCCGGCTGCTTTGACGATCTGCGTGGTCGCAGGCCCTTGCGTCGCGGATGCGTCTTGAGACGCCGCGGCTATACCTTGCAGAACGAACTCCTGCATGCCGCGAGCCAGGTTCGAGCGGCTGCGCTGCTCCACGCTGATCTCGCCCTGCACAGGGTCATGGCGCAGCGGCCGCGGGCCGTCGCGCAGCGCAGCGGTCAGGGCTGCAAAACGCGCCGCGGGTTCAAGGCCGCTGTCCATCGACTCCATCTGCAGAAAGGCGGCGAGCACGCGGCGCTGGGCGACATAGTCCAGCTGGTCTGCAAAGTAGTCGACGTAGGTCGGCACCGCGATATCGACGAGCATGCTCGAAACGGAATAGGCCACGCGATCAACCCAGCGGATGGGCGGTGGTGACAGCAAGAACACGCGATCCTCGACCGCGGCCTGGCGGGCTTCCTCGCCACACGCAGGGGCGAAGTGTTCGGCTGTGGAGGCCAGCATCCAGTCAGCATCCATTACCGCAGCGGACATCCATCGGCGCGGCGTTGACTGCGTCTCTGCCTCCTCGCGTAGCCAGTCTCGGAGCGTGCGCTGCTGGTAGTGCCAGTCGCCGCGCAGGGCATTGCATAGCGTTCCCTCGACAGCCGGATCCGGTGCCTGGGCCAGGGCCATGCATTCAGGGGGGAGCGGATCCTGCGGCGCGCGCCGGCGCATGTCGGCAATGAGGCGGGCATGTTGACGGAAGATCGCCATGCCGACCCTCCCGGTGATCAGGGTATGTTTCGCGGTGACCCAGCGGGTGGCGGCGCGGGCATCCAGGCAGGACTCGGCGAGTGCCTTCTGGCTGTCTGCGTTTAGGAACTCCAGTGCGCGAAGCGTGTCGAGATTGGTTGCCGGCTCAAAGGACGGGAAGGGGCTGGAAAAGCCGATCTCCTCGCGGTCGTCGCGAAACACCGGTGCGCGAAGTGCCCGCTGCGCCTGCAGCAGCACAGGGCCCCAAGTGTCGGTGAGCTTGGCGTGCAGCTCCGGCGCCGCTTCGACGGTCTCAAGGCAGCCATTCGAGTCGCCGCAGCGCAGGGCTGCGGGCAGCCCGCCTTCGGGAACCTCGGGCAATGCAAGCAGCAAGCGAAATCCGTTCTCGCCGGACGTGTCCGCCGACGGCTCCTGCATCAAGGCGAGCGCCGCCTCGTGCGCTGCCGTCGGCGTGCTCAGTCGGCCGTAGCTCCATATCGCGGCCACGGCTAACCCGCCGATAGCCATGGCGATCAGCAGCCGCGAGATCCAGCGCCAGAGTCTTGCCATCTGTCTTCCTTTACTCGAAGTAGCGCCGAGGGAATCAAGCCTCAGGGTACGATTGCCGCGTTCATGGAGTGCGCGTGGTCGAAGAATGTTGACCAGTTCGAGCACGGATTGTGACCTGAGTTGCCTGTCGCGCAAGGTGCGAGAGCGCCGGCGATACGCGATGATGGTGCGCCCCGATGGACCCCATGCTGATGAGCGAACCGGTACGACTGTCCAAACGCGTGGCCGCGCTGGCCGGTTGCTCGCGCGCCGAGGCCGAGCAGTACATCCAGGGCGGCTGGGTGCGGGTCGATGGCGTGGTCATCGAGCATCCGCATTTCAAGGTTGCCGATCAGGCGGTCGAAATCGATCCGCAAGCCAAACTCAAGGTCGAGGAATCGGTCACGATCCTGTTCCACAAGCCGGCCGGCACCACGCTCGCGGTCAGCGACGATGGCCATCGGCGCGCGCCCTTCGAGCCGGCCAGTCGCTGGAGCGAGGACAGCTCCGATGTGCGGCCTTTGCCACGGCATTTGCAGGGACTGACTTTGCTGATGCCGCTAGACCGCGACGTCAGCGGGCTCGTCGTGCTGACCCAGGACGCGCGCGTCTGGCGGCGGCTGAGCGATGAGGCCGAGCGCATCGAGCAGGAGTACGTGGTCGACTTCAGCGGCGAGCTGCCGGCCGATACGCTGAGCATGCTGAATGCCGGTGTCGAGCTCTGGGGCGGACGCAGCGTGGCCTGCAAGGCCAGCCGGCAAAGCGACACCCGCCTGCGCCTGGTCCTCAGCGCCGCACGGCCAGGGCAGCTTGGCGAGATCTGCCGCGCTGTCGGCCTCGCCTTTACTGCCATCCGCCGACTGCGCATCGGCAGCGTTTCGCTGGGCAAGATGCCGGCGGGAAGCTGGCGATATCACCAGAGCGAGCAGCGCTTCTAGGTCGCTACTCGCCAGCATCGCGAAGCGCCACCGCCGGCCTTCGGGTAGCCCTCTTGCGCTACTTGTTCGCCTTCTTCTCCTTCTTCTCGGCCTTCTTCTCCTTCATCGTCTTCGCCGGTTTCTTCTTCTGTTCTTTCTTCTGGTCCATGCCTTTGCTCATTGCCTGTTCCTCGCTGTGGTGGGCAACGCGATGCGCGTGCCGCGACGGCATTATGCGCTGCAAAAAGGGGGGTATTGCAGATAGTTCGCAAGCCGGCGCTCCGGGGTGAAAAAGTACCGCTGATGGCGCTGCGGGAGTTCGGCCGGGGCCGGGGCCGCGGCTCGAACCGAAGCGATCGACTGATCGCGAAGGCGGGGCCGGGGGCCGGACTCAGCCGGGAAACACCGGCACGCCGATCCACATCGGATGCAGCCACTTGGCGAAGACGAACCAGGCGATGACACCCATAGCGACCGTGGCTGCGGTCGCCGCAATCGTCGGCATGATGGGCATGTTGCCGCGTGCCCGGTCGCGGCGGCGCAGCAGGATGAAGCTGAGCACGCCCCAGGCCAGAAAGCTGCCGAACAGCAGCACGTCATGCAGGAAGCCGTTGGCCAGCAGGTGGGCCAGCGCCCAGGTCTTGGCACCCAGCACCATCGGATGGCCGAAGCGCGCGCGAAAGTGGTTGCGGCCGAGGTAAGGCGCCAGCAGCAGGATGAAGGCGGCCAGGGTCAGCAGATGGGCAAGGTGACGGGTCCACGTTGGCGGCGTGTACAGCAGCACGGCTGTGGTCTGTCGCGCCTCGCCGTAGCCAATCACCAGAAGCACGAAGCCCGCCAGCGATACGACAGCGAATAGCGCTTTCCAGGGCATCTCGCCCATCCGCGCCACCGCCGCAGCGCGAATGCCCGGCGCCATCAGGGGCAGCAGATGGACGCCCAGGAAGGCCAGCAAACCGGCGATCAGCAGTGCCATGCGTTTCCCTCATCGGCGCGCCAGCGCGGCGCCGGATCAGTCTAGTGGACTGTGACGGACAAATCGAAAGTAGCTCGCTCGGTTTGGCCGCGCGGCACGTGCGCCTCATTCGGCCGCTGCGCGGCCGGCGGCGAGCCGCCTTCGCCGTCGCTTCGCTCGGTCAGCCCGTAGCTTCGGCTACGGGCCTCGCTCCGGCACGGCGTCCCGCACGCCCATCCCGTCGCGATCCCTCTTCCGCTGCATCCGTTTCAGTCCACTAGCCGACGCCGATTCAGCGTGCGCCCGACGGCGCTTGGCCACGCGCAGCCCAATCTTCTGTGTGCCGCGCAAGCATGTGGTTGGGAAGGCGGCTCGGTTGGCGGGGTGTGGGCGCACATTGGTCGTTCGCGCAGCGAACTCAAGGCCCGCTTCTTGAGCCGTAGACGGGGGTCTTGCACAGCAGGATCAAGGTCAAGATCAACAGCGTTTCGAACCTTCCCGCGGCTTGTCTCTTTGCCCGCCCGCCGACAGACAGAGCCTGCCACGGACTTGATCCGGGGGGGCGTTGATCGGCTTTCCTGGGCGCACAGCCGGCGGTTCTGCGGCGCTTCGACAAGCAAGCCTGGCTTGATGTGGGAGCGGATCGTATCCGCGACCGCAGCGCTACAGGTTTGCCACCGACTGCGGCCAGACCGAGGCGTCGCGGTCGCGGATACGATCCGCCCCCACAGAAAGCCGGCGCGATGGAGGGACCTCGATGAACGACAAGATTGCGCCCGAAACAGTCGCCTACCAGTCGGTCGGCGCGTAGTCCTTCAGGAACTGGCCCCAGACATGCTTGCCGGTGTTGATGCCGTCGATGATCGGGTCGACGATGCGTGCAGCGCCGTCGACGATATCCAGCGGCGGGTGGAAGCGTTCCTCGATGATCTTGCGTGCGGCAATCTCGGCGGGGTCCTCGTCGGTCACCCAGCCGGTGTCTACCGCGTTCATGTGGATGCCGTCGCCGTGGTAGTCGGCTGCCGAGGTGCGGGTCATCATGTTGAGCGCGGCCTTGGCCATATTGGTGTGCGGGTGTTTGGTGGTCTTGAAGTTGCGGTAGAACTGCCCCTCGACCGCCGACACGTTGACGATGTGCTTGTCGCGCTCGGGCGCGCGCAGCATCAGCGTCTTCAGTCGCGCATTGATGATGAAGGGCGCGACGGCATTGACCAGCTGGGTTTCCAGCAGTTCCACCGCCGGCACTTCGTCCATCTGCAGGCGCCAGGAGTTGCGTCCGCGCAGGTCGACCTGCTGCAGGTCCTGATCGAGTCGGCCTTCGGGGAACAGATGTGCCTGGCCGAGCAGCTCGTCGGCCAACAGCGGCACCTGGGAAAGCTCGGCGGCGCGGGCGATACCCGCCGGTGTGCTGGCTGACCCGTCAACCAGGGACTGGCTGCCGCCGGCCAGCAGATCGGCGGCGCGCAATCCTTCATAGCCACCGACCAGCCGGCGCACGTGCTCGGGCAGCTCGCGCAGCGCCCGGGTTTCGCCGGCCATCATGTGGGCGTAGAAGGCCGGTGGACGGCGCACCGTCTGGCAAGCATTGTTGATGATGAAGTCCAGTCGCTCGCGGGTGGCGACCAGCTCGGCGCAGAAGGCCTCAACGCTCGGCGTGTGCCGAAGGTCGAGCCCGAACACTTCGAGCCGATCGCCCCAGTCGGCGAAGTCTGGCTCCTGCGCGTAGCGCTGCGCGGAGTCGCGTGGGAAGCGGGTGGTCACGATCAGCTCGGCGCCGGCGCGCAGCAGCTTCAGTCCGGCCTGGTAGCCGATCTTCACCCGTCCGCCGGTCAGCAGGGCGACCCGGCCGCGCAGGTCGGCGCTTTCGGTGCGCTTTCGGAAGTTCAGCTGCGCGCAGGCCGGACACAGCTGGTCGTAGAAGTGGTGGACCTGGGTGTATTTTTGTTTGCAGACGTAGCAGTGCAGCAGCTCGGGCGATTCGCCGAGCAGGATCGGATCGTCCGCGTTGTTTCGCGGGTCATGCTGGCCCGGCGCCTGCGGCGGGAAGTAGTTGGGCGTGCTGAACACCGGCTTGCGCCGCAGCGTGCGGATGCCGGTCTGGTCGAGCAGGGCCTCGGTTTCGCGGGCCTTCTCACGGGCCTGGTCGCGCGCGGCCTGCCTGGACTGCTTGCGCCGCGCCCGCGGCTCGGGATGGTGCACAAGGGCCACTGCCTGCAACAGGCGGATGCGTTCGTCATCGGGGAGCGCATCAAGCAGGCGGCGGTCGTCGCGAATGGCTTCAAGCAGCTTGAGCGCAACCTGCGCGCGCTCGCGCAGGGAAGCGGCGTCGTCTCCGGCGGGTGCAGAGGCGTGGGTGGGATTGGTCATAGGGGGTACCGGGGTCGCGGGCAGGGCGACCGGAAGGAGCAAGGCCAGGCCGGGTAAGGGCGAAAGGCGCGCAGTGTACCTGCAGCCAACCGCGCCAGCATGCCGTGCCGGCGCCGTGCCGGGGCGCGGCGGCTATCCGCGCAGGCTGCTGCGCCCTGTTGGCTTGGGCATTGGCGACCGGGGCGGGCGCGGCAAGAACACGGTTTTCGCCTTGCCCGCTGACTGCGCGGCGCCTAGTGGCCTGTAACGGATGAAGCGGTAGAGGGATCGCGCCGGCATGGTCGCGATGGACGCCGTGCCGGAGCGAGGCCAATAGCCGTAGCTATTGGCCAAGTGAGGCGCAAGTCCAGCGCGGCCAGACCCAGCGAGCTGCTATCGATTTGTCGGTTACAGTCCACTAGTGTCCTGTTCCGGAAGTACATCGCAGAATTCGCTCGGTCT
>CAYGMG010000098.1:0-15551 GCA_964350895.1 uncultured Lysobacter sp.
GGGCCGCCGCGAAGGGCCGCGAACTATGCAGCAATCAGTCGGAAATGGGAAGAGGCAATCGACACGACAGTCGATACTCAGGTCAGCTACATTCAACCTTTAGCCTTGCAGGAGACACTGCCCATGCGTCTGTGCCTTGTACTCGTCGCCGCGTTCATCCTGCTGGCGGCCTGTGTTTGCGAGGCTGCAACGCTACCGGTCACCAAGCTGGAGGTCGCCGGGCATGCGTTTCGAGCCGAGGTCGCGGATGAGGACCCCGAGCGGATGCGTGGCCTGATGTTCCGCGATGAGTTGGGCGCGGATGAGGCCATGGTCTTCGTCTTCGATCGCGACCTTCCGCTTTCCTTCTGGATGAAGAACACACGCATTGCGCTGGACATGTTGTATTTCGATGCAGCTGGACGGCTGGTCTCTATTCAGCACGATGTGCCTCCGTGCAGGACCGCAGCCTGCCCGAGCTACCCGAGCGAGGCACCGGCGCGCTACGTGTTGGAACTGAACGCGGGTCGAGCACGGGAGTTGGGCATCGAAAGGGGCGCCGTGCTCTGCGAGCGCTCGCCGAGAATGACTCCCCTGCCCCTGTGCACAGCCCCTTGAGCTTGAGGCCCGCGAACGCCATCTGTTGGCCATGACGATGAACAATGCCAAAGACAACAAAGGGCAGAGCGCCGGCGCGTTCTCCGATATCGAACTCCTGCCAGCCGCGCTCGCCATCGCCCAGGATGAATACCCGTCGCTGGATATCGAGGCCGTGGGCCGGCAGGTGCAGGGTCTCGCAGCCTCGCTTGCTGCCTCGGTGGGCAAGGACCCGGGACTGACCGACAAGGTGCAGGCGCTGAATCACTTTCTCTTCGAGGAGCAGGGTTTCGCCGGCAACCATGCCGAGTTCTACGATCCGCGCAACAGCTACCTGAACGACGTGATGGAGCGCCGCCTCGGCATCCCTATTTCGTTGGCGGTTCTCCAGATCGAGTGCGCACGTGCGCTGGACCTGCAACTTGAAGGCATCTCGTTCCCCGGACATTTCCTGGTTCGGGTGCCGATGGACGACGGCATTCTGGTTATGGATCCCTACCATCGCGGCCGCTCGGTCGGCATCGAGGAGCTCAAGCAGCGCGCCCAGCCGCACTTTGGCGACCGTGACATCGACGACCAGCAGCTTCTGCACATGCTCTCGCCTGCCAGCAACCGCTCGATCATCGGCCGGATGCTGCGCAATCTGAAGGGCGTGTACGCCGAACGTGAGCAGTGGGACAAGGCGCTGCGCTGCGCTGATCGTCTGATCACCCAGGAGCTTTCTGCGATCGAGGACGTTCGCGATCGCGGCCTGTTCTACCTGCGATTGGGCCTTGGCCCGTATGCGATTGACGATTTGCGCCAGTACCTGAGCCGAGTGCCCGAGGCTGAAGACGCAGAGGCGGTGCGCGAAGCGCTGATCGAAGCGGCCTCGCAGCGAGTGAGCCTGCAGTGACGGAGGCCGCGCCCGCCAGCGCTCGGGCCGCCAGGGAACAGGCCTGATGGTGAGCCGCTATACCTCGACCATTTCAAAGTCTTCCTTGCCGACTCCGCAGTCCGGACAAGTCCAGGTATCGGGAATATCATCCCAGCGCGTGCCCGGGGCGATGCCCTCTTCCGGCAGACCATCAGCCTCGCTATAGAGGAAGCCACAGACCACGCACATGAAGGTCTTGTACGCAGCTGCGGGCGAACTCATGGCGTCTCCATTGCGGTTGGGCGAAAATCCGCGGCGATTCTCCCACGCAGCGCCAGTGCGGCCAAGCCGAACATGATTCCAGCATCCATGGTGGCACCGGGCGTCTACGCCATCACGCCGGAAGCCTGGCCAGCCGATGACATCCTGCGCGTTGCCGGGGACCTCCTGGCGGCCGGAGTGGTGATGATGCAGCTGCGCAGCAAGCATCTCGACCAGGGGCAGCGGGAGAGACTCGGCGAGCGACTTCTGCGGCGCTGTTCTGAACAGGGCGTTCCGCTACTGATCAACGATGACCCGCGCATCGCCGCGAAGCTTGGCGCCGATGGTGTGCACATCGGGCGCGACGACGGCTCGATCAGCGAGGCGCGCGCCGTGCTCGGTGACCAGGCGTGGGTCGGCGTATCCTGCTATGCCGACGCCTCCCGCGCGCACGAGCTGGCCGACGCCGGCGCCAGCTACATTGCGTTCGGGGCGGTGTATCCCACCGGCAGCAAGGCGACACCACATCGCGCGCCGCTCAGCCTTTTCCGCGAATGGGACCGGCCGAGAACCCCGACCGTCGCGATTGGCGGCCTGTGTGCCGACAATGCCGAACCGGTGATCGCCGCGGGCGCGCGATGGCTGGCGATGATCGGCGGCATCTGGAGCGCCGCCGACCCGGCAGCCGAGGTCCGCCGCCTGCAGGACCTCTTCCAACATCATAAAGAACGGACCCACGCATGAACCCGACCAACCATGACCTGTTCACCCGCGCCAGCAAGCTTCTGCCGGGAGGCGTCAATTCACCGGTACGGGCGTTCAAATCAGTGGGCGGCGACCCGTTTTTCGCCGCTCGTGCCGAGGGCCCGTATCTCTGGGACGTCGAGGGCAAGCGTTACATCGACTACATCGGCTCCTGGGGGCCGATGATCGCCGGCCATGCGCGGCCCGAGGTGCTGCACGCGGTGCGCGAGACCATGGTGCACGGGCTGAGCTTCGGCGTGCCCAATGCTCTAGAGGTCGAGATGGCGGAAACGCTGTGCCGGCTGATCCCGAGCTGCGAGATGGTGCGCATGGTCAATTCGGGAACCGAAGCCACCCTTTCGGCGATTCGCCTGGCCCGCGGCGCCACCGGCCGCTCGCGTATCGTCAAGTTCGAGGGTTGCTATCACGGCCACGGCGACTCCTTTTTGGTCAAGGCAGGGTCCGGCGCACTGACCCTTGGCGTGCCTGACTCGCCGGGCGTGCCGCGCAGCCTTGCCGACCTGACCAGCACCCTGCCCTACAACGATTTCGCTGCTGCCGAAACGCTGTTCTCCGAGATCGGCCACGAAGTCGCAGCGCTGATCGTCGAGCCGATTGTCGGCAACGCCAACTGCATCCTGCCTGCCGATGGCTATCTGCAGCACCTGCGCGCCCTGTGCGACCGGCACGGCGCGGTGCTGATCTTCGACGAAGTGATGACCGGCTTTCGGGTCGCGCTGGGCGGCGCACAGGCACGCTACGGCGTCACCCCGGACCTGAGCACCTTCGGCAAGATCATCGGCGGCGGCATGCCGGTGGGTGCCTATGGCGGCAAGGCCAGCCTGATGCGCCAAGTCGCGCCCAGCGGTCCGGTCTACCAGGCCGGCACCCTCAGCGGCAATCCGGTGGCGATGGCGGCTGGCCTCGCCACTTTGTCGCTGATCCAGAAGCCCGGCTTCCACGAGCGCCTGGAGCAGGCCACCCACCAGCTCTGCGACGGCCTCGAAGCCGCGGCGCGCGAGCACGGAGTGGTGTTCTCGACTTCGCGCACCTGCGGCATGTTCGGCATGTATTTTCGCGAGGCCCCGGCGACCTCGTTTGCCGAGGCGACGTCGAGCGATGCTGGCGCATTTCGGCGGTTCTTCCACGCCATGCTGGATGGCGGCGTGTATCTCGCGCCGTCGGCATTCGAGGCGGGCTTCATTTCCTCGGCGCATGGCGAAGCGGAGATCCGCTTTACCGTCGACGCCGCAAAGCGGGCCTTCGCCGTCCTGGCCGCCGGCTGAGCGGCGCTATCAGTCGACGAACAGGTCGGGAATCAGCGACTGGTCCGGGTCCACGGCGTAGGCGCTGAAGTCCTCGACGCCGGATTCGCGCAGCACCTCCTCGTCGATAAAGAACCGCCCGTTGTTCTCGGCGGCGGGCCGGCCAAGGATGACCGCCGCCGCATCGGCGACGATTTGCGGCGTGCGGCAGCCTCGCTCGTCAACGCCGGGAATCATCTTCAGGGCATCGGTCGCGATGACCGTTCGCGGCCATAGCGCACTGACCCCGACACCCTTGCTGCCAAGCTCGGCGGCAAGGCCGAGGGTGACGAAGCTCATGCCCATCTTGGCCAAGGTATAGCCGGTGTGCGCGCCCCACCACTTGGGCGCGAGCGACGGCGGCGGCGCGAGGGTGAGGATCTGCGGATTGTCCGACTTCAACAGGTAGGGCAGGCAAACCTGGGCGCAGAGGAAACTGCCGCGTGAGTTGACCTGCTGCATCAGGTCGAAGCGCTTCATTGGGGTATCGGCGACGCCGCGCAGCCAGATTGCGCTGGCATTGTTCACCAGGATGTCGATGCCGCCGAAGCGTTCGGCGGTCGCAGCCACCGCGGCCTGCACCTCGCTCTCCTCGCGGATATCGCAGCGCAAGGCCAATCCCTGCCCACCGGCGGCGTCGACCGCCTCGGCTGCGCTGTGGATGGTCCCGGGAAGCTTGGGATTGGGCACCGAGGACTTCGCCGCGATCGCCACGTTGGCGCCCAGCTCGGCAGCGCGCAGCGCGATCGCAAGACCAATGCCGCGGGAGGCACCGGTGATGAACAGGGTCTTTCCGGATAGCGCGGCGCTCATCGGCGGCTCTCATCGAAGCGGGGGTCCCACACTGTAGCGACACTTGGTGGCGAGGTGCTGCGAAGGCGCCGGGTGCAGCGACTCGCTGCCTATACTCCGATGATGCAAGCAGCCAGTCTCGAAGCGCTCAGCGAATGGATCTCCGCGCACCCTGTGGCGGCCGGCCTGTTGGTCGCCCTGGTTGCGCTCGCCGATGCGGTGCCGGTAGCCGGGATGGTGGTGCCTTCGATGGCGATCCTGCTGGCGGTGGGAACCCTGATCGGCCTGGGCATTCTCGACCCACTGTGGATCATTGCCTGCGCGGCCCTCGGCGCACTGGCCGGCGACCTGCTCGGATACGGTTTTGGCAGGCGCTACGGTGAACGTCTGCGCGGACTTTGGCCATTCACTCGCTATCCGCACTGGCTGGCGCGGGGAGAATCGCTGTTCCAGCGCCGCGGCGCGCTCGGCGTGGTGATCGGTCGGCAGATTGGTGCGGTCAGGCCGTTTGTACCGGCGATTGCCGGCATGCTCGGTATGCGGCCGCTGCAGTTCGGCGCGGCGGCGCTGACCGGAGCGTTGATCTGGGCGCCGCTGTACCTGGCGCCGGGCTGGTTGCTGGGCGCCTCCTGGGAGCTGATCTCGGCGGTGGCCGGCCGACTGACCCTGATCGTGCTCGGCACGCTGACCCTGATCGCGGCGACCATCTGGCTGTGCCGGCGCGGCTATGCGCTGTTCGCCCCACGGGTGGGCGCCGGTCTGGAACGGGTCGCGCTGTGGGCGCGTGGCCATCCACGGGCTGGGGGCCTGTTGCGCGGCCTGCTTGATCCCAATGCGCCGGAGTCGGCTGCGCTGATCGTCTTCCCCGTGCTGTTGCTGGCCATGACGCTCGCCGGGCTGGGCCTGCTTGCTGCAGCCAGCCATGCGCCGGGAGCGCCACAGTGGGAGGTCGGCCTGGCCCGATTGCTCGGCGATCTCCGCCACCCGCTGGCGGATGCCTTGGCCTTGAGGCTGGTGATCCTGGGAAGCACGGCGCATGTGCTGGTCTCGCTGGTTCCGGGACTGCTATGGCTGGCCGCACGACACCGGTTCAGCGCCCTGCGCCACTGGACCGGGCTGATCATTGCTGCCGGCGGCGTCGCCCTGCTGCTGCACTGGCTGGCGCCTCTGCTTGGCCTGCCTGCAGCACAGCCCGGGCTGCATAGCGAGCACTTCACCCCGGTCGCACCCGGCGCCCTGCTGGCGGCGGCTGGCTGGGGCATGTTCGCCGTGCTGGTGGCCGACGAGATGCCACGCAAGGCGCGCGCATGGCCTTATGTGTTGGCCAGCCTGATCATGCTCGGTGTGGCCCTGCCGCGGCTCTACCTGGGACTTCACTGGGCCAGCGCGCTGGCTACCTCGCTGCTGCTGGGTGGCGCGCTGGCAGCGCTGTTCGGCATCGCCTACCGTCGCCACCCGCGCGCGCGAATCTGGCAGCGCCCTCTGGTGCGCTGCCAGCTGGGTGGCGCGGGCCTCGTCGCCGTCACCTGGCTGCTTCTCGCGCCGGCTAATCCCGGTCTGCTGCCCAGCGCGCCGCAGCAACAGCTGCCGGCGCCGTGGCCGGCGCAGCGCAGCGACGCACTGCCACTCCTGCGCGATGACTTCGGCAGCGCGCGGCGTTGGCCGCTGCAGCTCCAGGTCCTCGGCGATCCGTCGCCGCTCCGCCAGGCCTTGCTGGCCCGCGGTTGGCAACAGCGCGGACCGCTTACTCTGCGGCGGACGCTCGGGCTGTTCGATTTCCGTAACGGCGCCGCCGCCGCGCCGCGCCTGCCCACGACCCACGATGGGCGTGCCGAAGTCCTGCTGCTGTTCCGCAGCGCAAACGAAGGTGGAGAGTGGCAGCTGCGCCTGTGGGAGACCGCCTGGCGCGACGAGGACGGGAGGATCCTGCACGTCGGGCATGTCGGGCGCTTTGTCGAGACGCGCCCGTTCTCGCTGTGGCGCGCCTGGTCGCTGGTTGATGGACCACACGAGGGACTGCCGCAAGTGCGCGCGGCCCTGGCCGACATTGACGCAGTGGTCGAGCTTGCAACGGACGACCAACCAACGCTGCTGCGGCTGAAGACGGCAAGTGCGGCCGACACGCCTGAGTCGCGCGGACCGCGATGAGCACTGCGATCAAGCGCTGCGTTTGGTTCAACGGAAGAGGGGCTCGAGCAGTCTCCCGCGCGCCACGTTCCCCACGGCCAGCGCTGCTATCAGCCAAGCGAGGGAAGCAACTCCAGCAAGCGCTGCAGGCGCTGGTGCGGGCGCTCCATCTGCAGTAGCCGCTGGCGCTCTTCGTCTTCCAGCGGCAGCAGTTCGCAGAGTCGGAAACCCACCCACTCGGCGTCGTCGTACTGCGCCGGCCCGGCCTTGGCGTGCAGGCCTCCGGCACGTTCCAGTATCCGCTCGAGCAGGGAGGCCAGCAGTGCATGTTCGGGCTCGACCGGCTCGATACACGGCTCGATCCAGCGCACCTCGGCAACCAGCAAGCCGTTGTCGCGAAGCCGCGGCTGCAGAACGTGGAAACGCCGCTCGCCATGGGTGACGATGCCCAGCAACCCTCGGTCATCGACGTGGAAGTCGACGATGCGGGCCGCCGTGCCGAAGGCCGCCGGCATCGCCGGCTCGCCCGCCTCGTCGCCTTCCAGTAACCGGCACACGCCGAATGGCTGGTTGTCGCGGGTGCAGTCGCGAACCAGGCTGAGATAGCGCGGCTCGAAGATCCGCAGGCGCAGTTCGCCCCCCGGAAAGAGCACCGTGCTGAGCGGAAACAGGGCAAGCTGGGTCATACGTCGAGGGTACGTCGGATACCTGTGCCTGTCGCGTGCAGACCGCGGCTGCCGCCGCGGCTCAGCGCCGCATCAGCCAGTTGGCAAAACGCTGGGCCGCGCCCTCGAAGCCACCGTTGGACATAAACACGATGCGGTCGCCGGCGCGCGCCGCGCCCTGAAGGGCCTGCAGCAGCAGATCGACACTCGGCGCCACGACGCCCTGGCCCGGATGACCTTGCAGCACCGCTTCGGCATCCCAGGGCAGCTCGGGGCGGCGCAGCAGGAACACGGCATCGGCCTCGCGCAGCGAGGGCCCCAGCGCCGCGGCATGCGCACCCAGGCGCATCGAATTGCTGCGTGGCTCAAGCACCGCCAGCACCCGCCCGCCGGGCGTCGCCCGCAGGCCGGCAAGGGTGGTCGCGATCGCCGTCGGGTGATGGGCGAAGTCGTCGTAGACGGTGATGCCGTCGCGCTCGGCAAGGCGCTCCATCCGGCGACGCGCGCTCAGGAACCCTGGCAAGGCAGCCAATGCGGTGGCTGCCGGCACACCGACGGCATGCGCGGCAGCCACCGCGGCCAGCGCATTCATCACGTTGTGCCTTCCGAGCAGGGGCCAGCGCACCTCGCCCAGCGACTGGCCCAGGTACTCGACCGCGAACACGCTGCCCGAAGGATCGACAAGCCGCGCCTTCCATTCCGCCTCGCGGTCGATGGCAAAGCGCTCGACCGGTGTCCAGGCGCCCATCTCCAGCACCGCCTGCAGGGCCGCGTCCTCGGCATTGACGATCAGCCGACCCTTGCGCGGGACAGTGCGCAGCAGATGGTGGAACTGGCGCTGGATCGCGGCAAGGTCGGGGAAGATATCGGCGTGGTCGTACTCAAGGTTATTGAGCACCGCCACTTCCGGCCGGTAGTGGACGAACTTCGAGCGTTTGTCGAAGAAGGCGGTGTCGTACTCATCCGCCTCGACCACGAAACATTCGCCCTCGCCCAGCCGCGCCGAGACCGGGAAATTCTGCGGCACACCGCCGATCAGGAATCCCGGCTCACGGCCGGCATGCTCCAGAATCCAGGCGAGCAAACTGCTGGTGGTGGTCTTGCCATGGGTGCCGGCGACCGCCAGCACGCGGCGCCCGGGCAGGACATGCTCGGCCAGCCACTGCGCGCCGGAGAGATACGGCTTGCCGGAGTCGAGCAGGGCTTCGACCGCCGGATTGCCGCGCGACAGCGCATTGCCGACCACGAACAGATCGCTGTCAGCGCTGACTTGCTCGGGATGGTAGCCCTGCAGCAGGCGGATACCCAGGGCTTCGAGCTGGGTCGACATCGGCGGGTAGACGTTCTGGTCGCTACCTTCAACCTGGTCACCACGCTCGCGGGCCAGTGCAGCGACGCCGCCCATGAAGGTGCCGCAGACGCCCATGACATGCAGTTTCACTGACTGACTCCGAACAGCAGGCGGTCGATATTGAACTCGATCAGGAACCAGCCCAGCGCCAACGCGAGGCCGGCAGTACGCGGCAGGTCCAGCGCCTGGCGCAGGATGTTGCCGTTGACCGCCAGCTTCCAGCCGAGCAGACCTAGCACCAGCCAGCCAGCGGCGATCTGCTCCGTAGTCAGCGTTTCGACGCCCGGTGCGGGCGCGTGCTGCCGCGCCCACAGGGCGACGGGGAGAAACAGCACGGTGAACAGGACGCCGGTTCCGACCAGGGCGCCGAGGGTCTGTGCGTAGCGCTCTCCCCGCCTGCGCCAGGCCAGCATCAGATAGGGCAGGCCGAGCGCCATGGCCAGGCCAAGCCCGACACGGGGCGCGGCGTTGTCGACCTCGAGCGCGGCGACATAGACCAGGTCGCAGAGCAGGCCCAGCAGGACCAGGTTCCGGGTCAGCACCGGGGAATAAGGCATGTCCTGCGGCCCGCGTCGCAGCAGGCACAGATCGACCAGCAGCTTGACCAGCGGCGCCATCGGCACCCCGCCGTCCGCTCAGGCTTGTGCGGAGCGGTGGCCCTCGACCGCATCGAGCACGCGTTGCGAGACTTCCTCCATGCTGCCGACGCCATACACGCAGACCAGCTTGGACTGACCGCGGTAGAAATCGATCACCGGGGCGGTCTGGTCGGTGTAGACACGCAGACGGTTGCGCACCGAATCCGGGTTGTCATCGGCGCGGCCTTCCTGCTGCGCTCGGCCGGCCAGGCGCTGGATCAGCAACTCGGTGCTGACATCCAGCTGCACCGCCAGGTCCACCGGCTGGCCGAGGCGTCCGAGCAGGCCGTCCAGCGCGTTGGCCTGGGACAGGTTGCGTGGATAGCCATCGAGGATGAAGCCGTTGCCGACGTCGTCATTGCCCAGACGCTCTTCAAGCATGCCGAGGACGATCTCGTCGGAGACCAGCTCGCCCCGCTCCATCACCGCTTTGGCCTTCTGGCCCAGCGGCGTGCCCGCCGTGACTGCCGCTCGCAGCAGGTCGCCGGTGGAGATGTGCGGCACGTCCAGCGCCTCCTTGAGTCGGGTTGCCTGGGTGCCCTTGCCCGAACCGGGCGCTCCCAACAGGACCAGTCGCATCGTGGGTGTTTCCTGAAAAGCCAAAGGTAGTCGGGGCGCGCTGCCGTCTTGCCGGCGCTGCCGCTACACTGACGGCGCGCCGCAGCACGTAAGGGGTCAACGCTAGCCGTCCGGCTGCGGCAAGTCAATTGACGCAAGGCCCGGCTGCCCCGCCCGGGATCGCCTGCGGATGCGCCCGAGCGCGGTTGCCGTAAAGGGGTCCAAGCCCCGGCCGGCCCCCCCCCACTCCCAGCTGGAGCCCAGAATGAGCCGCGGCAAACTGCTGTACGCCCCAAGTGGCGGCGTCACTGCCGTGATCAACACCACCGCGGCCGCGGTCATCTCGACGGCACGCGAGCACGGCCTCAAGGTCTATGCCGCGCGCAACGGCATTATCGGCGCGCTGCGCGAGGACCTGATCGACACCTCGAAGGAGACCGCGTCGGCGATCCGCGCGCTGGCCCATACGCCGGGTGGAGCGTTCGGCTCCTGCCGCTTCAAGCTGAAATCGCTGGAGGCCGACCGCCGCCACTACGAGCGCCTGATCGCCGTACTGCGCGCCCACGACATCCGTTACCTGCTCTACAACGGCGGCAATGACTCGGCCGATACCTCGCTGAAGATCGCCCAGGTCAGCCGCGAGCTGAACTACCCGCTGGCCTGCATTGGCGTGCCGAAGACGGTCGACAACGACCTTGCCATCACCGATTGCTGCCCGGGGTTCGGCTCGGTGGCCAAGTACACCGCGGTGTCGGTGCTCGAGGCCAGCCTCGACGTCGCCTCGATGGCCGAGTCCTCGACCAAGGTATTCGTGATGGAGGTGATGGGTCGCCACGCCGGCTGGATCGCCGCTGCCGCCGGCCTTGCCCAGCGCGCCGAGGGCGATGCGCCGCATCTGATCCTGTTTCCCGAGGTCGCCTTCGACGAGCAGCGCTTCCTGGACAAGGTCCGCGACACCGTGGCCAAGGTCGGCTGGTGCACCGTGGTGGTCTCCGAAGGCCTGCGCGGCGCAGACGGCCGCTTCGTCGCCGAGGCCGGCGGCAAGGACGCCTTTGGCCACAGCCAGCTCGGTGGCGTCGGCCCGGCAATCGCCGCCCTGGTCAAGGACCGCCTGGGGATGAAGGTCCACTGGGCGGTGCCGGACTACCTGCAGCGCTCGGCGCGGCATCTCGCCTCCCAGGTTGACCACGACCACGCCTTTGCTGTGGGCGAGAAAGCCGTCGAGTACGCCCTGGCCGGCCAGCACGGCGTGATGCCGGTGATCCAGCGCACGTCAGATCAGCCCTACCGCTGGAAGATCGTCCCGGCGCCGCTGTCCAAGGTCGCCAATCACGAGAAGACGATGCCGAAAAGCTTCCTGCGCCGCGATGGCTACGGCATCACCGAGGCCTGTCGCCGCTATCTGGCACCCCTGATTCGCGGTGAGGCTGCGCCGCCCTACGCCAAGGATGGCCTGCCGGCCTATGTGAAATTGAAGAACCTCAGCGTGGCGGCAAAGCTGCCGGCCTACGAGCTGAGCGGCTGATCTGGCAAATGCGGCGCGGGACCTGCGCCGCCCGGCCTGATGCGCGGCCGCTTGGCCCAGGCCCATAACCCGCCCACCGAGGCCGCCCGAAAGCCGCAGCGATCTGCTCGTGCTGCACTGCCGCAGGTAGCGCAGGACGCTTTGGCTATACTCGGGCACGGCCGCCATTTCAGCGGCCATTCATTTATCGGATTCCAAGCCCGGGGGGAGCAATGCTCGAACAATATGGATTGTTGATGGCGATCGGATGCGCCGTGCTGGCGATTATCTATGGGGCGGTATCGATTGGCTGGATCCTGAAACAGCCAGCCGGCAACGAGCGCATGCAGGAGATCGCCGGGGCGATCCAGCAGGGCGCCCGGGCCTATCTCAACCGGCAGTACGGCACCATCGCGGTGGCCGGAGCCCTGCTCTTCGTCGTGGTCGGATTCGCGCTCGACTGGTATTCGGCGATCGGCTTCGTGATCGGCGCAGTGCTCTCGGGGGCCGCCGGCTACATCGGCATGAACATCTCGGTGCGCGCCAATGTGCGCACCGCCGAGGCCGCGCGCGGCGGTATCGACAAGGCGCTGGCGGTGGCCTTCAAGGGCGGCGCGATCACCGGCATGCTGGTGGTTGGCCTCGGCCTGCTCGGCGTTGCCGGCTACTACGCCATCCTCCAGCAGATGGGTGTGGCCGCGGACAAGGCGCTGCATGCGCTGATCGGCCTTGCTTTCGGCAGCTCGCTGATCTCGATCTTCGCCCGCCTCGGCGGCGGCATCTTCACCAAGGGCGCCGACGTCGGCGCGGATCTGGTCGGCAAGGTCGAAGCCGGCATTCCCGAGGACGACCCGCGCAATCCCGCGGTGATCGCCGACAACGTGGGCGACAACGTTGGCGACTGCGCCGGCATGGCGGCCGACCTGTTCGAGACCTATGCGGTCACCGTGATCGCGACCATGTTGCTCGGCGGCCTGATGGCGGCCAGCATCGGCGGCAATCCGGTGCTCTACCCGCTGGTCCTCGGCGGCGCTTCGATCATCGCCTCGATCATCGGCACCTACTTCGTCAAGACCACCGACGGCGGCTCGATCATGGGTGCGCTGTACAAGGGCGTGATCGTCTCCGGGGTGATTGCTGCCGGCCTGTTCTACCCGATCACCACCATGCTGATGGGGGAGATGGCGATGAGCCTTTACTGGTGCGCGCTGATCGGCCTGGTGCTGACCGGGGTGATTATCTGGATCACCGAGTACTACACCGGCACCGAGTTCGCTCCGGTTCGGCATGTCGCCCATGCTTCGACCACCGGACATGCGACCAACATCATCGCCGGCCTCGGCGTGTCGATGAAGTCGACCGCCTGGCCGGTGCTGGCGGTCTGCGCCGCGATCTGGGGCTGTTATGAGCTGGCCGGTCTGTACGGCATCGCCATTGCCGCTACCGCCATGCTGTCGATGGCCGGCATGGTGGTCGCGCTGGATGCCTACGGCCCGATCACCGACAACGCCGGCGGTATCGCCGAAATGGCCGAGCTGCCGCCGGAAGTGCGCGCGGTGACCGATCCGCTGGATGCGGTCGGCAACACCACCAAGGCGGTGACCAAGGGCTATGCGATCGGCTCGGCCGGGCTTGCCGCACTCGTGCTGTTCGCCGACTACACGCACAACCTCGATGCGATTGGCGCGGCCAAGGCTGCCGCCGAGGGCGTCGCCTACGAGGCGATGCGCTTTGACCTGTCCAACCACATGGTGATCATCGGCCTGTTCATCGGCGGCCTGATTCCCTACCTGTTCGGGGCGATGGCGATGGAAGCCGTGGGCCGCGCTGCAGGTTCAGTGGTTGAGGAAGTGCGCCGCCAGTTCCGCGAGATCCCCGGCATCATGGAAGGCACCGGAAAACCGCAGTACGACCGCGCGGTGGATCTGCTGACCAAGTCGGCGATCAAGGAAATGATCATCCCGTCCCTGCTGCCGGTCGCGGTGCCGGTCGTGGTCGGTCTGGTGCTTGGCCCGCAGGCGCTCGGCGGCCTGCTGATCGGCACCATCGTCACCGGCCTGTTCGTGGCGATCTCGATGACCACCGGCGGCGGCGCCTGGGACAATGCCAAGAAGTACATCGAGGACGGCAACCACGGCGGCAAGGGTGGCGAGGCGCACAAGGCCTCGGTGACCGGCGACACCGTGGGCGATCCCTACAAGGACACCGCGGGCCCGGCGGTCAATCCGCTGATCAAGATCATCAATATCGTCGCCCTGCTGATGGTGCCCCTGCTCTGATCCGCTCAGTGCTTTGAACGACGAAGGCCCGCGCAATGCGGGCCTTCGTTTTTCGGGGACGCCGGCGCGCCTCAGTCCTCGGCGACCGGACCGTTCCAGCGCAGCTCGTAGAGCTCGGGCAGGCGGTCCTTGAGGATGGTCACCGTGCCGTGCTCGTGCAGGGTACGCAGCAGGTCGAGATTGACCTCGGCGACCAGCAGGGCCTCGGCATTCGGCGCCGCTTCGTTGATGATCGAATCGCCGGGGAAAGCGTAGTCCGACGGGGTGAACACCGCCGACTGCGCGTAGTGGGTGTCCGAGGCCTGGACCTTGGGCAGGCTGCCCACCGCGCCGGCGATCGCCACGTAGCACTCGTTCTCGATCGCCCGCGCCCGGGTGCATAGCCGCACCCGCTGGTAGCCGTTCTTCATTTCGGTCAGGAAGGGCACGAAGAGTATCTGCATGCCTTGGTCGGCAAGGATGCGCGGAAGCTCCGGGAACTCGCTGTCGTAGCAGATCAGGATGCCGATCTTTCCGCAGTCGGTATCGAAGGCGCGCAGCTCGCGGCCGCCGACCATGCCCCACCAGCGCCGCTCGCCCGGGGTGATGTGGATCTTGCGCTGTTCATCGCGTGAACCATCGCGGCGCAGCAGGTAGGCGACGTTGTACAGCTTGCCGTCCTCCTTGAGCGGCAGGCTGCCGGCGATGATGTTGATGTTGTAGCTCACCGCCAGCTGGCTCAGCCGGTCGCAGATCGCCGGCGTGTCATCGGCCAGCAGGCGGATCGCCTGGGCCGGGGTGGCGTCGCCGAAACGCGCCATCATCCCCATGTGGAACAGCTCCGGGAACAGCACGAAATCCGCGCGCACCGCGCCCATCGCGTCGACGTAGAACTCGGTTTGCTGGAGCAGGGATTCGAGCGATTCGACCGGGCGCATCTGCCACTGCACCAGTCCGATACGGACCAGGCTGCGCTGCCGTCGATGCAGGTCGGCCTTGGGCTGCCAGTAGATGTTGTTCCACTCGATCAGGGTGGCATAGGCCTTCGACTCGGCATCGAAGTGCAGGTAGTCGGTGAGCACCTTGCGCACGTGGAAGCCGTTGGCAATCTGGAAGCTCAGCACCGGGTCGTAGATTTCTTTCTGCGAGACCTTGGCGATGTATTCCTTGGGGCTCATCTGGCTGGCATGGTCGGCATAGCCGGGAATCCGCCCACCGGCGATGATCGCGCGCAGGCCGAGGTTCTCGCACAGCGCCTTGCGCGCGTCGTAGAGACGGCCACCCAGGCGCATGTTGCGGTAGTCCGGGTCGACCATCATGTCGAGCCCATAGAGCACGTCGCCGTCGCGGTCGAAGGTGCTGAAGCTGAGCTTGCCGGTGATGTCCTCGTAGCGATGGGCATCGCCGAACTTCGGATAGTCGACGATCAGCGCCAGCGCAAAGGCCACCGGCACTCCGCCGACGGTGACGCAGAGCTGGCCTTCGGGGAACAGGTCGAGCAGCTTGCCGATGTGCTGCAGTCCCCAGGGCAGCCCGCCAATGCCGGCGTAGGCGCGCTCGGTGACTTCGGCCATGCGCTGGTAGTCGTCCATGCGCAGGTTGCGGATCTCGATCAGCTCTTCTTTCATCGTCGCTCCAGCGCAAGAATTGCCTGCCATCCTGCCAGAGCCGGCGTTCAGCGGAGCGAATCGGCCGGGCAATGCTGCACCGCAACAGCCGCTGGCGTATCATTTCCGCCCTCATTCCGCCGGCGGGGCGCGACACTGCCCGCCGCACCGACCAAGGAAACCGCCATGGGCCTCGACCTCGTCCCCACCGGCCGCGATGTGCCGCACGAAATCAACGTCATCATCGAGATCCCCAAGGACGCCGAGCCGGTCAAGTACGAGGTCGACAAGGCCACCGGCGCGATCTTCG
>CAYGMG010000099.1:0-15529 GCA_964350895.1 uncultured Lysobacter sp.
TCCGCGGTCGCGGATACGATCCGCTCCCACAACAGCTCGCCGGCGTGCCCTGCGAACGTCCACTTCGCGCCCACATCGGCCGTCTTGGGCATGCTCTGATAGAGTTCCGCCTCCCCACTTCGCAGCCCACCGGATGCACGCCACCGATCTGCCACGCCTGCTGCACGCCGAGTCGCCCTGGTGGCCGCGCGCTTTGCTGGCGCTGGGCGCGGCGATTGCGCTGTGGTGCGCGGCGCGCCTGTTGCTTCTGCTGATTGGCGGGCCGACCTTGCCCGAGCCGATGCTGGCCGCCGACCCGGATCTCGCTCCGCGCGGTGCCGCCGGTCCCTCGGTGGGCCTCTCGCAGTGGCATCTGTTCGGCCAGGGCGGCAGCGCCAGCAGTCTTGCCCAGCGCACCCAGCTGGCGCCGGAAACTGCGCTGCAGCTGCAGCTTCGCGGCACCTTGAATCTGGACAGCAGCGACGGCGGCATCGCGATCATTGCCGACGCCAGCGGCGCCGATGCCGCCTACCGGGTTGGCGACGCACTGCCCGGTGATGCCACCCTGACTGCGATTTATGCCGGCCGGGTCCTGCTTTCGCGCGGCGGAGTGGATGAGGGTCTCAGCCTGCTGCCGCCCGGCGCGCCTGGCGGCGCATCGACGGCGTCTGCCGGCAATCGCTTGCCACCCGGCATGCGTCCACCAGCTGGTAGCGCCGCGGCTAACCCCGGCGCGCTGCCCGGCAGCGCCGGCAATCCGTTCGTCAATCCGGCGATGAGCTTCGGCGCACCGTCGCTGGAATCGCTGCGCGCGGCCACCGGCACCGATGTCGCTGAACTGGCGCGTCAGGTCAACGTGCAGCCGGTGATGGAGAACGGTCGTTTTGCCGGGGTCCGTCTGACCGTCGGCCGCGACTCCGACATCCTGTCGCGCACCGGCCTGCGCAGCACCGATGTGATCACCGCAGTCAACGGCATTCCGCTGGATGGACCGCAGCGCCAGCCCGAGCTGATGCGCATGCTGCAGGACGCGCGCCAGCTTAACCTTACGATTCGTCGCGACGGCCAGGTCCAGACCCTGACCGTCGGCCTGTAGATTACCGGGGGACTCTCGATGCGATTCAAGCCGCTCTGCCTTGCCTGCCTGCTCGGCGCCGCCTCCACGCTCTCGGCGCAGGAGCCGCCCGTGGTTCACCTGCCGCAGGCCGCCGGTGGTCCGTCCACCGAGCAGACTGCCGGACGGCACACCCTGAACCTCAAGGGCGCCGACATCGGCGTGCTGATCCAGACGGTCAGCGAGATCACCGGCAAGAGCTTCATCGTCGACCCGCGGGTGGATGGCAAGGTCACGGTGATCTCCAGCAAGCCGATGGACCGCGAGGAGCTCTACGAGACCTTTCAGTCGGTGCTCCGCGTGCACGGCTTCGCCGCGGTGCCGGCCGGCGGCAGCATGGTCAAGATCCTTCCCGACGCGATGGCGGTGCAGGACGGCGGCACCGCTGCGATTCCCAGCACCGGCCGCGACGAGCTGGTCACCCGGCTGATCCCGGTCAAGCACGTGCCGGCCCAGCAGCTGGTCGAGCTGCTGCGTCCGCTGATGCCGCAGCAGGGCCACTTCCAGGCGCATGGCGGCAGCAACTCGCTGCTGATCACCGATCGCGCCGGCAATGTCGACCGGATCGGCGCGCTGATCGCTCGGATCGATACCGCCTCCGACGCCGAGGTCGAGATCATCCCCCTGCAGCACGCCTCGGCGGCCGAGGTGGCGCGCACCCTGTCCTCATTTGATCCGGCCGGCGGCGGCGCGGCGGCCCAGCTCAACGGCAATCCATTCAAGCTTATCGCTGATGACCGCACCAACTCGGTCCTGCTCTCCGGCGACAAGTCCCAACGCTTGCGCTACCGCGCCCTGATCGCCCATCTCGATACGCCGCTGTCGCGCGGCGAGAACACTCAGGTGATCTATCTGCGCTACGCCAAGGCCCAGGAGATGGTGCCGATCCTCGAGGGCGTGGCCGATACCCTGACCGGCACCGCGGCCAAGACCGAGGGCGCCAAGCCGGCGACCATCCAGGTCCACGAGGACACCAATGCGCTGATCGTCACCGCCTCACCGGCGGTGTACCGCGAACTGGCCGCCGTGGTGCGCCAGCTTGACGTGCGCCGGGCCCAGGTACTTGTCGAGGCGATCATCGCTGACGTCAGCGATGATCTCGCGGATGAACTGGGTGTTCAGTGGCAGACCACCAACTACGAAGGCGGGGCGAACGAATCCGGGGTGATCGGCGGAACCAACTTCCCCGGCGCCAGCGGCGGCAACAGCATTGTCGGCGCGCTGACCAATCCGCTCGGCGCGGTCGGCGGCGGCGGGCTGAACCTCGGCTACCTCGGCGGCCGGGTGACCCTGCCGCTCGGCCCCAACGGCGAGGACGTGACCGTATTCCAGGTCGGCGCCCTGGTTCGCGCCCTGCGCGGCGACGGCCGCGCAAACATCCTCTCCAACCCCTCGGTGGTTACCCTCGACCACCAGGAAGCCGAGTTCAAGGTGGTCCAGGAAGTGCCCTTCCTGACCGGCCAGTACACCAACACCACGCAGGGCGGCGTCAGCCAGCCGACCAATCCGTTTCAGACCGTCGACCGCCGCGATGTCGGCGTTATCCTGAGAGTTACCCCGCATGTGAATGAGGGCGATGCGGTACGACTTGATATCGAGCAGGAGGTCAGTTCTCTGGCCCCGAATGTCAGTGGCGCAGTTGACCTGATCACCAACAAGCGCAATCTCAGCACCAGCGTGATGGTGGCCGACGGCGGCCTACTGGTGCTGGGCGGACTGAAGCAGGAAGAGACTCGCGAGAACACCCAGGGAGTGCCGGGCCTCTCGCGCATTCCGCTGCTCGGCAACCTGTTCAAGTCGCGGGCCTCGAGCAAGGGAAAGCGTAACCTGATGGTGTTCCTGCGCCCGACCATCCTCCGCGACGCGGCGGCCGAGCAGGCAATCAGCTCGGAGAAGTACAACTTCCTGCGCTCGGAACAGATCCGCCTGCGCGAGAACCACGAGCTGCGCTACCGCAGCGAGCAGCCGGTCCTGCCCGCGCTGCCGGATTCTCCTGCCAGCGGCGCCGTGAATGACTGAGCAGGCCGTTCCCGCGCGGCCCGGTTTCGGCTTCGCCCGTCGCCACGGCGCTGCCGTGCTTGAGCGCGACGGCGACCGCGTGCGCATCGCCTGCCGGCGCAGCGTCAGCGTCGAGACCGTGGCCGAGCTGCGCCGGCATCTGGACGCCGAGCTGGAAATCGGCTTTGTTGCCGACGGCGAGTTCGACGCCCTGCTGCGCCGGCTCTACGAGAGCGGCAGCGATGATGCACGGATGATGGCCGCCGACCTCGACGAGGGCGGCAGCCTGGCGGAGATCGCCGACAGCCTGCCCGAGCCGCAGGACCTGATGGAGAGCGAGGACGATGCGCCGATCATCCGGCTGATCAATGCCCTGCTCAGCGAGGCGGTCAAAGAGAACGCCTCGGACATCCATATCGAGCCGTTCGAGAACCGCCTGGTGGTGCGCTTCCGCATCGATGGCGTGCTGCGCGAGGTGCTTGCCCCGCAGCGCGCCCTGGGCCAGCCGGTGGTCTCCCGGCTCAAGGTCATGGCCAAGCTGGACATCGCCGAGAAGCGCCTGCCGCAGGACGGCCGCATCGGCCTGCGCATTGCCGGCCGCCCGGTCGACGTGCGCGTCTCGACCATTCCCGCCGGCCACGGCGAGCGCGTGGTGCTGCGCCTGCTCGACAAGCAGGCCGGCCGGCTGGATCTGGCCCAGCTCGGCATGGACCCGGACACCCTGGGCCGCATCGACCAGCTGATCCATCGCCCGCACGGCATCGTCCTGGTCACCGGGCCGACCGGCAGCGGCAAGACCACGACGCTGTATGCGGCACTGAGCCGGCTGAATGACGCCACCCGCAACATCCTCACCGTCGAGGACCCGATCGAGTACTACCTCGACGGGATTGGCCAGACCCAGGTCAACCCGCGCGTCGAGATGACCTTCGCCCGCGGCCTGCGCGCCATCCTGCGCCAGGATCCCGACGTGGTGATGGTCGGCGAGATCCGTGATCTGGAAACCGCCGAGATCGCCGTGCAGGCCTCGCTGACCGGCCATCTGGTGCTCTCCACCTTGCACACCAACTCGGCAGTCGGCGCGATGACCCGCCTGCGCGATATGGGCATCGAGCCCTTCCTGCTGTCCTCATCCCTGCTCGGGGTGTTGGCCCAGCGTCTGGTGCGCACCCTCGACCCGGCCACCCGCGAGCCCTACACGCCGACGTCCACCGAATTGGCGGCACTGGGCCGCGGTGCCGAATCCGGGGTCACCTTCTTCCGCCCCAGCGCGGAGGCCAGCGGCAGAAACGCAGGCTTTCGGGGCCGCAGCGGCCTGTATGAACTGGTGATGGTCGACGAGGGCCTGCGCCAGGCGATCCACGACGGCCGCGGCGAGAGCGAGCTGACCCGGCTTGCCCGTCAGCGCACCCCGTCCATGCTCGATGACGGCTGGCGCAAGCTCGTCGATGGCGTGACCTCGGTGGACGAGGTGCTGCGGGTCACCCGCGACGAGGGATGACAGCGGGACGCGTGCTTCGGGCGCGAAACGGACCTTCCGGAATCGCGGGTTGTAGGAGCCAGCTTGCTGGCGAAAGGCGCACCGTGCGGGGGCGATCGCCAGCAAGCTGGCTCCTACATCTGATCGCGCGATATGGGGTAAGGACCGTATCGGGCGGACATTTGTCGTTCGCCGCGCGTTGGCGAATCCCCGTAGGGCGCGTCTCGGACGCGCCGGTCGAATCGTCCGAATGCCGGCATCGGTGCGCCCAAGGCGCACCCTACGAACGTCTGCTTTGCGCCCATCCTGCCCCCTGGCCGCCAACCCTCATCTCGTGCCGCGTCCTCCCGTCCGGACGATGTGTTCGGGGCGACGCCTCGTGTGTGATCCCCATCGCAGCTTGCATGCGGGATTTCTCCACGGTGTGTGCGGCGCCTTGAACGGCTAAGCTGCAAGACTGCCGCCGACCTCGAACCGACCCTGTGATCCGCAAGCTGCGCACCGAACGCCTCCGCGTGGGTATGTACGTGCATGCCCTGGTCGGCTCGTGGATGAACCATCCGTTCTGGCGCTCGAAGTTCCTGCTGCGCAGCGACCATGAGATCGCCAAGATCGTCGATGCCGGGATCGAAGAGGTCTACATCGACACCGACAAGGGTCTGGATGACCAGGAGTCGCGCGGGGCGGAAGAGGTGCGCCAGGAGGTAGACGCCGAGCTCGAGCAGGTGATCCTCGAGGGACGGGCCATTCCCCGGCGGGTCAGCGTCGGCGAGGAAATCGCCGGCGCCCGGCAGATCCACAGCCGCGCGGTCAAGCTGGTGCGCGGGATGATGCAGGACGTGCGCCTTGGGCGGGCGATCTCGATCGACGATGTCGAGCCGGTGGTCGATGCGATTACCGGCTCGCTGGCGCGCAACGCCAGCGCGATGCTCGGCATCCTCGGGATCAAGAACAAGGACGATTACACCTTCCTGCACTCGGTCAGCGTGGGCACCCTGCTGGTCGCCTTCGGCCGCAACCTTGGTCTGTCGGCGGACGAGACCCGCGAAGCAGGGCTTGGCGGCATGCTCCACGACCTGGGCAAGATGAAGGTGCCGGACAGCATTCTCAACAAGCCGGGCCGACTGACCGATGAGGAGTTCGCCATCATCCGGCGGCATCCGGAAGATGGCCATGCCGTCCTGCTGGAGACCCGCGGCGTCGGTGAGATTCCGCTCGACATCACCCGCCACCACCATGAGCGGGTCAATGGACGTGGCTATCCCGATGGCCTGGCTGGCGAGTCGATCTCGCGCTTCGCGCGGATGGCGGCGATCGTCGATGTGTACGACGCAATCACCGCCGACCGCTGCTACCACAAGGCGATGACCGCCACCGAGGCGCTGCGCCGCATGTGGGAGTGGAGCGCCAACGACTTCGACCGCACCCTGCTGCAGGGCTTCATGAAGTGTGTCGGCATCTACCCGGTGGGCACCGTGGTCCGCCTGGAGTCGGGAATCATCGGCGTGGTGGTGGAGCAGAACGAGGAAAGCATGCTGACGCCGCGGGTCAAGGCGGTGTTCCATAGCAAGTCGATGCGCGCGCTGTCGCCGGGCATCATCGATCTCGCCCGCGGCGGCGACAAGATTGCTTCCACCGAATCTGCGGACCGCTGGCCGGTCGATGTCGCAAGGCACCTGACCGAGGCCTGAGGCCTCGCTGGAGCAGGCTGTTCAGGCAGGCTTCCGGCGCCTGTGCAGCGCGCTTCTGCGCTGAGCCGTTAGCCGCCGAGCAGATGCCAACCAAGCCCCAGCAGGGCGGCGCTCAGGATCACCTCGATCACCTCGCGGCGGAAGCTGAACAGGGCCAGCGCGGCGAGCAGGGCGATCAGCACCGCGACCAGGTCCGGCGTGGCAGCGGCGCCGCCGGGCCAGAACACGTGCCAGGCGAAGAACAACGCGAGATGGACGATCACCCCGACCACGGCGGCGGTGATCGCAGTCAACGGCGCGGTGTAGCGCAGCTGCCCATGGGTTGATTCGACCAGCGGCCCGCCGGCGAGAATGAAGATGAAGGATGGCAGGAAGGTGAACCAGGTCACTACCAGGGCGGCGCAGATCCCGGCTAGCGCCGCCGACTCCGGGCCAAGAAAGGCAGCGCCGTAACCGCCGAGAAAGGCAACGAAGGCGACCACCATGATCAGCGGGCCCGGCGTGGTCTCGCCAAGGGCCAGGCCATCGATCATCTGGCTCGCCTCCAGCCAGCCGTAGCTGTTGACCGCCGCATCGGTGACATAAGGCAGGACCGCGTAGGCGCCGCCGAAGGTCAGCAGGGCGGCCTTGGTGAAGAACCAGGCCATCCGGGTCAGTACATGCTCGAGTCCGAGCTGGGACGCGAGCAGGGCGATGGGAAGCAGCCACAGGATCAGACCCAGGGCCAGAACGCCGAGCAGGCGGCGGGCGCGGAAGCGGGCATGGCCCGGGATCGGACTGTGGTCGTCGATCAGCGCGGCTGCGCGTGAATGGCCGGCAGTGGGATGGGCTGTTTGCGCTGTGAACAGCCGCGGTGCCAGACGCCCGCCGAGCGCACCAATCAATGCCGCGCCGGCGATCACCGCCGGAAATGGCAGCGACAGCCAGAGCATGGCCAGCAGCGAAGCCGCAGCGATCGCCCAGAGCAGGGCGTTGCTGAGGCTGCGCGAGCCGATCCGCCAGGCGGCATGGCAGACGATCGCGGTGACCGCCGGCTTGATGCCGTAGAACAGGCCGGCGACCAGCGGCTGGTCACCGAAGGCGAGATACACCCAGGACAGTGCGATCAGGATCAGCAGTGAGGGCAGCAGGAACAGGCTGCCGGCTACGATGCCGCCCCAGCTGCGGTGCAGCAGCCAGCCGATATAGGTCGCCAGCTGCTGCGCCTCCGGGCCGGGCAGCAGCATGCAGAAGTTCAACGCGTGCAGGAAACGCCGCTCGGAGATCCAGCGCCGGCGCTCGACCAGCTCGGCGTGCATGATCGCGATCTGCCCGGCCGGGCCGCCGAAGCTGATCCAGCCGAGTCGCGCCCAGAATCCCAGCGCTTCGCGAAAAGAAGCCGTCGGCGCCTGCGTCTGGGTGGAAGACAGTGTGTTGGCCGTTTCGCTGGGCTGGCTCAAGCAGGGCTCCGGACAGGCGCCTCGCGCGGAAAGCAGGGAGTTGGACCGGGACTGACCGCGCCGGCATGATGGCGCGATCGTACCCGAGGGGGAACGCATGCTGCGCATGATCAAATGGCTGCCGATCATCGCCCTGCTGATCGGCCTGCTGCTGGCCGCAGTGCTCGCCTTCAACACCTTGCGTTTGGATGCCAGCCTTCCCGAGGTCGAGCCCTATCGCCCGCCGCTGGACATGGACGCTTCGCTTGCCAGGCTGTCCGCGGCGCTGACCCTGCGCACCCTGAGTGCCGATGCCACGGCAGAGTCACTGGCTCCATTCCTGGCCCTGCACGCCCGGCTGGCCGAGTGGTTCCCGCGAGTCCATGCGGCAATGCAACCCGAAGTGGTGAACGGCGGCGCCCTGCTGTTCGAGCTGGAGGGGCGCGAGGCGTGTCCGGCCCTGCTGCTGGCAGCGCATCAGGATGTGGTGCCGGTGGAGCCTGGCAGCGAGGACAGCTGGCGCTATCCGCCCTACTCGGGTGAGCGCGCCGAGGGCGCGGTGTGGGGGCGCGGAGCGATCGACGACAAGGCCTCGATGCTGGCCATCCTTGAAGCGCTGGAAGCCCTGCTCGAGGAAGGCTTCCAGCCGCGCTGTCCGCTCCTGCTGGCGTTTGGCCACGACGAGGAAACCGGCGGCCAGCGCGGCGCAAAGGCGATCGCCGAGCTGCTCGCGGCGCGTGGCCAAGCGCTGGGCGCGGTGCTCGACGAGGGCGGGGTGATCACCAGCGGCCTGGTGCCTGGCACCGATCTGCCGCTGGCCAGCATCGGCGTTGCCGAAAAGGGCTATCTCAGCCTGCGCCTGCGGGCCACGGGCGACGGCGGACATTCCTCGATGCCTGCGCATCCGACAGTCATTGGACGGCTCGCCGCCGCGCTGGCCCGGCTCGAGGAGCAGCGCCCGGCGCCGGCGCTTTCCGCCGTGCACCGCGCGATGCTGGCGCGCATCGCCCCGCACGTCAGTCCCGCGCTGCGCGTGGCGCTGGCCAACCTGTGGCTGTTCGAACCGCTGGTGGTGGCCCAGCTGGCCGCTTCGCCAACCACCGATGCCTCCTTGCGCACCACCACCGCGCCGACCCTGCTGCAGGCCGGGGTCAAGGACAACATCCTGCCGCGGCGCGCCGAGGCGGTGGTCAATTTCCGCATCCAGCCGGGTGACAGCGTGGCCGCGGTCACCGAGCGCGTGCGCAGCCAGGTCGCCCCATTCGACGTGCAGGTCGAGGCCGTGGACGGGTTTGCCGGCGAGCCCAGCCAGCCGGCTGGCTGGGACGATCCCTTGTTCCGGCAGATCGAACACTCGCTGCGAGCGGTGGTCGATGAGCCGGCCATCCTGGTTGCTCCCTATGTCACCAGCGGTGCTACCGACGCCCGGCACTACGCCGCACTGACCCCGCGCCTCTACCGCTTCGCGCCGATGCAGCTGAATGCCGAGTTGCTGGCCAGCTTTCACGGCAGCAATGAACGCATCCCGGTCGCCGACTACGAGCGCATGCAGCGCTTCTACCGGCATCTGATCGCGGCCTGGGGCGAGCAGGGATGGGACTGAACACCCGGCCAGCCGCGAGCCTGTCGCGGCTGCGCCCAGGCTTTGCCATGCGGCACTCACCACCAAGGACCGAACGATGAACCCTGCGACACTCGGCGGCGCCTTCCGCCTTGCGACCTGGTGCGCGCTTGTCGGCTGGCTGATGCTGTTCTTCCTGCCGCATTGGCAGGGCGTCGATACTTGGTTGCCGCGCGGCGTGGTCGGCCTGCTCAGCCTGCTTTATGTTGGCCTCTTGGTCGCCGCCCTGCGCCAGCCGCGCGGCCCCGGTGACCGGCCGGGCTTCTTGAGCCTGCGCGGGGTCGTCGCCCTGTTCCGCAATCCGGTGGCCATCCTTGCGGCCTGGGTGCACATGCTGGCCTTCGACCTGATGGTCGGCTGGCATATCCGCCGCGAGGGCGCGGCGCTTGGCATCGAGCACGGCTGGCTGCTGCCCTGCTACCTGCTCGCGATGCTGTTCGGTCCGCTGGGCCTGCTCGCCTTCTTCGCCCTTGCCGCTTGGTACGGCCCGCCCGGATATCCGGGTTAGGCCGCGAGGCGGTCTTCCTCGGCGCGGATCTCCAGCGAAATGCCCCCGCGAGCCATCTGCCGCGCCCGCGCTGCCCAGCGCACATTGAGCTGCTCGGGTGACAGCCCGCAGCGCACGCCGACGCCGCGCGAGGGATCAAGCTCGATGGCCAGACGTGGCTGGCTGTCGTCGGGCAGATCGACGATCTGCACCCGCGGCGCCAGCGTGTTGCCGGGCTGGGAGGCGATCACGATGGCCATCCGGTGGTCGGTCAGCTCGACCAGGGTGCCCGGCGGATACACGCCCAGCAGTTTCACGAAGCGCGCCAGCAGGGTCGGGTCGAACAGCTCGCGCTCCTCGCGGAACAACCGCTGCAGGGCGCGGTGCGGGGTCAGCCCGGCTTCGGCATGCAGGGGGCAGACCAGGTTGTGGTAGCGGTTGCATAGACTGAGCACGCGGCCGATCGGGCTGATCGCGTCGAGATCGAGGCGCAGCGGAAAGCCACTGCCGTCGGCGTACTCATGGTGCTGGGCGATCGCGTCGACCACCTCGCGCGGCATTTCCATGCGCCGCGCCATCTCGATGCCGAACTCGACGTGCTGGCGGAAGCTCTGCCGCTCGAACTCGGTGAGCCGGCCATGGTCCTCATGCAGGAAGCTGGGTACCCGCTGTTTGCCGGCATCGTGGAGCAGGGCGGCCTGAACCAGCTGCTTGAGCGAAGCGCCGGGCATGCCGCAGTCGCGGCCCAGCATCAGCGACAGCGCGGCGACGCTGATCTCGTGCCCCGAGGGCTGCTCGCCGCTGCCTGCGCCGAGCAGGCGAAGGGCCACGTCACCGCGCTCCGGCAGCCAGCCGAGGATGTCCTCGGACAGCGCGGTGACGGCGCGCGCGGCTTCCGCAGGGTCGGGTCCGATCAGGCGCAGCAGCTGCTGGTGCTGCTGCGCGGCCTGGCGCTGCCGATGCTCGAGCTGCTGCAGGCGGGCCTGCTGACGCTCCAGCGGATCGTCGAGCTGCTCTACCGGAACATCGGGAAGGACGATCTCTTCGATCTCGATCCGCTTGGCGCGAACCGGCTCTGCCGGCGCCGGAGGCGCAGCCGGACGCGCCGTGCCGACCGGCAGCGGCGGCACCGAGCTGCGCTCCGGGCTGTAGCGGACTTTCTCCAGACCCAGCGAGCGCAGGGTGTCGATCTGCTCGACGCTGCGCAGGGTGAAGCTGTTGAGCGGGAACGGGTGGCGCCGCCAGCCAAGGTCGAGCACCACATACATCCCGGGCTGCAGCCGGGACACTTCAATCAGGGGCAGACTATGGGTGGCCATGGCGAAATCCTCCGTTCGGAGAGCTTAAGGACACTTTGCCACGACAATCCGTGACGTGCTCGTCGCCGTGGACCGTCCGTCCAGCCGATTCATGCTCCTGGCGGAATCCCTGGCCCAGCGGACCGGCGGAGACGGCGGCCGCGCTCAGCCCTCTGCCGGCGGCCAGACTCCGTCCCATCCGGCGGGGGGCGGATCGGCCTGCAGCCGGCGACAGCGCGCCAAGAACAGCGCTGACGGCCCGTCCTCCGGGCGCTCCCCGAGCAGGGCCTCGAAGCCCTCGCCGGCGGCTGCCCAGCGGCCGGCAAGATAGGCCTCGCGCGCCTCGGCGAACAGGCCGAGCTGGGCTGCATCGAGCTGCTCGCCGGGCAGGGGCAGCTGGAAGATGGTGACCGTCTGCAGCTTGCCCTTTACCCGCACCCGGTCGATCTCGCGCAGCGGGTAGTTTCCCGACAGGGCCTCAACGGTCGCCGCGCTGAGCAGGATCGACACGCCATAGGACTTGGTCGCCGACTCCAGCCGCGCAGACAGGTTCACCGTATCGCCGATTACCGTGTAGTCCATGCGCTTGGGTGAGCCGACGTTGCCGGCGACCACTTCGCCGGTGGACAGCCCGATGCCGATCTGCAGGGGTTCTTCGCCGCGCTCCTTGCGCCGCTCGTTGAGCAGGGCAAGGCGTTCCTGCATCGCCAGCGCCGCGCGCACCGCGCGATCGGCATCGTCGGCAGCCGGGAAGGGCACTCCGAAAAGGGCCATCACCGCATCGCCGATGAACTTGTCGAGGATGCCCTGCTCGGCATTGATCGCCTCGACCATCTGCGAGAAGTACTCGTTGAGCATGGCCACGGTATCGCGCGGGCCGAGCTGCTCGGAGATGGTGGTGAAATCGCGGATGTCGGAGAACAGCACGGTGGCGGTCTGCGACAGGCCACCGAGGTTGGTGTCGGCATTGGCCAGCATCTGTTCGGCGACCTGCGGCGCGAGATAGCGGGACAGGGTGTTGCGCACCCGCTTCTCCTCGGTCACGTCGTCGAACACCAGCATCGCGCCCAGCGCCCGGCCGTCCGGGTCCGCCAGCGGCACCCGGCTGACCGTGGCCTGCCGCGTGCTGTCGTCGCGGCGGATCAGCTCGATCTCGCCGAGGTAATGTTCGCGGTCGGCTTCGCGGGCGCTGATCAGCCAGTCGTTGCCGCTGCCCAGACACTCGACGAAGTCGCGACCCTGGTCCTCGCCCTGCAGTGCGAGCAGGGACTGCGCTGCCGCATTGGCGGTGACGATCTGCCCTTGCGGGTTGAGGGTCACCACGCCATTGGTCAGGCTGCGCAGGATGCTCTCGCTGTAGCGCTGGGCGCGCGCCAGGTCAGCGAACAGCTGGGCATTGACCAGGGCCACTGCGGCCTGCGCGGCAAACGCGCGCAGGCGGCGCTCGTCGTTGGCATCGAACAGCCCGCCCTGCTTGTTGATCGCCTGGATGACTCCGATGCAGCGTCCATCGCGATCTTCCACCGGCACGCACAGCAGAGAACGCGTGGTGTAGCCCGAGCGGCGGTCGAACTCCGGGTTGAAGCGCGGATCGGCATAGGCGTCGTCGATGCGGATTGGCTGCTGGCTCTGGAAGCACTCGCCGGCGATGCCGCGGTCGGCAGCGAAGCGGATCGGCTCGGCGCTGCCCTCGGCGACCCGGCCCCAGAGCTCATCACGCTCTGCATCGTGCAGGAACAGACTCACCCGTTCAGCGCCGACGAAACCACGTGTGGTGGCGACGATGCGCGCAAGCAGGGGGTCAAGGCGCAGCTCCGTGGCCAGCGCCTGGCTGACCGCGAACAGCTCGTCCTGCTCGCGGTGGGCGTCGCGCAGCGAGGCGATCATCCGGTTGGTCTTGGCCGCGATCAGCGAGAATTCGTCACGGGTGATGATCGGCACGAAGGTGTCGAGCTTGCCGTCGGAGACGTTGGCCAGACCCTCGATCTGCAGGCGCAGGATGTAGGCAAGGTTGTTGCCGTAGGACCAGAGCAGGCGCATCGCCAGGATCAGTACGACCCCGATCACGAAGCCGATATCGATGAAGATCGCCCGGCGCAAGGTGGCGTGCGGCTCGTCGTCGATGTGCGCGATCAGATAGTCGATGTCCTTGACGATCACCAGGCCCGAGACCGCGCCGGTAAACACCCCGACGCAGACGAAGATCACGAACAGGCGGTCGGTGATCGGGAATATCTTGCGCGGGGCGTCGGTCAGCCGGTCGAGCGGCGACGGGGTGCGCCGCTCGCGACGCAGGCCGTTGTCGAGGCCAGCGAAGATGCCGAACATGGCGCAGCCGACCAGCACCTTGCCGCCCGACTCGAGTGGAAAGTCGTGGACCCAGTGGTTGAACAGGGCGACCCCGACGCCGACCGCCAGGAACAGGGCAAAGTCGATGGCGAACTGGTAGATCGACAGGGTAAACGGCTCGCCTGCCGGCATCAGCCGCGACTCGAAGGCCAGCTTCAGGCCGAAGGCGGCGGCAAAGGCGACCAGGAAGGTCGCCGCCACCGACAGCGCCTCCAGATCAGCAATGAACGGGCAGACGCGGATGCCGTACAGGCTGAGCACGCCGATCGCCGCGACGTAATAGAGCACGATCAGCCGATGGTCGTGGCGTCCATCGCCAGCAAAGAAACCCGGTTGCAGGGCGCTGCCGTTCATCTGCGGAGTATAGGCATGGCAGAACGCATCGGCCTGCTCAGAACACCGACAGACCGGTGCGCTCGGTGAGCAGCTCGAGCGCGCGGATGCCAAGCATCGAGTTGCCCGCGGCGTCCAGCCCGGGGCTCCAGACGCAGGCGCTGAAATGTCCGGGCAGCACCGCGAGGATGCCGCCGCCGACCCCGCTCTTGGCCGGCAGGCCGACTCGGAAGGCGAAGTCGCCGACCGCGTCGTAGGCACCGCAGGTGACCATCAGCGAGTTGATCCGCTGGGTCCTGGTCGGACTTAACATGCAGGTTCCATCAAGCGTGCAGCCGCGGTGGGCCAGATACATGCCGGCGCGGGCCAGCTCGCGACAGGACAGGGCGATGGCGCAGTGGTGGAAGTAGGCGTCGAGCACCGCTTCCGGATCCCCCTGCAGGTTGCCGAAGCTCTTGATGAACCAGGCCATGGCGCGATTGGTGTGGCCGGTGGCGTCCTCGGCCTCGGCCACCGCCTCGTCGAAGCCGGCGTCCGGCGCCTCGGCCAGCTGGCGGACCAGATCGAGCAGGGTCTGCTTGGCATCGGCCAGCACTTCGAGGATGACGTCGGTAACCACCAGGGCGCCGGCATTGATGAACGGGTTGCGCGGGATGCCGTGCTCGTGCTCGAGCTGGATCAGGGAGTTGAAGCGGTTGCCCGAGGGCTCGCGTCCGACCCGCTGCCAGAGATCATCGCGGGCGTGCTGCATGGCAAGGGTCAACGAGAACACCTTGCTGATGCTCTGGATCGAGAAGCGGGTGTCGGCATCGCCGGCGACGTGCATGCGTCCGTCCAGCTGCATCAGGGCGATGCCGAACTGCTGCGGATCGACATTGGCCAGCGGCGGGATGTAGTCGGCCACGCGACCGCAGCCGCGCTGGACGCTCAGCTCGGCGACGATCTCCTGCAGCAATGCGGCGTAGTCCATCGGCCCTCCCGCCGACTTTGACTGCGTCGCAGCATAGTGGATCGCGCCGGCGCCTGCCCTGCGCTCAGCGCGCCGTGCCGAGCGCGCCAGCCTCGTACCAGGTGCGCGTGCGGTTGACCATGCGCACCAGCCAGAGCATCACCGGCACCTCGATCAGCACGCCGACCACGGTGGCCAGGGCCGCGCCGGAGTCAACGCCGTAGAGCACCACCGCGACCGCCACCGCCAGCTCGAAGAAGTTGGAGGCGCCGATCATGGTCGACGGGCCAGCCACATCATGGCGCACCCGCAAGCGCCGGTTGAGCAGGTAGCCCAGAGCGGCGATGAACAGGGTCTGGACCAGGATCGGCACCGCGAGCAGGGCGATCACCAGCGGCTGGTCGATGACGTGGCGGCCTTGGAAGCAGAACAGCAGGACCAGCATGCCGAGCAGGGCGCTGATCGGCACCGGCTCGATCCGCGCCATCGCCCTCGCGAACGCGGCCGTGCCGCGGCGCAGCAGCAGCGCACGCAGCCACTGCGCGATCGCCAGCGGGATCACGATGTAGACCAGCACCGAGAGCAGCAAGGTGGCCCACGGCACCGGGATCGCACTGACCCCGAGCAACAGGGCGACGATCGGGGCGAAGGCGAACACCATCACCAGGTCGTTCAGCGCCACCTGGCTGAGGGTGAAGTGGCCATTGCCGCGGCACAGCCCGCTCCAGACGAAGACCATCGCCGTGCACGGCGCGGCGCCGAGCAGGATCAGCCCGGCGAGGTAACTGTCGAGCTGCTCGGCCGGCAGCCAG
>CAYGMG010000100.1:0-15478 GCA_964350895.1 uncultured Lysobacter sp.
CGTATCCGCGACCGCAGCGCTACAGGCTTGCCACTGACTGCGGTGAGATCGAAGCTCCGCGGTCGCGGATACGATCCGCTCCCACAGAAAGCCGGCGCAATGGATGGGCATCGACGAACGGCAACTATGCGCCCCTTGCTGCCGCCCGCTGAGGCCTCGCCCACGCTGCCTCAGGCGGCTTCGGGGCGGGTTTCGATTTCCTTGAGAACCAGGGCGCCGAGGTCGCCGAGCAGCTTGGCCTGCTCGGCGCTGAGCTCGCGCGGGCGCTGGTCGGCAAGGCACAGGGTGCCTATGCAGTGGCCGTTCTCCAGCACCAAGGGGTAGCCGGCGTAGAAACGCACCCGGGGCCCATCGGCGACCACCGGGTTGTCGGCGAAGCGGTCGTCGAGCAGGGTGTCGGGAACCACGAACAGCTCGCGCTGGTGGATGGCGTGGGCGCAGAACGACACTTCACGCGAGGTTTCCTCGGCGTCGATGCCGATGCAGGACTTGAACCACTGGCGGTCGGCATCGACCAGGCTGATGAAGGCGAACGGCGTGCCGAACATCGCCGTCGCCATCCGCGTGTAGCGATCGAAGCGCTCCTCGCGCGGCGTATCGAGCAGGCGCAGCGCGTGCAGGGCGGCCAGACGCGCCTCTTCATCGCCCGGCAGAGGCGCCGCCTGCCAGCGGCAGCGCGCGCGGAGCAGGAAGGCGCGCAGGCGGGAGCGCGCGTACTCGCGCGAATAGGGCCTTGCCAGCCAGCCGGAGACCGCGCTCCAGTCGCCCTGGTCGGCCGGCGGCGGGCTGCCCAGCACCATGATCGGCAGCTGCTGCAGTCGGGCGTCGCCGGACTGCTGCACGCTGCGCGCAGTCGAGCGCAGCACGCTGGCCCCCAGATCCGCATCAAGCAGGAGCAGGCCCGGGCGCAGCTTGCCCAGCGCCGCCGGCAGGTCCGCAGCGGGCTGTAGCGGCAGGACATCGATGGCGTCGTCGCGGACGATCTCACGCACCTCGTCGAGGAAGGCGGGCTGCGCGGCCAGTGCGGCAATCGGCCCCGGCTTAACCGGCTGTTCCGCCTGAAGGGCGGAGGGGCCTTCCTCGGCGCTGGCGGCCTGCCCTACCAACTCGATCTCCATGCCTTCGGCGGCGGCGAATACCTCGAGCGCACCGCGCGCCGGGCCGCCAGGGCCAAGCAACTCCTGAAGCAGGGAATCCACCGCCTGATCGTGGCGCAGCGGGTCATGGTGGGTCAGCGCAAGGCGCTTGGCGCCGGCCTCGGCGCAGGCGCGGGTGGCGTATTCGACTGTGCTGTGGCCCCAGCCGACCTTGGCCGGGTACTCCTTGGCGCAGTACTGGGCGTCGTGGATGACCAGGTCCGCGCCGCGCATGAAGGCGACGTGCTCCAGATCCTCGCCACGCAGGGCGCCGCCGCGTGCGGCCTCGGCATCGTGCGGCTCATGGTCACAGGCGTAGACCAGGACCGCGCCGTCGACTTCGATGCGGAAGGCCAGGGTCAGGGCCGGGTGGTTGAGATAGCGGGTACGGATCAGCGCGTCGCCGATGCGGAAGCTGCCTTCGCCCAGATGGTGGTAGTGGACGCTGGCATTGAATGCCTCCGGGGTGACCGGGAAATAGGTGTACTCCATCTGCCCGGCCAGGGTCTCGCGCAGCGACTCGCCGAAACCCTGTGCAGCGTAGAAATCCCAGTGGTGTCCGGCCGCGAACAGCGGGGCGAAGAACGGGATGCCCTGGATGTGGTCCCAGTGGGTGTGGCTGATCAGCACATGGCCGCGGATCGGCCCCTTGCGGCTGGCCAGCAGATGCTGGCCGAGATCGTGCACGCCGGTGCCACAGTCGATCACCAGCAAGCTGCCGGATGCCGTCTCGACGCTGACGCAGGAGGTGTTGCCGCCATAGCGCACGGTCGCCGGGCCAGGCTTGGCCAGCGATCCTCGGGTTCCCCAGAAGCGTACCTTCATCGCCGCGCTCCGAATCAGTCGGCGTAGGCGTACTCGCCGCCTTCGGCCAGCGCGCGCTGGTAGGCGGGTCGCGCATGGATCGCCTGCAGCCAGCGCAGCAGGTTGGGCTGCTTCTTGCCGAGCAGCCCGCGCGATTTCGCTGCCTCGAGCGGAAAGCTCATCATGATGTCGGCGATGCTGAAATCCCGACCGGCGAACCAGTCGCGGCCTTCCAGCTCGGCCTCCATATAGGCGAACTGCGCTTCGAGTTGCGGATTGATGAAGCTCTCGCGCACCTTGCCGGCGATGCCGCGGGCCACCGGACGGACGAAGAACGGCATCGGCGCGGTTTCGACCCGGTGGAAGATCAAGGCCATCAGCAGCGGCGGCATCGCCGAGCCCTCGGCAAAATGCGTCCAGTAGCGGCAGCGCCAGTAGTCCTCGCTGCCCGGCTCGGGAAGCAGCCGGCCGTTGCCGTGGCGGGTGGCGAGGTACTCGATGATCGCCCCGGATTCCGCCACCACACGCTCGCCATCGTCAATCACCGGCGACTTGCCCAGCGGATGCACGGCGCGCAGTTCGGGCGGCGCCAGCATGGTCTTGGCGTCACGCTCGTAGCGCTTCACCTCGTAGCCAAGGCCCAGCTCCTCGAGCAGCCAGAGAACGCGCTGCGATCGTGAGTTGTTGAGGTGGTGGACGGTGATCTGCGCCATGGGCGACTCCCGGAAGAACAGGGACCCATCCTACCCGACAGCGCGGATGCGGCCCCTCTAATAATGCTCCGCAGCAGATGGCGCAGCGGATGCGCTTGGCAGCGTAGCGCCGATCCAGCGCTCACGGGTGGACGCATCGAAGTACAGCTGCTCGGCCAGGCGCTCGGGCATGTCCGGCTGGGTATGCCAGAAACCCAGGCCATGGGCATCGGGAAGCATGCCCGGCGAAAGGAGGTAGAGCATCACGATCTGCGCTTCGCGACGGCCACGCGGGGTGTCCAGCAGGTGGCCGGCGAGAAAGCGCGACAGGCTGGCGAGCGACTCGTCGCCGCGGCTAATGAGTCGTTCCCACTTGGCCGGCTCGACCAGCCAGGGCGAGCGCGCCCGAGCCTGCGAAACGCTGAGTCCCGAGGCAGCCAAGAACCGCGCCTGCAGCAGCCTGACCGCGCCGGCGCCCGCCGAAGCCGCGCGGAACCGCGCGTCGCGCTGCAGTTCGCGGACCACGCCATCCAGGTCCAGCGCCCGCGCCGCCAGCGCCCGGCGCTGCGCCTGCAGCAGGTCCGGTGAATAGTCACCGTCCAGCAGCAAGCGCTGCAGCAACACCGGCAGCAGGGCGCGCTCGCTGACCAGCGGATCATCAAGCAGCCTTGCGATCACTGCACTGCGTTCCATCGACGCAGGCATGGCAGCGATGCGCTGCTCGCCGTCAGCGAGGCCGGCGCCGAGCAGCTCGGCCGCAAACCGCGCAAGAAATGCCTGCTCGTCCGCCAGCCAGTGCGCGCCGGCGGGCAGCAGATCAAAGGTGTCGAAGGCCATGCCGAGCCGGGAGTCATAGTCCTCGGCCGAAAACCCGGGCAGGCCATCGCGCTCGCGCAGGCCGACTTCGACCCAGGCATGGATGCCGGTCAGCGGCAGGCTGCTGCCCTCAGGCGGCGGCTGCTGGAAGCGGTCCGCCAGGCAGGCGAACAAGGCTGCAACATCCAGTTCCAGCGCGTGCCGAACCCCGCCCTGCCAGCTTGCCGGCGCCAGCGGCGGCAGCTGCCAGTGCAAGTGCGGGCAGCGCTGACGCAGCGCTGGCAGGGCGCTGACCACGATGTCGGCGCCGGGGGCGTGGACCGACTCACGCAGCGCCCAGTTCCACGGCGCCTGGTAGCTGCTGCCACCGGCATCGAAGCTGCTCAGCAGGGTCAGCCAGACCCAGCGACGCACGCCGCCCCAATGCGATTCCAGCCAGATGCCGGCGTGCTGACCCCGGGCGTCGGACGGCGGCGGCTCACCCTCGGCAAAGCGCTCGGCATTGCTGTCCAGCAGACGGGCGCCAAGCCGCAGCAGCGGTCCGGGCTGGCCGACTTTGAATTCGGCGAAGGGCGCCGCGTCGCTGCCGCGCTCGCTGGCAAGACCGATGCTCAGGTAGGGGATGTAGTCGCGGGTGATGCAGTCCGGCCGCAGCGCCAGCTGGGAAGGGCGATGGGCAAGATCGATCGCCAGCCGCCACTCATTGCGCCACGGCGCCCGGCCGTCCTCGGGCGGACCAAAGGCAAGCCCGAACAGCGCATCGAAGGGCGCGCCCAGCGCTTCGCTCTGGTTCGGCGGCCCGCTGTTGCAGCGTGCGTCGCCGGCGGGCTCGGCATTGGCGCCCACGACCCAGAAGCGGTCGCGCGGATCGACCAATGATGACTCCCAGTTGCTGCGCTCGAACACCCGCCGCGGCGGACCGCCAAGGCCAGGCGTTGCCGGGCACAGCGCGAACTCGACCCCGGGAAACAGACAGGGCGTCTCGAACACCAGGGGATCGGCAGCGGTGCCGTAGCTGGAACGCGGCAGCTCGGAGCGCCAGCCGCCCTGCAGCAGTCCAGCATCCCAGGGTGCCGCCGCGATCACGCCACTGCTCGCGCCCAGCAACAGGGTCACTGCCATCCATCGCATCGACCGATGCACTCCCAACATGCCGTTTGCCCTGCATCGACCGCCAGCCACCGCGAGCACTGACCGCGATCCGGCCTGTCGGTTCCCTCGAATCGACAGGCCGTGACAGCGCCAGCTTTCCCAGGATGAACGAAGCGGCCCGCAGGCTCCCCCCTATCACCCCGGCTTTGGCACACTGCCCCGCCCGATCCGGTGCTGGCCGCGATGCGACCACGATGGCTCCGCCACTACATCAACGTCTGGCCACCCTTCCTGTTCTCCGGCATCCGCTGCGAGCAGCTTGGCGATGACTGGCGCACGGCGCGGGTGCGGCTGAAGCTGCGCTGGTACAACAAGAACTACGTCGGCACCCAGTTCGGCGGCAGCCTGTTCGCGATGACCGATCCCTGGTGGATGATCCTGGTGATGCGCTCCCTGGGCAGCGACTACATCGTCTGGGACAAGGCCGGCGAGATCGACTTCGTCGCCCCAGGGCGCGGCGACGTCGTCGCCAGCTTTGTGGTTCAAGAATCCCTGCTCGACGCACTGCGCGCGGCCACCGCGGACGGCAGCAAGCATCTGCACTGGTGCGAGTGCGAAGTGCGCGACGCGCGCAGCGGCGAGCTGGTGGCGCGGGTACGCAAGCAGCTCTATGTGCGACTCAAGCCGGACCGGCGCGGCGCCGAGGTCGCCGACCGCAAGGCTCAGCGATAGGCCAGCAGGTCCTGCACCGCGCGGACCGCCTCGTCGCAGACCTGCTCCAGCGGCTGCCGCGCGTCCAGCTCGATACAGCCAAGCTGGGGCGGCTCGAAGCGCGCGGCGACCACGTCGACCAGTTCGGGAGTGCGGTCGTCGGCCTGGTGACTGTCTGACGCCGCGACCCGTTCGCGGGCCAGCGCCGGCGGACAGTTGAGCCAGACCGCGATGGCCCGGGCGCCGAACTCCTCGACTCGGCGCTCCAGCTCGACGCGCTCCTGCAGCCGGGAGAAGGTCCGCCCATCGAGCACCGAACCGCGGCCCATCGCGCAGTTGACCTGCAGCGCTTTGAGCGCGGAATGGTTGGCCGCGCGTTTTTCCGCCGGGCTGAACGTGCAGGCCGGAAACAGCGCCGCGCGGATTGCGTCACGGCAGATGCGGTGCAGGCCGAGCGCACGCTCCAGCGCGCGCGCCACCTCGCTCTTGCCGGCCCCGGGCAGGCCGACCAGCATCACTACACAGGGCTTGTTCTGCTCCACGTCGCTCCTCATACCGCCTTGGCAAACAGCGGGCCTGACACGAATACCACTACAATCCGCGGCATGAGTCGAGAACTGCATTTCCAGCGTTACCTCCTGACCGGCCTGCTGACCGTGTTTCCGCTGTGGCTGACCTGGATCGTTTTCGAGCTGGTCCTGACCCAGCTCTCCAAGCTCGGCGCGCCCCTGGTCGACGCCGCCATCGCCCTGCTGGCGCGCCTGGTGCCGATCACCGGCAGCGTGCTGCAGGCCAACTGGATCCGCTTTCTGCTCGCCGTGGTGCTGACCATCGGCAGCCTGTACGTGCTTGGCTGGATCGCCAATCGGGTGATCGGCAAGCGCCTGCTCACCGCCATCGACAGCCTGATCGAACGCATTCCGCTGGTGCAGACCATCTACGGCGGCACCAAGAAACTGCTCGGCGTGCTGCAGAAGAAACCGGAAGGCTCGCAGCGCGTTGTGCTGATCGAGTTTCCGCATCCGGGCATCAAGACCATCGCCCTGGTCACCCGGACCATGCGTGACAGCGTCAGCGGTCGCGAGCTTGCCGCGGTCTACGTGCCGACCACGCCGAATCCGACCTCGGGCTATCTGGAGATCGTTCCGGTGGAGGATCTGGTACCCACCGAATGGTCGGTGGACCAGGCTATGGCCTTCATCATCTCCGGCGGCGCGGTGGCGCCTGACCAGGTGCCCTACCAGCGCAAGCCGGCGCCGGCGAGTCCTCCCGGATGAGTCAGCGAGGTGCCGCGCGCAGCCACACGCTGTTCGTCATCCTCGCCGGATTCTTCGTCGCCAACGCCCTGCTTGCGGAGTTCGTCGGGGTCAAGATCTTCGCCCTCGAGGACAGCCTCGGCATCGACCCGCTGAACTGGGACCTGTTCGGCCAGCAGGGCTCCCTGAGCTTCACCGCCGGGGTGCTGCTCTGGCCGGTGGTGTTCGTGATGACCGACATCATCAACGAGTACTACGGCCCGCGCGGCGTACGCCTGCTGAGCTGGCTGACCGTCGCCCTGATCATCTATGCCTTCGCATTCGCCTTTGCGGCAATCTGGCTGGCGCCGGCCGACTGGTGGCGCGCCGCGGCGCGCGATCAGGGCGTGCCGGACTACCAGCTGGCCTTCGCCGCCGTGTTCGGGCAGGGGCTGTGGACCATCGCCGGCTCGGTGACCGCCTTCCTGGTCGGCCAGCTGATCGATGTTGCCGTCTTCCAGCGCATCCGCCGGCTCACCGGCGAGCGCTGGATCTGGCTGCGCGCGACAGGATCGACCCTGGTCAGCCAGCTGGTCGACAGCTTCGTCGTGCTCTACATCGCCTTCGTGCTCGGCCCGCAGCAGTGGTCGATCTCTTTGTTCCTGGCCGTCGGCACGGTCAATTACGGCTACAAGGTGCTGATGGCCCTGCTGATGATTCCGCTGATCTACCTGGTGCGCGCGGCCATCCGCGCCTATCTAGGCCGCGACCAGGCCGCACTGCTGGCGCGCAGCGCGGCCTCGGGCGAGCCCTGAGGCGCGCCGCTCTCAGGCGTCGCGGCGACGCTTGGCCGCATTGGACAGACGCGCCTGCGGTAGCTTGATGCCGGCCTTGTCCTCGTAGTCGTCGATGAAATCGGCAAGCACGCGCTGAGTCAGCTCGTGGATGAAGACCTCCTCGATCGCCGCGATCTTGCGCAGCTGTTCGCGCAGCTTGCGGCGGACTTTCAGGTTGACGTAGCTGTCGTCATCTGGATCGGGAGCGGTCTGGGGAATAAAGTCGCGCTTCTTGCGAACGGGCATGGGGTCTCTCCGCTGGATGGGCGTCTGACCCCGGAGCGATCCAGAGCATGGAAAGATCCTAAGGCAAAGACAGCCCTATTTAACCGGAAATCCGGAAAAACGGAAGCCCATTCACGGTGAAATATGGGTTTCGCAGATTCAGCCCAGCAGCCCGGCTGACCTGAGCGGCCGCCGGACTGCTGGGGATCGATCAATCAGTCCATCTCGCGATCAGTCGGCGGAGGGCAGGCTGCACACGCCGGAGGGCGTGAGGTTGGTCAGCGGCAGTTCGCCGCTCGGACCGCCGTCGAAGGCGTAGCTGGCAACCGCCGTCGTGCAGTCGGCGAAGTCGATGGTCAGCGTGCCGGCCGGCTCACTGGTCACCGCCTGGCTGGAGGCAAAGGCGCCACCGCTGCTGCGGAAGATGGTGAACACCGCGCTCTGGTTGTCAAAGCCGCCATTGACCGCGGCATCACCAGAAGCGGGTCCGGCAGAATCCAGCGCAAACCAGATCTGCGCGCCATTGTCGCCCCAGCTATACCAGCTGCCGAGCAGGCGGTTCTCATCCGGCTTCGGCGTGAAGGCGAAGCCCTGGCCATCGAACTCCGGCGTGAACCAGTGGCCGGAGACGCTGATGTCGACCGGTAGCTCGGTCGGCAAGGCGCCCAGCGGCAGGGCGGTGAAACCGAGCGGCTGATTGCCGCCGTCACCCGTAGCCAGGACGCTGAGCACGGCGCCCGCCGGCAGGTCGACCGGCGCAAGGTCGATCAGGTTGCGTGCGCCGTCCGGCGTGGAAACCTTGAGATCGTAGTTGCCGGCGGGAATTTCGAGGTACGGGCTGGCGGCGAAGAACGGCACCGAATCGAGACCGCCGACCACGGCGCCACGATCGGTGCGGATCGACACCGCGGTCGCTTCCGCACTGGAAGCGAACGGCGCAGCATGAATCACCCGCAGTTTCAGATTGCCCGCGGCCGGCGCGCTGTTGTCATCCTGCAGCGCCTGCAGCGCCAGCGGCTGACCATTGGCGCCGCCGGTGGCGAGCACGGTGTAGTCGGTGTTATCGACCAGGGTCACGTTGGCGCTGATCGCCACCGTGGTGGTGCCGGCGACCAGCACTTCCAGCGTGGTGGCCCCGGCAGGCAGGGCCAGGTAGTCGGTGAAGTCGCCGTAACGCACATTGCTCAGCGCCACCTGACCATTGACCCGAACGTCCACCGACGTCTCGGCCAGATCCGCGGCGAACGGCGCGAAGTGTCCGACCAGAACCCGGGCGTCGGCGAGCGCCAGCGAGGGAAGGGAAAAGGCAGCAAGAAGGGCAGCGATCAGCGCTGCGCGCGACGGACGTTGGGACATGACGGTCACTCCTGAAGTGGGAAGGGATCCGGCACGTCGTGGCGCCGGCGGAGTGACGTTGCCATCGGCTTGGTGAAACATCGGTGCAGCTAAACTCAATGTTTTGTGCAGACCCCATCACGCCGGCAACACAGGGCGATCCAGCGGGGCAGATGAACTGGTAGCGAAGTCGCGCTCAGCGCAGGGCGGCGAGGAAGCGCCAGATCCCGATGGCAAGAAAGACGAGGCTGAGCACGGCCGCCAGCGCACCCCAGAACCAGTAAGGCAGCCACCAGGCCTCGGCAATCTGGCCGACGTCGGACAGCAGGACGCCGCCCCCGGTCTGCGCCGACTCGGTGAACAGGTAGTCGGCGCGAGTGAAACTGGCCAGGGTCAGCTGCACGGCGACGAACACGCAAAGCACCTGAGACACCGCTGCCGAGCCCATGATCGCGACAAGCAGTAGGGCGAAAGCCAGCACCAGGCAGAACACCAGGGTCAGTGTATTGCCCGCCCACAGCAGTCCGGCCGCCGCCAGCCCCACACCGACCAGGCCGAGAGCCACATGACTGGCGCGCTGGTGACGGCCGGCAAACAGCATCAGCATCGCCGCAAACGGCGGCCCGATCAGTCCAGCCAGCGCGATCAGGGCAATATCGCTGCGGCCGAAAGCACCGCGGTACTCGGCCACGCCCGAACCGTCGGCGAACAGGGACAGGCGTTCGAAATGCCCGCCCAGGGCCAGCGCGGCGACACCGTGACCCAACTCGTGGGCAAGGGTCGAGCCGAGCAGCAGGGGCCAGGCCAGCATGCTGAGCAGCGGGACCCAGACCACCGCCAGACTCGCGCCGATCGCCAGCAGCAGGGCGATCCAGGCCTGCCGTCGACGCAGCTCACGCGCCATCGACGCACTCCGCAATGCACTGGTCACAGCCGGCCCCGGCGGACGTCCCCTGTCGCAGGCAGCACAAGCGCCGGCCCGGCAACCGCCAGCCTGCCATGGAAGCGGAATCGAATGCTGCGTAAAGTGGCGGCTGATTCTGTATCGGCCCGTCCGGAACCCACTGGGGAGGTTTCATGTTCTCTCGCATCGCCAATCTTTTCCGCGGCATCCTGTCCCTGTTCATCAAGGATCTGGAGAAGCGTAACCCGGAAGCCCTGCTCGAACTGGAGCAGGAGAACCTGCGCAAGCAGATTGCCAGCTACAACCAGGGCCTGGCCAATCACGCCGGCCTTGCCGAACGCCTTATGGGCCAGGTGCGCAAACTGGAGTCCGAGGAGCGCGAGGTGCGCGCCCGCACCACCGCCCACCTGCGCGCCGGCAACAAGGCCGCCGCGGCACAGAACGCCCTGCGCCTGCAGACGATTTCCCGCGAGCTGGTAGAGAACCGCGCGCAGATGGAGTCGGCCGAGACCACCTACAAGGATCTGGTCCGGGCCCGGGACGTCGCCGTGCAGTCGGCGCGCAGCAAGATCGAGAGCCTCAAGGGCGCGATCAACGATATGCGGATGAAGACCGCCATGGCCGAAATGAACGAAATGGCCAGCGGCATGATCGGCAGCATCGGCGGCTCCGGCGACACGCTCAACCGGCTGCATGAGATGGTCGAGGAAGAACGCACCAAGGCCGCGGGCCGCGCCCGCGTCGCCCGCGACTCGCTGGACATGAGCGAGGTCAACCTCAAGGAAGCCGAGATGAACGCCCTGGCCGACCAGGCCCTGGCCGATTTCGCCGCCGCCGAAGGACTCAGCCTGGACGACGGCAGCGCCACCGAGGCCGCGCCCGCCCAGCGCAGCATGGGCGCCAAGCCGGCCAGCGAGGGCGAATCGGCGTAAGCCTTCCCGCTCTCTCCTGCAGGAGCCAGCTTGCTGGCGATCGGACATCGGTTGCCATGCGATCGCCAGCAAGCTGGCTCCTACGGGGCTTCGTTTTCACTCCATACATCCATCGACCCGAGAGCAGCGCAGCGAGATGACGCTCCCTGATTCATCGCCCGCCTGGGCCCGCGAACTCGCCGTCGGCTATGTCAGCGGCGCGCATGGGCAGTTCATCCTGCACGGCAACGTGTCGGACCGCTTCCCGCTGCAGGGCCGCCGGGTCAGCCTGACCCGGGCGCTGGATGCGCTGCTGCTGGGCGGCTTCGAGCTGGTCTTCACCTACGACGCTGGCAACGGCCTCGCGGTGCTGCGTGGGGCGGAGCGGCTGGCGCAATGGCCGGCGATGAAGGAGATCGGCGCGCTGCCGCGTGATCCGCGGCAGGCGGTCGAGCTGGTCACCCGCTACCTGCGCTTCCGAGCCAACCTGCGCGCCCTGGGCCGCGAGGAAGTGGAACCGGTAGCGGTGATCGTGCGCGGCGTGGAGCAGATCCTGCCGGCCTCGCGTGCTGGCGATTTCGATGTCTCAAGCCTTGCCTCCCTGGTCCGCGACTGGGCCGGCGAGCCGCCGTTCACCGACCTGCCCTTCGCCAGCTTCCTGATCGCCGACAACCTCACCGACCTGCATCCGCTGGTGGCGAATCATCCGCGGGTCGACAAGGTGCAGATCCCGCTGCCGGATGCCGCCGTTCTCGGCGAGGCCCTGGCCCAGCTGCGGCTCGATCATCCGCGCGCCTTCGATCCGGACAGCGGCGATGAAGAGCTGGCCGGCGCGCTGACCGGGGTCAGCGTCGCCGCCCTGCAGAGCTTGGCCCGGCGTCGCCACCACGAGGATCGGCAGATCGGCCCTTCCGACTGGGTGTCGATCAAGAAGTCCCTGGTCGAGGACGAAGCCGGCGGTCTGATCGAGTTCATCGACTCGCATCGCTCGCTCGACGACTACCACGCCCAGGAGGCGCTGAAGATCTGGCTGCGCCAGGACATGGCGCTGTGGCGGGCATCGGACCTGCGCGCCCTGCCGATGGGCTACCTGTTCTGTGGCCCGGTCGGCACCGGCAAGACCTATCTGGTCGAGTGCCTGGCCGGCGAGGCCGGCGTGCCGGTGATCAAGCTGAAGAACTTCCGCGACCGCTGGGTCGGCTCCTCCGAGGGCAACCTGGAAAAGATCTTCCGTCTGATCCGCGCGCTCGGCCGCTGCATCGTGTTCATCGACGAGGCTGACCAGACCCTGGGCAAGCGCGATGGCGGCAGCGGTGATTCCGGGCTGTCCGGCCGCCTGTACTCGATGATCGCCCAGGAGATGTCCAACGGCGCCAACCGCGGCCGGGTGATGTGGATCCTGGCATCCTCGCGCTGCGACCTGATCGAGGTCGACTTGAAGCGCCCCGGCCGGGTCGACGTCAAGGTGCCCCTGCTGCCGACCACCACCGTCGCGGAAAGCGCCGCCCTGCTGCGCGCCCTGCTCAAGCGCTTTGACCTCAAGCTGGAAGCGGCCGAGCTGGCCACCCTGCCCTTGCCCACCCTGCTCACCCCGGGCGCGGCCGAGGCGCTGGCGGTCAAGGTCTACCGCCGTCACCGCACTGAACAGCTTGCTCCACTGGAGGCCCTGCGCGCCTGCCTCGACGGCTATCAGGCCCCGGTGCCGCGCGATGTGCTCGACTTCCAGATGCGCATCGCCATCCGCGAGGCCACCGACATGGCCTTCGTACCGCCCTCGCTGCGCCCGCTGGCCGAAGGTGGCGCGCCGTGAAGAAGCCGTCCTACCTGTGGGCGGCCTTCACCGCCCGCCCCTTCGGCATGCCGATCCCGCCGAACCTGTTCGGCCTTGCCGCTTTCGCCCTGCTCGGCGCCTTCGTCAATCCGGGCTTTTTTGCGCTTGGCCTTGGCCTTGAGATCGCCTATCTCTACGGGCTCAGCCAGAACACCCGGTTTCGTCGTGCCATCGACGCCAACGCGCGCAGCGAGGACCCGGTCGACCAGCGCTACCAGCAGCAGCTGGCCCAGCTGACGCCTGGCCAGCAGCGCAGCCAGCAGCAGATCGAAGTGCGTGCACGGGAGATCTTCGCCGTGCTCGAACGCTCACCCATGCTGGCCACCCACAAGGACAGCCTGGAGCAGCTGGTCTGGCTGCACCTGCGCCTGCTGGTCGCCAAGCAGGCGATCCTCGGCGTGGTTGCCACCGCCGATACCGAGCGCGAACGGCTGCAGGCGCAGGAAGACCAGATCGATGCGCGGCTGGCCAGCGACGAGCTGAGCCCCGAACTGCGCCGCTCGCTGGAACAGCAGAAATCGGTGATCGACCAGCGCCAGGAAGCGCATCTCAACGCGCAGCGCCGGCTGGAACATGTCGACGCGGAGCTTGCGCGCATCGACCAGCAGATCGCGCTGATCCGCGAACAGGCCCTGCTGGCCTCGGACGAAGAACACATCGGCGCCTCGCTCGACGCCCTGGCCGCCTCCTTCAACGAAGCCAATCGCTGGCTCGGCAGCCAGCGCGACCTGCTAGGCAGCCTTGACCTGTCGACCGACCACAAGCTGCCGCAAAGCGTGCTGCAGGGACCACCGCCAGCGCCAGCGCAGCGCGCTCGCAAGGCGCAGTCGCAGTAGACCCGCAACCGAACACACCGTTTCGCCGTCGCCCCGAGGAGCAGACCGCCATGACCCGATCCGCGCAATCCCGCATCGCCGAACGCCAACGCGGCAACGCTGCTGGCAAGTTCATCACCCTGCTGCTGGTGCTTGGCCTGCTGGGCCTTGGCGGCTGGCTGGTCTATCAGGACATGGGCAGCAAACAAGACAGCGACGGCGCGCGTTCGGACTCGACAGGCGCCTCGTCCGAGGCCAGACCGGTCGGCGCCGAGGGCGACAAGCCGGATCCCATCGAGCCGGTCAGCGGCCAGCCGCGGCTGGATGCGCCGGCCGCCTACCAGCCGCAGAACGGCATCGTCGACGTCGACATCAGCGAGTACGCCGGCTACGCCGGGCTGATCGTCGCCAACGGCGGGCTGGAGCCCAATCCCGACTCGTTCTTCGCCAAGCGCTACGGCTTCCAGGTGCGGCTCAAGCTCAGCGAAGAGGAAGGCTGGAACAAGCTCAACAACGGGCGCATCGCAGCCACCGTCACCACCGCCGACACCCTGGCGGTGATCGGCCGGCAGTTTGAGGCCATCGTCCCGGCGCAGATCGGCTTCTCGCGCGGCGCCGACCAGGTCGTGGTCGACGCCGGCATCGCCAACGTCAACCAGCTCAAGGGCAAGGTGCTGGCCAGCTCGCAGTTCAACGAGGCCGAGTTCTTCATCCGCTACCTGGTCTCCGAGGCCGGCGTGCCGGTCAAGGTGCTGCGTGACCTCGATGGGCGCGTCGGCGCCGGCGAACTGGGTCTGGTCTTCTACGAGGACGCCTTCGTCGCCTGCGACGCCTACCAGCATGAACTCGCCGGCGGCAAACCCCGGCTCAACGGCTGCGTCGGCTGGTCACCGCGCACCGAAGAAGTCGTCGCGGCCAGCAACGGCCGGGCCAAGGTCCTGGTGTCCAACCGCAACCTGCTGATCGTTGCCGACATCCTGATGCTGAACAAGGGGTTTGCGCAGGCCAACCCGAAGCTTGCCCAGGGACTGGTCCACGGCCTGCTCGAAGGCAACCGGATGGTCCGCGACAACGCCGAACCGCATCTCTCCACCCTGGCCCGCGCGCTCGACTGGAGCGAGCAGGAAGTGCGCGAAGAACTGGCCAAGGTGCACCTGTCCAACCTGCCGGAGAACATCGCTTTCTTCGAGGGCACGATCGACGCCGCGGGCAGCTTCCAGGGCATATTCCAAAGCTCGGTGCTGAGCTATGGCGATCTGATCAAGAACCCCGCCGACCCGGCGCGCTTCGTCGACATGCAGTTCCTCAAGGCACTCTCCGGCGAGGTGGCCTTCGCCCAGCAGAAGATCGCCATCGCCCCGATCCGCACCGGCGGCGCGGTGTCGCTGGAGGGCGATGCCCTGCTCAGCAAGGACATCCGCTTCTTCTTCAAGCCCAACTCCTCCGACCTCGACACCGATGCCAAGGAGAACGAAGGCTACCTCGACACCATCAAGGGCTTCCTCCAGGTCAGTCCCGGCTCGGTCGTCCTGCTCCGCGGCCACGTCGACAACGCGCGCGTCGCCGAATTCGAGCAACAAGGCGGTCAACAGCTGGTGCGCAGCATGGCGCTCAAGGCCATGGAACTATCCCGCCAGCGCGCCCAGTCGGTACGCGACGCCCTGCTCGCCCGCCATCCCGGCATCGACAAGGCCCGCCTCGAACTGGTCGGCCGCGGCTGGGAAGAACCCGCGAGCGCGGACAGCGAGATGAACCGCCGCGTCGAGGTGCAGTGGTTCACCCTGGAGTGATCCCCGCGCTTCGGCCCGGCAGCGCGTCCGGCGCGGACCCATCATGGCAACACGGCGGAGAGTGAAGCCTCTGCTCGCCCGCGAGCATTGGCGATCACCGAGGGAGCACAGGGCAGGCTCACTCGCGCTGGCAGCGAATCGCTTCGATGACGGCTCGTGGTGAAGCACAGCACCGCAGTCTCAGGCCGACCGACTTGCACTGTCGGGCAGCAGTTTGGGGCGCAAATTTGCCGTTTGCGGAGCAGGTCGGCGAGCTGTTGTGGGAGCGAATCGTATCCGCGACCGCAGCACTACAGGCTTGCCACTGACTGCGGTTAAATCGAAGCTCCGCGGTCGCGGATACGA